>JAGXOC010000004.1:3570-70693 GCA_019894665.1 Candidatus Thorarchaeota archaeon
CCTTGCGAATATTTTGAGCCTCGTACACAGAGGGAACAGTTTCACCTCTCTGTCGTTTTTGATACCGCTCAGTCACTAAATCAAAGCTATCAGGATGCAATGTTTCTCTAAAGTCATGACCAAGTAGTTCACTTCTCCTTCGGCCAAGAATGTCGCACATCTTGTCGTTGACATATTCGAATTTGTAATTATTATCAATTATGATGATACCACTGAAGCTATAGTAGTCAACCATAAACTCTAGAATTTCTTTCCTCGCAACAATCTTTTCTTCTGCTGCGACCCTTCGACTTAGGTCGAGGGTATACATAACAAAACCAACTGATTTTCCATCCTTGACTACTTTATCAGCATACACTTGGGTTGGAACCCTGGCTCCATCACCACGTACAACTCTCACTGAGATTGGAGTTGGTGGCTCACCATTGCTCAGTAATTTGAGACCCTGATCCACCAAGTCTTGTTGTTCTGGGGCCACTACGTCGTGAATTGTCACACCAGCAGCTATTTTTTCCTTCTTCAATTTGAGTAGTTCAAGAGCTGGAGGATTTGCATAACAAAGAATGGATTCTTCATCAAACTCGACCACTGGAATATGCATCATGTCAGCTACTTGACGAAATGGCTTCCTTTCTGGAGAAGGCTTTCGTTCATACGACTCGCTCATAATCCCACTTCAGTGTTCGTTGCTAACTCCAAACCAGCGCGATAAAACAGGGGTAGGGCGTTTAATTCCTCTTTAACTTCTTCATATACTTTGGTAAGATGTATTGGCAAATGGCAACAACTTAAAATGGCCGACGCAAGAAGGAGAAGGCTGAACAATCAATCGGAGAGTCCCCATATTGAAGATTTTCTTGACAATTGACCTCCACAAATGTACGGGCTGTAGAAACTGTGAGTTGGCCTGTTCTGCTGAGCGCACTAAGTCATTTAATCCAAAAAGATCGAGGATTCAGATTCTGAAAGATGAGCCACGAAACCTGGTGGTTCCAATGGTCTGCCTTCAATGTGAGGTCCCATTATGTGAACAAGCATGCCCGAATGGCGCAATCTCCTATAATGAGAAAGGAACTCTTGTAGTGCACAGTAAGGTGTGTATCGGATGCATGAACTGCGTCACTGCGTGTCTTTATGGAGGAATCGAGATTGACCCAAAAACTCTGAAAGCCAAAAAGTGTGATATATGTTGGGGAGACCCTGCTTGTATAAAGGCATGCGAATACAAAGCAATCAGTCTTGTTGAAGCTAAAAAGGAGGGGCTCAAAGCAAGGAGAAAGAACATCGACATAGCTTACCAGACAGCAGGGATGAAAACAGGGGAGGTTCAAGAATGACGTTTCCATACAAGGGATATGCTGGATACTATCTTGACGTGGACCTGACTAAAGGTAAGGTTCACAAGAAGGAGCTAGAGAAAGAATGGGCAAGACTCTATCTTGGTGGGAGTGGAGTTGCGGCTAAGATTCTATGGGACAGAACTGGTCCTGACACCGACCCTCTTGGTCCTGATAATGTTCTGGTTCTTGGAACCGGTCCCCTCACGGGTGCAATGTTCTCGCCCTCTGGAAGAATGATGTTTGCCGCAAAAGGTCCACTCACAGGAGTGTGGGCAGAGAGCCATGTGGGTGGATTCTTAGGACCGGAGGTCAAGTACGCAGGTTTTGATTTTGTTATATTCAATGGACGCTCAAAGAAACAGGTCTATCTCTCACTTCGAGATGGTGAGGCAGAACTTCTTGACGCATCTCATCTCTGGGGCAGAGAGACCGACGTGACCACCCAGATGATGCGAGAGGACCACAAGGATCCCACGTTGGAAACTGGTGTCATCGGACCAGCTGGTGAGAATATGGTTCTGTATGGTTCCATTATTGTTGACTTTTATAGAGCTGCAGGCCGAACTGGGTTGGGATCTGTCCTTGGATCTAAGAATGTCAAGGGTATTGCGGCTAGTGGGTCCTTAGGAATTGAGGCTCACGATATGGACAAATACCTTGAGGCCAATGAACAAGAGATGGAGAAACTAAGAGCCCCCATCTGGAATGAGTCACTATCATCATTGAGAAAATATGGAACAACGGACCTTATTGCTATCATAAATGAGATTGGTAGACTTCCAACGAAAAATCATTGGACCGGGTTCTATGAAGATTCGGATGATATTGGTCCTGAAACTATCGCTGAGAAGTACAGAATTGGGCAAGAAGCATGCCACGGATGTGCCATTGGATGCAAGTATATTATTCGTGTCAATGAGGGTAAGTACTCTACAGGACCTATAGGCGGACCGGAATATGAAACACTCATGGCATTCGGTTCTAATTGTCTGAATAATGACATCGAATCAATATTCCATCTAGGAAAGAGATGCGACCTTCTTGGAATGGACACTATAAGCTGCGGAAAGTCAATCGGTTTTGCAATGGACCTCTATGAACAGGGCATTATTTCAGCTAACGATGCTGACGGGCTGGATTTAAGCTGGGGCAATGCTGAAACACAGGTTGAGCTTGTTGAGAAGATAGCCAGGCGTGAAGGATTCGGAGACACACTTGCCAATGGTGTCAGAAAGGCTGCTGAGATGATTGGAGGCGAGGCTTGGAGATATGCAGTGCATGTCAAGGGTCTCGAAGCATCCGGGCAAGACCCGCGAGCTCATCAGAGCATTGGATTGACCTATGCGACCAATGTGAGGGGTGCGGACCACCTAAGAAGCCTCTCAAGTCTGGAAGAACTGGGTTATTCTGAAATTGTCATAGAACGGTTTGGCAAAGAGAAAGCAGATGCCATCTTGGACATCATGTCCCCAGTCCACAAAGGAGAGGTCGTCTGGGACATGGAAGACCTGTACGCAATTGTAGACTCAGCGGTGATCTGCAAATATGGAACGATGTGGCCACCAGTCTTTTACTATGACACATTTGTGAACGTGATACCTCATCTGACAGGGATGGCAGAGTGGGGAGACCCAAAGTTCGTCAGAAAAGCCGGGGAGAGAATCAGTCACCTGAGGAGAGCCTATAATCACAGGCTCGGTGTGACTCGCAAGGAAGAGACCCTGCCTCCACGGCTATTGGAAGACCCAATGCCAACAGGACCGTCAAAGGGCGGTCTCCCAGACCTTGATTACATGCTGGATGACTACTACAAGTTTCGAGGTTGTGACCGAGAGACTGGCTATCCAAAGGAAGCAAAGCTGAAAGAGCTTGACCTTGATTTCGTGATTGAGGACCTAAAACCCCGTGGAATGACCAGGTAATGATATACTAGACAATTAATCAGGGTTATCTTTAAGTGAGGCATCAAAGTCGGTGAATTGTCAATAGTTTGTTTGTTTTACGTAGTAGAAGGCGAACAGCGGCATGATTCAAAAGAATACAATAGAACGTCAGATTTTTCTCTTCATATTAGGAGCATTCATAGGTGTTGTTTCAGGCGTTACTGCTGTTCTGTTTAGAATTTTTATTCTCATTATCAGTCAGGTTTTTGTAATCATCCCACAAGTTCTAGGTGTTTTAGGATGGGTTGTTCTTCCAATCCTAGGTGGTTTGATTGTTGCGTTCATCGTTGTTAGATATGCACCTGAAGCAAAGGGTCACGGTGTCCCAGAAGTAATGGAGGCTTATGCTCTACATGACGGGAAGATACGTTTTCGTGTTCCGCTTCTAAAGAGTCTAGCATCAGCAATTTGTATAGGAACCGGAGGCTCTTGTGGTCGTGAAGGACCCATTGCACAGATAGGAGCTGGTGCAGGGTCTGCTGTTGCGACAGCATTCCATCTTAACAAAAGAGAGAGAAAGACACTTCTGGTGTGTGGACTCTCAGCAGGAATAGCTGCTACTTTCAATGCACCCTTGGGTGGAGCTCTATTTGGAATCGAGGTTCTAGCAGGAGGAATAGTCGGATTCTCAATTCTACCAGTAATTTTGGCATCAGTAGTCGCCACAGCAATAGCAGATTTGATACTTGGTACAGCAGTTTCATTCCAAGCACCACTTTTTGTGATGGGACATCCAATTGAGCTCGTTTTCTATCTTGCTCTGGGAATCACTCTCGGTGTGATTAGTGTCATCTGGATGAGAGGGTTCTACTCCATAGAGGACCTACTAGAAAAACTCCGTGCATCGAAATATATCCTTCCAGCAATTGGAGGTTTTCTTACTGGAGTTCTTGCATTGTGTACCTTTTACTTGGAAAGTGTGTTCGCTTATTCCGGAGCATTTTCTGCAAACCAGCCATACTATCCTGCTATAATGGGGGTGGGATATGCTTTCATTGATACAACTCTACTAGGGAATGCTGCATTAGGAGCTCTTCTTCTCTTTGGTTTAATGAAGATCTTTGCTACAAGCTTCACTTTAGGGTCTGGTGGGTCCGGTGGGGTGTTTGCACCAACTCTCTTCATAGGAGCAGCATTTGGTGGTGCCTTTGGTTTGGTCTGTTCCATGCTTGTACCATGGGCAGTCCCGCAACCTATGGCATTTGCACTAGTTGGTATGGCTGCGCTCTTTGCTGGATCGGGGCGAGCTCCAATCACATGTATTGTTATGTTAATGGAAATGACGGCTGATTATTCGTTGATCCTGCCCTTGATGATAGCAGTTTCCTCATCATATTTTGTTTCTTCACTAATTGAGCCTGAAAGCATTTACACTTTGAAATTATCCAGGAGAGGAGTGAAAATCCAGAGTGGAATTCACATTTCAGCTCTCAAGACAATAAAAGTCAACGAAGCAATGACAGCAGACCCTGCAATATTGCATCCTACAATGACTACCACCAAGGTCTTTGAAATCATTGATAAAACCCATCATACAAAATTCCCGGTCGTGGATGACTTCGGCAATGTTATCGGTATATTGGTAGCTGAGGACTTGTTCCATGAACCCAAGGAAGATGGGAGTGAATATCAAGTCAGAGAACTCATGAATCCAAACTTCTTACATCTTGATCCTGGATGCACAATGGACAGTGCACTTCAGATCATGATGAAACGAGATGAGGGACATGCAGTGATAGTTGATCCGAAAGACCCCCAACGGATGATTGGTTACATCACCAAAGCAGATGTACTCAAGGCGTACGAAATCGCAATCATTAGGCTTCAAAAATCTGGCATTGATTTGGATGATATCGATCCTGCCGAGATTATTGATGCTGGTGAATAATCAGTCATCTAGAGAAATGTGAGATTGGAATGGAGAACTCTTTATGTTAGTGATGTCCTTGGTCGTGATATGGTCGATATCAGCACTGAGTTTGCAGGATTGAAACTCAAGAATCCCGTCATGACTGCAGCAGGTCCAACTTCTAGAGATGGAATGACTCTATTGAACGCAACAGCAGGCGGTGCTGGAGGTCTTGTTGCAAAGACTGTCAGTGTCAGACCTGCAGATGTTCCTCGACCCAATATGGCCGCACTCAAAGAAGGCAGGGTTGGGTCTCGAAGAGGCATCCTCAACACCGAACTCTGGAGTGAGCTTCCAGTTGAGAGATGGCTTGAGAGGGAATATGCAATAGCCCTCAGTTCAGGTTTACCCTTAGTTGCAAGTGTAGGTTATACTCCAGAGGATGTTTCTCAGCTCGGACCAAAACTGGAGAAGGCAGGAGTCCATGCCATTGAATTCAGCACACATTACGTTGGAGGACACACTGAGATTGCAAAGGCATTGAAAGAGGTTGTCGATATTCCTATCTTTGCAAAGATCAGTCCAAAGGTTGACGTTACAGAGGTGGCAAAGTCGCTCGAACCTCATGTTGACGGCATCGTTGGCATCAATACCTATGGTCCCTGTTTGAGGATAGATATTGAAACTGGAAAACCAATGTTGGGAAGCAGTGATGGGTTCGGGTGGATGAGTGGAGTGGCTCTGAAACCTATTGCCCTGAGATGTATCGCAGATATTGCCAGAGCGGTCAAGGTCCCAGTTATCGGAGTGGGTGGTGTGGCATCAGGAGAAGATGTTATAGAGTTCACAATGGTGGGTGCCTCCGCAGTACAGGTCTGCACAGCAGCAATCCTAGAGGGAGACACGGTGTACGGAAAGATAGCTGGTCAGACCGCAGAGTGGCTCAATAGTCACGGATATGATTCACTCGAAGATATCAGGGGAATAGCATTACGTCATATGGATGGGAGTGCTACACTAACACCTCCACCAACGGTTGACATGGAGAAATGTACATTGTGCGGTCTCTGTCCTAAGTCATGCGTCTACGGAGCAATCACTGTGGACAAGAAGAATGACATCTTCGAGATTGACAAAGATATCTGTGAGGCTTGTGGCATGTGTATCTCTGTTTGTCCATATCATGCATTGAGTGCAGATTAAACCCATAGCATTGCGTCAAGATTCCGGGTCAGCAACTCAGCCTTTCCCTTTGTCACGGCGTAGTCATTCTCGATCCTGACACCACCAATGCCCTCTAAGTAAACACCAGGTTCGATTGCCATAATGTGACCTTCAGCAAAGTGGGCCTCGCGCTTGTACATACTGGGTTGTTCATGCACCTCAAGTCCAATGCCATGACCAAGACCATGGGTCATCCCGTCCTTTGCATCAGGATTAAGCCGTCTAGAGTCAAAACCATGCTGTTTCAATGTATTGAAGCAAGCGAGGTTGACATCATCAATTTTCGTATCATGAGTAAGGGCGTCCACAGTTGCATCTTCGGCTGCTTGAGCAGCCTCAAACATCTCTTTTACTCTCTTTGAGGGGGTTCCCTTTACAATAGTCCGAGTGACATCGGCCACATAGCGTTCTTGTTTGAGTCTTGGAAATACATCAAGGATGATTGGCACCTCAGCTTTCAATTCATCATCTGGATTGCCAAGGTAGTGCCAGTCAAACGCTTTCTCCCCAACTGCTAGGATTGTGTCTTCAGCGGATTCTGTATTCTTATCTAACAGGAAGTGTTCAAGAGTAAGTTTCACTTGACCTACTGTAAGGGGTTTGCCATCATACATGAGCGTCTTGTTGGCACCAACGTTCGAGTCCTTTATCATCTCAACAACCCTTGAAATTGCTCCAACGGTTGCATCCCCAGCTTTCTTGATGATCTTGATTTCATCTGAAGTCTTAGTTGCTCTTGCATCAGGAATTAGATCACTGACAACTTTCACTTCATATCCAAGGTTCTGAATCAGAACGAGTATACTAGCGGGAATCTCATCAGGAACGCCAATTACCTGCCCGGTAAAGTGTTCTTTAAGGAGGGGGGCAAATAGAACATCTCTATTTTCCATGACTGGTTTATTTTCTTTAAGAAGTTGAACTGCTAACTCACTCATATCAAAGGTCCTTTTCACAAAACTCTCCTTCTTGACACGATCCAGTGTGTTGAACGGAGCGCCAATGATACCTTGTTCACCTTTATTCTGAAGATAGAAAATTCTGTCACCAGAACGGAATCCAGTAAGCCACAGAAGATTTGGTGAGTTGAACGGACTGCCATAAGTGAATAGTCCATCAATCTCATATTTCTCCATGAGGCCATCCAAGTCACCTAGCATAATGTTCCCCTTGTTGTACAAAGTAGGCCGGAGAGCTGATGAAAAAAGCTTCCTTTCATGCCTGCAGATAGGGACGCATCCGAGTTTCTATCATGACACGGTCAGGCATATCATAAGGACCCATGGTTTCCACATTGAATGAAGAGCATGTCGCTGCAAAAAGTCCTGCTCGTGTCACATTTGCGGACCTCATGTATTCGAGTAAGAAACCGATGGCGTACGTGTCCCCACAACCTGTTGAGTCCACCTGAGCATTTGACAAGACTAGAGGAATGTCCACCTGCGTATTTCGCGTGTAGATAGTGGATCCTCTACGGTCCCGTGTTACCATCACTATTCTCGGACCAATGTCTAGAATATGAGAGACCGCAGACAGTTCAGATTCATCTGCATTGATAGTCTTCAATTCAGCGTCATGTAGCTTGACAACGTCAACCAATCTGAGGATCTCGTCACTTTCGGGCCAGATTTGGGAAGTAACCTTGCAGTCATTAGTTATCGCCCGTAAGTAGCCCTGTACATCAAGTGAGATTAATGCCCCCTCCTCGCGTGCAACGTCAAAACATTCCTTGTCGATCTCATTGCATGAGAGCGGAGAGAAATGAATTATACTTGCTCGAGAATGCTCTTTAGTGAAGTCGGAGGCTAGTATTTGCGGCGCAAGAGCTTCAACCCTTTGTGTACGTTCTCCATCTGCATCGTATTCATTGACAAAACGAGTTGTGTGGTCACCTTCATAGTGGAGTCCTATCAGATTAAGACCTGACGCCATCAGGGATATCTTGTAGAATTCATCAAAGTCTAGTCCAACTTTGGAGATGATACCCGTACCAAATGCACCGATTGCAGGGGCTAGCATTGCATATGCTGTTCCACCCCCGAGCATCTCCTGTCTGGTCTCGGGTGTGATTATCAGGTCCCTGCTTAGGTGTCCAACTACAACAATTTCCATTCTAATACCATTGGCACACTCTACGAAGCATTCCTATAACTTCTATGCTCGGGAGAGACTAGAAGGCAACGGTTTTAATCTCACACGCCATCTCGGTATATTGGGTGTGAAATCTTGGCCCATGTCTTGGTGAAATTCTTTGCTACCGTCAGAGAGGTTACAGGAGTCAAAAGTATAGAACTTGAAGCAGAGACCATCGGAGACCTTCTTCAATCTCTGGTTCAGACTTATGGAAATAAGTTCAAGGATACTGTTCTGAACAATGATACAGGTGAGCTCAAGCAGTTCTTCTCGTGTATGATCAATGGTAGACGGATTGAGCTTCTCGATGGATATGAAACTGTTCTAAAAGATGATGATGCTGTAGCTCTATTTCCGCCTGTTGGAGGGGGATGATTGAGCAGCACCCTCACATCAACCTTCAGAAAACAGACGCGAGGTTCTGTTGATCTTGTTGTGAAAAACGCCAAACTTCTCCTTGAGTCAGGAATTGCTACGGGAGGAATAGGCGTCATAAATGGGACAATTGTCGTCATCGCAGGCGATGACCACTTACCTGAAGCTAGTACAGTCATTGATGCCGAGGGTAAAATCTTGATGCCAGGATTGATCGACGCTCATGCCCATATTCATGATCCCGCGATGTTGGAACATGAGACCTTCACTACAGGATCAAAGGCAGCAGTTGCTGGAGGTGTCACTACTTTCGTGGACATGCCCCTTACAAATCAAGTTGACACTACAAAAGCTGTAGATGAGAAGATTGCTCAAGGAGAGGAGATGAGCGTTGCTGACTTCACGTTTTATGCAGGGATGATGAACTCAGAAAATCATGTTGCAATCCCAGCACTTGTTGACAAGGGTGTGGCTGCCTTCAAGGCATTCAACTGTGAGCCCTATCATGCAAGTAATGGGGTCATTGTGAAGTGCCTGAGTGCAGTATCTGAATTTGGGGGGCTTCTCACGGTTCATTCTGAGGATCAAGGCATTCTTGATGAGTTTGGCAGAGAAATGGAGGATGAGTGGGATGCGCCCATCAGTCATTCACTTGCAAGACCTAACATAGCAGAACAACTAGCAATACGGCAAAACATCGATATCGCAGAGCAGACCGGAGGCCATCTCCATATCGCACATGTGACAACCAGAGAAGGCCTGCAAGAAGTGGAGAAAGGTAGACTTCGAGGGGTCATGGTTACGACAGAAGTGTGTCCCCATCATCTTGTATTCTATCGAGATGATATGAACCGCCTAGGTGCCAAGAGCAAGATGAACCCTCCCCTCAGATCTAGTGAGGACAGAGCAGCACTCTGGTCAGGATTACTTCGTGGTGCGATAGATACAGTGGTGAGCGATCATGCTCCTTGCCCTATCGAGATGAAGGAAGCAGGTTCTGAGGACATTCGTGAAGCATGGTCAGGTGTTGATGGTATCCAGATGATTCTCAGAGTTCTCTTGTCAGAAGGCATCAACAAATCACGACTAACATATTCGAAACTCTTACGGATATGCTCTCGAAATCCTGCGAGAATTTTCGGTCTCTATCCTAAGAAAGGAGTCCTCAGCCTTGGGGCAGACGCGGACTTCGTGATAATTGACCAGCACAAGGAAGAAAAGATTACAGTGGATATGATGGAGTCAAAGTGCGGATGGACACTTTATGAGGGGATGACATTGAAGGGAGTGCCCGTAATGACCTTTATCAGGGGCGCAGAGGCCTTCAACGGGGCCAACGTGACAATAAAACCAGGCCATGGAAAGTTCCAAGCAATGGGTAGTGGAAACAAGCCTATCGGAGATTGAATCTTGACAGAACTCAAGTTTGTATTTGGTGACCCGCGAGTATGCTCTGGATGTATGACATGCTCAAACACATGCAGTATGTTCTACTACAAAGTAATCAGTCCTACACGGGCACGGAATCGAGTGTTGAGAATTGAACCAGCCCTTGACTTTCCTCTCTTCTGTAGAAATTGTGAGGATGCACCATGTATCAAGGCGTGTCCGGAACAAGCACTGATGCGCACGTCCAAGGGTGTTGTAATCATCAACAACAAAAAGTGCGTTGGTCATGGAGAGTGTGTCAAGGCATGTCCGTATTATGCAATCCGTATCCATCCCGACACTGGAAAGGCGTTCAAGTGTATCCAGTGTGGTCAGTGTGTAGAACGTTGTCCCGCAGATGCAATCTGGATGACGACTGAGAGCGAGCTCGCGGAAAAAGACCAGGATGGTAGTATGATGGATTTGTACGAGCAGCAGAAGGAAGAGATCTACGACAAGGAGGATTCAATATGATACACGGAGTTGGCGGCCACATCCTATGGGTAGACCTGACAAAGGGATCCATCGAGAAACGACCCTTGGATGAAGACATGATTAAGGAATACCTCTTGGGTGCGGGTTATCTATCAAGAATTCTCTTCGACCATATCCCAAAGGGAATTGACCCTCTTAGTGAGAAAAATGTCCTAGGAATGGCAACAGGACTTCTTACTGGTTCTATGTTTCCTCAAGCTTCAAGACATGTTATCGCAGGTCTTTCCCCATTGACGGATGTCTGGGGAGAGAGCCATGCTGCAGGGTTCTGGGGAGCTGAGTTAAAGTTCGCAGGATACGATGCTATTGTCTTTACAGGTGCTTCTAAGAATCCCGTGTATCTCAATATCAAGGACGAAGATGTACAACTCTTAGATGCTGAGAGTGCAGGAGTATGGGGTAAGGATGTCTTTGAGACTGATGACATCCTCAAGGCTAAGCACGGAAAGAGAATCAGGACTCTGTCAATAGGACAGGCGGGTGAGAATCGCGTTAGATTTGCAGCAGTCATGAACGACAGAGACCGTGCATCAGCACGTTCTGGATTAGGAGCGGTCATGGGAGCAAAGAGATTGAAAGCAGTTTCTGTGAGAGGGACCGGGAAACTTGATGTTGCGGATCCCAAAAACTACCTGAAGCAGATAGATGTGTTCCACAAACGTATGATGGCAAACCCGTTCACACCGGGGCGTATCAAGTACGGCACAACCAGTCTTTTGGAACTGATGCAGCACATTGGACGGTTGCCCAGCTACAACATGAAACAAGGTGTCTTCGATGGTTTCGAGAAGATAAGCGGCGATGCGATCAATCAAAACTACTTCGTGAAAGCAAGGGCGGACTTCTCATGTCTACAACGCTGTGGTCGATACACTGCTGTGAGAACAGGACCCTATGCTTTCGAGGGTGGAGCTCCAGAGTTCGAGACCCAGTCGTCTATGGGTTCACGTTGTGGTAATGATAACCTGGAATCGGTCCTCTTTGGGCACCATCTTGCGAATCAGTATGGAATAGATACAATCTCATTAGGTGCTACAATCTCCTGGGCGATGGAAGCTTGGGATGAAGGTCTTCTGACGGCTGAGGACACTGGAGGCATTGATCTCAGCTGGGGAAATCACGAATCCATGATAAACTTGACAAGGATGATAGCTCTGAGGGAAGGCTTTGGTGATGTACTCGCAGAGGGTAGTGCAAGGGCTGCTCAGAAAATAGGTAGGGGAACTGAGAAGTTCGTTATGACAGTGAAGAAGCAAGAAATAGCAGGACAGGAACCAAGAGCACAGAAATCGATGGGACTTGCAGCAGTTACGTCAGCTCGAGGTGCAGACCACCTCTATTCGTTTCCGGTTCTTGATGAGGCGGGTTTTGATGAAGACATTAAGGAGCGATTTGGTGAACAATACCTGCCTGAGATGGCAGACAGGTTGAATCCAAAATACAAGGGAATCATGGTCAAGGAATGTGAGGACTTCATGGTCATGGTGGAAAGCGTAGGTCTCTGCAAGTACGGTACTCAAATCCCTCCAGAGTTCTACTACGATGATGTTGCTCTGGCTCTAAAGATCCATAATGGGCTTGACCTGACCGGAAAGGACCTGCAAGTAATCGGTGAACGTATTGTCAATCTAAACAGGTTGTTCAACGCGCGTGTGGGAATTACAAGAAAAGATGACTGTCTGCCAGATAGACTCACAAAAGTGAAAGCACCACTCGGACCATCCGCAGGTGAGGTTGTAGAGCTTGATATGATGCTTGATGAGTACTACACCACACGGGGGTGGGATCTAAAAACAGGTCTTCCATTGAAAGAGACTTTGAAACGACTGGGCCTCAGCAGAGACGCCTAGTCCAAGATTAATTACTCACAGGTGGCGCATACATTCGTTATCGTATCTTTCACACCGTCAACCTTCCGGAGATCATTCACAACGAAAGAACTCAGATCTTCGGGAGTCTTGAAGACGCATTTGATCAGAAGGTCATATGCTCCGTAAATCAGAAAAGCTTCTTCAACCTGGTCAAGATTACTAACCTGGTCTAGAATTGCTCGCGACTTCGTCGACTCGACTTTGGCCATGATGAAGGCAATGATCACTTCTATTCCACCTTCGGTTTCTGTATCATTGTTCTATACTCGTTCCTCACCATAAAACTGTTGCTAGAAATTTAGATTTCTTATGTTCTATTCAGTTCGATGGTCGTTTCCTAGGTAACCAAAGCAGGAAGTTTAATCGTGTGCATTTCTCGACGCCGACTTGTCTGAGGAGGTCTGCGCATGTCTAGCATCATCATATCTCTCCAAGATTTACCAGAAGTAGTAAATATAGATAATTATGACATTTTAATTTGTCAAAATTAATCCCCTAATAATATGGTTTGATGAAAGAAATTAGCCAGTAGAACTATCAGGTGATTCATACTACCAAGGTGAAGAGTTGATTTAATGAAACTCAGAGAGTTAGTCGATGAGAAACACTTCCCGCTCTGGGGTCTGGTTGCTTCACTGGTGGGATTTGTCTTTATCCCGACACCACAGTTATTCTACGTGGGATCCGAAGGTGAGGCTTATTCCATGTTCAATCATGCGGTATCTGAACTGGGAGAGCTAGGTGTCTCCGAGCTGGCCTGGATGTTCAATATCGGGTTATTTCTAACAGGCATTCTATTCATACCTTTCATGATTGGTCTCGGACTCTATATTGACACCATCATCAGCAAGATTGCGGCAGCGGGTGGTGTCTATTCAGCTATATCGGTCGCCCTCGTTGGAGTTTACCCCATGAATTACATAGTTGAACATTCAATCACTGCGATCTCGTTCTTCCTGAGTGGTATGGTCATGACTTTGCTTTTTGCAATAGCGATTCTTGCTCAAAAAGAGGTCAGAGTCAACAAAGCCCTTTCAATAGGAGGGTTTGTGAACATGACCGTATTCGCACTCTTCCTCTACGGACCTTGGGAGGGATGGGGAGGACCAAGACCTGAATTTTCAATGAGAATATCTCTTGAATGGGCGATATATTGGGCAATCATCGGGTATCTATTGGTTCTTTCACTCTATGTTTGGAGAAAGGAAAAGAATGTAGAGAGCCCTCGGAGGACTCCCTCACTCCAAGAATAATGAAACTCGACCGGGTAAAGCAAATCGTGCCTTGTTCTGTGGGTCATAATCAGGCTTTGCAGAACTATGGATGACTATGTCAATACCCAGCTCTGAGTTCATATGACTGACTGAACCACTCAATGCAGCCATCTCGTTCTTCGAGCTTGAGGAGTGATCCCACAAACCATTTTCCTTGGCAATACGGTCCACGATGCTCTTGACTTGTTCGCCGAATTTCCTGAAGTCTTCATTGGACATCAGGTGTTTCATGATATCACCAATGATGATAGGCAAGTTTGAATCACGAATGCTATTCATGGCTTTGAACATCCATTCAGGAGCCACATAGATGTGAACTTTCTTAGCCTTCGTCCCTTTCATTAGTTTCATGATCTCTCTGATGTCGCGGATAGTGGACTCGACAACTTCGTTTGCGGTTTCTACTTCTTGATCTATGAGCTTCTTGTTAGGCTTTGGCCAATCAGTCAATGAGATATATCCATCACGACCCATCTTAGACCAAATCTCTTCACACAAGTGTGGCATTATTGGAGCAGCTAATCGAACCCAGATGTTACATACATATGCCATAGTGGCATCACGTTCTTCTTTGGGGATTCCAGGACGTTTTAGATACTGGTTGACTGTACGAATCATCTCGGATGTAACGCTGATGGCATAATCACGTAGTCTAAAGCCATCAATCCAGACTGTGCAATTTTTAACCATCGTATTCACACGTGAAACAATCCATCGTGTAGCAATGCTCGGGTTTTCTTTCTTGGTGAATATCTTTGGAGTCTTCTTTGCATACCTATTCATGACCTCGTTGAACTGTCGTGTTCGCCCCATCATAGAAGACACATCACGCTCATGCCACTCCATGAGAGATGAAGGCTCAGCTGCTGACATGGCATAGACCCGAAAAACATCAGCTCCATATTTCCGTGGAACCTCTACCAATGGGATGATACCACCCTTACTTTTACTCATCTTCCCACTGGACATGACAATATACTCGCTTATGCTAATACGCTTAATCCAGTGTTTTTTGGGAAATATAGCTACATGGTGAAATAGTGCGAAGCTCAAGTGATTCGGGATATGAGCTGGATTTGTATGGCGTTGGTCGTTAGGGTACCAGTAGCGAAACTCACTCTGGATTGTCTTCAACAAAGAGGGTTCAATCCCAGTTTCCTTGCTGACCTTCAATGGAGTTCCATTTCCTAAGAAGACATACTCAAAGAAGTCTGGTGTCAACTGTTCGGGTTTCAATTTATTGTCCCGGATATAATGTGCAATGGTGTAGTAGGCCATGTAGATTGTGGAATCTGACAACGATTCGATAATCCAATCAGGATCGAATGGTAGTCGCGTTCCAATACCACGTTTTCGTGCACAAGGTCGCTGGGTCAACCAATCGAATGTGTTTTCGAACAGGACTCTATATGTGTCAGGCACAATTTCCATTGATGCTAGAGCTTCTCTGGTCTCCTCCTTCCAGCCAGGACTTGTGTAGTCCAAGAACCATTGACCAGCGAAAACGCCGATCTGAACATCAGTTCCGCATCTGCAAACTACCGGTTTTTCATCGGGCTCGTAGAATACATCAATTCGATTGATGGACTGCAACCAATCAACGACGTCTTCCTTGACATCCTTGATTTTCATTCCAGAAAATTGCTGGCAGTTGTCCTTCATCACTCCATCATAGAATTCGGCCTTGTAGATTTCCTGCGTTGCATCCTCAAGTTTCTCATCTTCTTTTTGTGATTTAATCGCACGACTCTCGACAGCATCTTTTGCTGGGAACTCACTGTAGCCCTTCATATCAATCATGCCAATTATCTCAATACCCCGCACTTCCTCTGCTGAAATGCTATAGTTTTGCAGGTCTGAAGGATTGTCCCACAGGTCTCTCAGAGCAATGTAGTCAAATGGAGCATGACCAGGTACTGAGTATACTACTCCTGTGGCATTGTTCACATCCACAAATTCTGCAGGTAAGATCAAGATTTCATGGTCATCATGAATTGCTTTGAACTTCTTCCCAATGATTTTGGAACCTGGGAAAGTCTCTAAGACCTCCACTTCCTTTGCTTGAAATTTCAGCTTCTCTGAGGCTGCTTCTGAGATTACCCATTTCTCACCGTCAATTTTCGCCCAAACATAGTTCTCTGTGGGGTGGATCCAGATATTGGTGACTCCAAAGATGGTCTCGGGGCGTAAAGTAGCGGCGACCAAGAATCCATCCTCGAACGGCCACTTAATTGCAGTAAACTCCTTGACCTTGGCAGTAGCACCCTCCATTAAGTCATCCTCACCAACGGGGTTTCCATCATTGGGACAGTATAGTAGGGGGTAGTTACCCTGCTTGACATATCCCTTATCCATGAATTTCAAGTACTGCCATTCAACGAACTTGTTGTATTCCTTGTCCCCGGTCGTAAACTCTCTTCGCCAATCAATACTATACCCTAAAGCATCGAAGTCTTGAGAGAGCACCTTTGCAAAAAAGGATGCAGTAGTCCAAGGGTCTTTGAACTTCGCCAGTTGAGCATCTACTTCTTCTTCAGTATCAAAATAGAGACGGAGGTCGCGTTTGTATTGCTCAATTGCAACAGGGTCACCAGCTACCACCCGGTCAACCATTCCCTGGATAGGAGTCCCTGTCATGTGCGATGCCATGGGATACAACACGTTGTAGCCTTGCATTCGCTTGTAACGGGCAATCACGTCACCAATAGTGTAGGTTCTACCATGTCCTATATGCGGAGCACCGTTAACGTAAGGATAAGGCACCGTCAAGAAGAACTTCTCTTGCTTGGGGTCAGGGTCGGCCTCGAAGACCTTGTCTTTCCTCCATCGTTTCTGCCATTTCTTCTCAATCTTAGCAAAATCACTCATATCCAGTAACCTCTCTTGACACTGAAGAATTAGAAATTTCCAAGACGGTGTCCTCTATAAAGGACTCGCAAAAGGAGTGTCTGTTAGTTATTGAGAACACAATCCATCCTGGTTCACTCTCTTCATCAGTTGTGTTAGGTCGCCCTTATTAGCCCTATGGTCAACTCCACTCGACCCAAGAAGATGAGAGAATAGATAAGGTGTCAAACCCTAGAATGTGTTGTGGAAAGGATGGGCAACCTCCGAAAGATGTTGATTGTGTCTTGCATAACTTTTTGCTTGTTAGTCACGCTTATCAGACCGATAAGATTTCAGGGAGAAATAACATCAGATGGACCTGGATCCAATGAGATCTTTTCAATCTCTTCTGATACTCCAGTTGTCATCACCTCAGATGCTGATTTCACTAACCAGGGATGGCCAGGGACTGGATCATTGTCTACTCCATTCGTCATTGAGGACCTGATAATAAAAAGCAATCAGACATGTATTTCAATAAGTAATACTTTGTCAAATTTTGTTATTCGCAATTGCACCCTAACTAATCTGGGGGCAAATACAAAGGTCATCGAATTAACCAATGTGCGAAACGGATCTATCTTATCAAATAATATCACGTTCAATCTGATCGGCATAGATCTTCTTAGTTGCGGTTCTTCTGTGATAGAGAATAACACATTACAACGTCCTGATATTGCATATGAAAGTGGAGTTCATGCAATAAGGTTGTATGGTTCAGACTATGTGGAGATATCGAGGAACTTCATCAGAGGTAGACCATTTATTACAGGCAGTAGCAGCATTGGAGGAATCCTGCTAAACTTATCTACTGATTGTACTGTTAATGGAAATAGCATCAATTCTTTCAAGGGTAGAGGAGTGTATCTTGAAAATTCAGGTTACTGTATTGTGACGAATAATTGGGTTGATGATTGTCTTAATGGTTTCTATATCAGAGCTTCAAACGATTGTTTCATTGAAAACAACATAGCAACACGCACCCACATGGGTTTTGGCGTCTGGGTGGGAATTAATCATATTCTCAATGGAAACAGAGCTGAGAAAAATCTTGGAGAAGGATTCATTATAGCAAACTCATACGACTGTGAGCTGATTGGAAACATTGTTAGAGATGTATCAGAAAACCACAATGGTATTGAGTTGATTTACGGAGCGGCTGATAACATCCTCTATGTTAATTTCATTTTGTGTGATAATGTGCTTGATGAGGGATCTAATAATGCTTGGGATAATGGGGGTGATCTTGGAAATTACTGGACATCCTACGACGGAAGTGGGACCTATCCTATACCTGGTGCAGCTGGAAGTGTAGACCGATTTCCACGACAATACATCATTCCAGCAATCAATCTAGTGTCAATCACTAACTTTGAATTTGGGTTGGAAAGTCGTGTTCTGAACTGGACATATACGGGTCAAGCTCCAATCAGTTACACTCTAGAAAGACAAGACGATTCTCAATTTTATCACCTTGAAAATGAAGGGAAATGGCCTGCATCCTTGCCTACACTTTCACTTTATTTGGAACACATGGATGTTGGTGAATATCCATACAGATTTACTGTATTTTACGCGGATGGATTTTCTCAAACAGAATATACGATTGTGTATATTGAAGTCCCTAGTGGCCCCGATATTACATTGTTTCAGGACGATTTATACTACCCCAATCGAGATGGTGAGATTCGGGTACAAGCATACATAGAAGACAACTCAGGTGTTTCAAAAGCAATACTCGCGTATAACACCTCATTCGATGAAGAGTGGCGAAATGTCACAATGGTAAGAAACCAAATTGAATTGTGGACGGCTATGGTTCCATTGTTGGCAGATGGAACTAGTATTTTTGTGAAGGTCTACGCAAGTGACACTCTTGGAAACTGGGCAGTTTCGGATATTATTACACGGAAGTTTTTGACAGAATATTATCCTCCTCCAAATACAACTTCACTAACCCCTACAACAAGGGATCAGCTCTATTGGGTTGGATTTGCATCTGGTTCTATCATCGTTGTCGTCATTGGGATATTGTACTTGAATCAAAGAGATAGACGAATAGAGAAAGGATTTTGAACCGACAGCGAATGAATAGCATAGGTAGACACTAAGATGCCATTGACTTACCTTGAAGAACAGATTGACATTCACAGCGAACTCCTACATTACGCTGAGGTTATTCGATTCTTCCTAGAACTTGAGCAGAATGGAAATGTGAAGGCATACTGTAATGGTTCGAATATCGCAGGCAGATGGGTCTTTCAGATCTTCAATAAGGAGTTTGTCAAGGAACTGGCTGTAATAATCAGCAGAGCTGTGGGTAGAAGAAGGAAAAAACCACCCGTCTTAGAAGTAATGAGTGGTGATGGACGGCTAACAGAATTTCTTAGACCATTGATTAAAAGACTGTGTATTGCGACGGACAACAAAGATGGACGCTACAACATTGGATACCCAAAGTGGGTAGAAACGTTAGATGCGATAGAAGCCGTCAACAAATACTCTCCGCCTTTCGTAATCATGTGTTGGGAGCCATATCTTTCTACAACTGGGATAGACATCGTGAAATTGGGTACGCCTACTGCGTGGATAGGAAACCCTGAGATGTGTGGACATACTGATATCTTCGATTACCCACACATCCCTTTGGAGAGTAAATACGCACTGAGTCGACATGATTTCTTCTTAGAAAAGGAATTCAAGTCAGATATCTTCTTCTTCAACTGTAAGCCAGAGTGGATCTGAAGTCTTACACTGCTTCATATTTTCGCACCACTTGTTGAAATCATCATTTGAAAGAAGGTCTTGTCATGGTTAAGGCGGTGGTTGATGCTGTAGATATTGATCCCAAGACTGGTACGACTCTTGGGTACTACACGTTCGGAGAAGAGCGCCCAAATGTACTCATTTTGGCAGCCATGAACGGTCGTTCGGCCACAGACATCTATGCAAGCTATCTCATCATGAAACATCTTGAGGGTCTGGAAAGAATCGATGGTTCTGTAACCTTCCTTCCAGTGGCAAGCCCCCTTGCATTTCGTCTAGGTGCAAAAGTATCACCACTAGACTCCAAGGACCTTGATACTGTTTTTCCAGGAAGCGAGTATGGGACAGTAACAGAGAGAACGGCATGGGAGATTTGGCGTCGAGCGTCACAGGCAGACTATATCATAGATCTCCGTACTGGTTGGCAGAACTGTACAAGCCACCTTGTCGCAATGCACAGAGACTACATACATGTTAGAAATCTTGCTTCACAGATTGGTCTTCCATACGTTGTTCAATCAACGGGGATGAGAGGTGCCCTCACGACTGAAGCAGCACATGAGGGGATACCTGCGGTTTCCGTTGAAATGAGGGGTGATACGGACCAAGTGGATTCGCAGGCTGCAGCTGAAGTAAGAGAGGCAATTCTCAATCTTTTACGCACTAAGGACATGATTGCTGGAGAAAAGATAGAAGCCTCAAACACCCTCATGGGAAGATTGCAGCAAGTAAATGTGGACACTGAGGGTTTCTTTGTTCCAACCATCAATCTTGGAGAATCCGTGAAGAATGGGGATGTCCTAGGTCACGTGCAAGACAAAAATCAGATAATGACACCCTTTGACGGGGCAGTAATCTCTCTGAGTAGAACCAACTATGTGTTTGAGGGCGATATGATCGCTCGTATTGCTGCTCCGCTCGGTGACCAATGGACTTCTGTAGCAGGTGAACAAGAAGATTCAATGCCAAAGAGAAGGAAATGGTGACAGTCAGCGACGACTGTGGGGTAACATAACAACTCATGCGGATTAGCGTGGGAGACCGACATCTTTGGGAGAAGCAAAATCTGCTACTTGTCGGTAGTTGCATGGACAGATTTCCAGACATTGTGAAAGAGATCTCTGAGAAAGATGGGAGCCACTTTGTCCTCCATGTCTGTCTTGAAGAAACGCATGTTAATCAAGCAGGTTTCAAGATTGGATCTATTGTGAAGTACTCTGATATCAAAAGGGTGACGACTCTTACAGTGGATGGAAGCCCCCATTGTGTTCAGTTGCTCTATGTTGTAGAAGATATCAAGCGACATTTCCCATCTCATATAGAAACAGATCATTATGTCATAGAGAAGGAAAAACTGTATGAGATCACAGCAGATGCAGTGAAACGTTCCAGACATCTATCAAAGATTCAGAAGATGCTTGATGGCTAGTCAAACTGTGCAAGAGTACATATGCGTAGTTGAGTAGAATGATCATGCCAAAATGCCCGTACTGTTCTGAGGAATTGAGGATAAAACTCGCGGGAATAGTTGTGTCTGAAATTGATGACGAGTACTGGTCCCTAATCGAAACGTTTGTTCAACAGATGCCAAGATTCATCAGAATAGCCTTCAAGTCACGTTTGGACCGACTGCATGAGCACCTTCCACTCGTCAATCTATTGGTCTGTTCATACTGTGATAGTGTCATAAGTGCAGAAATGCAGAAAATGGGATCCAGTTCGTATTGATAATCTTAATCAATGCAGCAGGTCCTCCACATTGGACAAGAGTTGTTTGTCTATCTCTGGTGAACCGCTGAACCTGTGAGAGGAGTAATGCACATCTGTATTGAGCAGGTGTGGTAAATCGTTTCCACATTGAGAACGGAAAGTTGCACGAGATTACCCCAGATTCGGCGAAACGCTCAAGGCACCTGTCAAAGATTCAGAGAATGATTGATGGATAATCACGTTCAACGTAGTTTCGGAAGGATGAAACCTGCAGTCTTCTTGTATTCAAGGTACTCGTCACCGTAGTGCTTCACTAGTTTTCTTTCTTCAAAATATGCACCGATCATAGTGTAAATAATCATACTCAGAGAAAACACGATAACAACTGGAAATGGGTAGATGAATGCTAGAGCAGAAAACACCAAGACTGTTGCCAAGTACAATGGGTGTCGGATTCGTGAATAGATTCCATCTGTGACAAGCTCTGCTTTCCGATCCGTTCTCATATCCGCGACCGTACTGACTGATATCACTCGAGTTGCCTTCATTGACAGAATTACTCCTCCTAGACCTGATAGAATTCCAAGTATAAAGAAGAGTGGTTGAATCAATGCAGGTTGTGTGATGAAGTAGATCCAATTCCAGAAGTTCATTGATAGAAATGCAATCAGTAGAGTGAGTATGCTGGTTGTTTTGAATATTCTAGCGTAACCCTCTTTACCCCATCTGTCAATGATTCTCGACTTGACACGTAGAGCAGAAATCCCACTGTGCTGTAGTCCAAATAACGTGGTTGCTAGGATAACGATTAGGTACTCAATCATTGTAAAAACCCTTCAATGCCTACTCGAATCTCATGTCACTAACCTTATAAGTTAACTATTGTGTATATAACAATAGTTAATTAATTCCCATTTGGTGAATAATAGATGATTGAAGCAAGCAAGAACCCCTTCTCTCCTGTAGAGATGTGGGACGACACAATGGTCACCGTGAATGAAGGTGAAGAGAAAAAGAGAGTGGATGCCAAGCATTACCGAATTCGCTATCTAGTTGGAGAAAGTGAAGACAAGAGATTTGTCGATGGAGGAACTGATGATATAACTGAACTGTCTGAAAAGACCCTATTCCTTTCACCAACAGTTCACCGCCTTACTGGAGACCCATTCCACTACGATCATTCGAGAGTGGAAAGCATCAGTGGAAAGTCAAGGATTACGGAGAGAACGAGGGAATTGAATCGTCATGCAGCTTGTGATGACCACAAAACAATCGAAGTCATCTTTGAGAGTCCTGGAGTTGAATGCTGTGCCATGTCCAAGGAGCAAGCTGACGCGATGCGCATCCCACTCCAATACATGGCAGGATACTTGCTCGGTAAGAGTGAGGGAATGTTGAAACTGGCTCTCTCGAAAACGGTTGTTGACGAAGACACAGAGTACTACGATAACATCCACATCATCCCAGAGTCAGCTGTCAAACAGATGTCTTGTCTGGAGTAATACGCAACTAACTATGAGGATGAACGTCCGATCATCTCCTTGATCTAGCTGTCCCCACACAGCAAGACATCCTTTCGCATCTGGCGTTCTCCTCTCCCATATTTTCTTTTATATTTCACGGAATCTTAATTGACCCTTTTTTATTTTTTGCGGAGAGAAATCTCATCTGCCAGGCGTTTTGACTGATTACAGTAGTTTTGTCCATACGTATGTATGAGGATAGGATGTTTTCTTGAAAAAAATCGAGAGAACGGTAATACAAGAGCTCACTTATGCTTAGATTTATATACGCAAATAATAGCGCTTTGGGAAGCATCCTTCTTGGGCTGTGATTTTGCATATCCTTCGATTAAGCATGCGCGCGGCCATATCTCAAGAGGAAGTAAATAGGTGATTCAAAAAATGGCAAGACCGGCACAATCCGCAACGAACCAGCGAAAGGGAATGGCAATTTGTTCAGTTTGCGGTGGTAGTGATTTTTACCAAGACTTGACACGTGGTGAACACATCTGCACTTCATGTGGATGTGTGATGACAGAGAGAATCCTAGATACTGGACCTGAATGGCGAGCATTCACTGCTGAAGAGCGAAATGCTAGGGCAAGAACAGGTTCACCAATGACTTTGACAATGGCAGACAAAGGACTTGCTACAACCATCAGCTGGAGCGACAGAGACGCAAATGGACGCGCAATTGCCGCTAGCAGCCGTGCAGCAATCTATCGGATGCGAAAGTGGCAGATCAGAACTCTGGTGCATAGTTCTCAGCACAGGAATCTCAGTATTGCGATGAGTGAGATGGACAGACTCACATCACAGCTTGGAGTTCCCCACGAAACCAAAGAAACCTCTGCACTGATTTACCGGAAAGCCCTGAGCAAACGCCTCGTTAGGGGTAGAAGCATCGAGGGCATGGTAGCAGCAACCATCTATCTCTCTTGCAGGATTCACAAAATCCCAAGGCAGCTTGATGAGATTGTCACAGAGGCAAGAGTCAACAGGAAGGAGCTTGGTCAGTGTGTACGCCTTATCCTGCGTAACGTTGATGTTAAGGTTCCAATTCCATCTGCAAACGACCTTATGCCAAGGATCTCAGCAGACCTCGATCTTGACGGTAAGACTGTTCAGACAGCGATGAGCATCATCAACGACGCACGCAAGAAAGGTATCACAGCAGGTAAGGACCCCGGTGGTCTTGCAGCTGCAGCACTCTATATTGCAGGCATTATCGAGGATGATAGGCGCACTCAGAGAGAGATTGCTGAGGCTTCAAATGTTACTGAAGTGACTGTTCGTAACAGATACAAGGACTTAGCAAACAGTCTCAAAATTACAATCAAACCATAGTGGTTGGGATTTCTCCCAACTACTTTCTTCTCTTTTTTGATACACTAGAATTCATTTGTTGAGACTATCTAGCAGATTTTAGATTCTGATGACCCAGTTCATCCATGGCGGCCTCCTAAGAAAATCGAACTCTCAACTCTTGCACGTTCTTGGATTTGAAGTCAACGGATCCAGACCACCGGCCCTGAAGGAGGCCAAAAGATTGTAAGAATTCAATTGAGGACCGAATCATCCCAAATCTAAAGGTAACGACCTATCACTTCTTGGGTCTCTCTCTTCCACTCAATGCTCTTCTTTGCAAGATCCGAAGCAATGTTTCCAGGTAGTGCTTCATCACGAGGTAGAGACTCGATTTTAGAAAGCCAGCCAGATGTGGTCAAAGTGAGCGGGTGAATTCCATCATCACCTTCAACGGCTTTTATCATCATCTCGCGACCGTGGGCTACTTGGACGTAAACATTATTGAGGGGGGCTTTATTGAGAATCTCACGGACCACTCTATCCCAACAGGTCTTTGCCACAAGAGCACGTTTCAGCTTCGCTTGGTCGTCACTGGGCAGGGAGTCGTATTTCGATAGAGCATCGTCCACAGAGCCAACAAGATCATCTAGAAAGACACCTACAGCAACCTCATCTTTGCCCTCCGCTTCAACGCGGACAGATGATTTAGCTCCGTCAACTGAAATGTTGACACGTGCCTTTTCGCCAGCAATCCGAAGAGAGAATTTCGCCGCACCATTGAATACCTGACTCTCGGCTTCACTATATTCATCCAATATCACATTGGGTTTTGATGCAACCGAATACCAAGTGATTCTGAAAACTGTCGCAGACTCATCAATGGAATAGTTCAGTTTACGTGAAACCTGTACCATATCTTCTGAAGCATCCAACAGTCTTGGCCTCCCTCAAGGGTCTGATAATCTATTAGCTAGATTCCTTATAGAGTTTGGTCGCATTCATCATAGAGTTTGGTTGGTGCTGCTTCTACGTCATTTTTAGAAGCACCATGGCTGCATTCATCACAAAGTAGCTATGGGGATAAGTGTCGCTTGAGGAACAAAAGCGCTTTTCTCGACCACTCTTGGTCGTGTCACACGTGCATTGTATAACGTTGCTCACAATCCAGATGGTGCATTAGAGTAGTTTATTGGGACCATTGTCTGATAGAAAGTCATGGTATCGCGGTCTCTTGAAAAAATGATGCTCATTGCAATAGGTCTCTCAACTGCAGTCATCGTGGGTGTACCAGTGTTGATGTATGCAATGGATACGATTAACACGACGTCACAACTGCAAGAGGTGCACCTAGCAGTGGAACAGATCCACAACGCAACGAGAGACGTAGACAATGGCGTTTCCAATACTACTACAATCACTGTATGGGTTAATCCGGGAGTCACAGTGACCGCGGTCGGGAACACACTGACGGTTTTATTCAGCAATGACGGAACAGTCCCGAGGTCATGGGCAGCAACGTACAACCATGACATATCAATCGATCATCCTATTTTGACAACTAGAATCAAAGAACCATACACTGTGGAAATCGTCTTAGTTGATGGTATCATTCACATCTCATTCTTAGCAGTTCCAATATGATGCCAAAAGGTTTCAAGAAATAGAGCACAACGTTTTTAATCTAGGCCCAGATTCACGCCGCCAACACCCTTAGGCGAGGACTGAAAGTAATGGCAGAGAATGTCGATCGAGTCGACGAAACTGGAACCGACGAAGAACTGTCCGAGCCAGAGGAAGAGATTCTAGAAGAAAAGAAAGAGAAGCCAAAGGAAGAAAAGGCGAAGAAAGCTAGTACTAGAAGGAATCCGTTGGGACTCCTTCTCAATCTTAGAATGTTACGTAGAATAGTCCAGATTATCGCCTTCATTGGCGTTAATGGGTACATACTACTGTCTTGGTTTCATATGCCCAATGTACAGGCATTTTGGCTATCAATCTGGACCAACTTGCCAACACTCCCCATCTTAGCTCCCCTTGAAGCACCCTTTGGAGTCATTGCGGGATCTTTTGATACATTGCTACGTGAGTTCTCAACTGGCATCTTTCCATTCTTCACGCTAGGAGCAATGCTCATCATTCTCATCATTATTGGCAGGGCACCCTGTGGATGGCTTTGTCCAATTGGCACCATCCAAGATTTCGCCACTCTACCAAAACGAACGAAGACTCGCCCAACTCCAGGAACTGAGGAAGAACTTCGAAAAGTGAAGTCGTACATCTTCGTCATTGTAGCATTCTTTGCTGTGTGGGTTGGGGTTGCGAGGCTCACTGGAGTAGGCGAAATCCTTGAGAACGCTCTGGGTCCTTTTGCCGATGACGCGTTTGCACCCCTGAATCCTGCGTACATACTGTTTGTCCTGCTTCCTGATCAGCTATGGCCAACAAGCCTCGACACTCTTTGGTACTTCTCACAATGGGGATGGCCACTCGTACAGATGGGATTCGTCATCTTCGTATTTCTCATCTCATTCTGGATTCCAAGGTGGTTCTGCAGATGGCTCTGTCCTGCAGGTTGGTTCTACAGTGTATTTTCACGAGATGCCTTGATTGGGATAGGAAGAAATCCGGCACGTTGCACTCCTGACACATGTAATGTGTGTGAAGTTGTGTGTCCAATGAACATACGAATCCGGAGATTCCCATACAAACACATGCATAGTCCCGATTGTATAATGTGTTTGGATTGTAAGAGTCACTGTCCAAATAATGCCATTGTCCTGAGATTCTCATAAATCCAGGTGATCTGTGGCCTCTAGCACATCATTGAATGCACTGTTGACGCTGGAATACAGCTCCATAAGTTTCAGACCATTCTCTGACACTCTCGCACCACCGCCACCCTCTGTTCCGCCCTTAAAGGTTTCAACGAGTATGACGCCTAGTTTCTTCTCAATTTTCTTGATGACTCCCCATGCGTAACGATATGACATCTGGAGTTTCTTGGCGCCCTTTGTTATGGTCCCCTCGTCGTGAACCGCTTTGAGTATCGCATATGCTCCTGGTCCAAAGATGTACTCTCCATCCCGTTCAAGCCATAGTTTGTAATCGGGGACGAGTGTGAGATTGCGTTTATCTTTAGCGCACATGTGAACCGTCTCCATGCACAAGGTCTCAGGACCAAGTTTTGGATTCAAACTGCAGGCTCTAATGACCCCATCGAAGGCGTTCACTCTTCGTGTCTTTCTTGAGACCCCATCGAAGGCGTTCACCCTTCGTGTCTTTCTTGAAGACTTTCTTCACTGTTTTCCAATGATCGGCACACAGTAAGATAGTTCTTGACCGTGCATCTTTGACCTTTAGATTGGATTTTGTGACGCTCTCAGATATCCTATCTCTCTTCATAGACCTCTTTGAAGGCTTCCTGCATCCTGATATACTGCAAATCTTATCCTCTGACACTTGCGACACTTCAAGTACACTACCTGTTGTCAGGTATTATAACTATGCTCATTGATATCAAACATTCGTATCTTTAGGAGTGAAGACTCCGCCTTCTGAAAAGTCAAAGAAAATCAGTTCTTCATCACCAAGTCTTAGTTTGACTGCTTTGGAGTTATCAGCATGACCAACGATGGCAATCGACAGACCATGCTCATCCGCAATACGTTTTACTTCCAGCAGATTATCCTCAGATGTAGCAACAAGAAAACCCAACGAAATAAACATTCGAATCCAGTCTTCTAAGGGAATATCTGAGGGACGTGATGAATCAAATAAGTCTAGATTGAGAGTACCTCCACATCCGGAGTACTCCAACATCATTCCAGCGGTACCAATCACTCCAGCAACAGAAACATCCTTAGCAGCTGTTAACAACTGCTCACTTGCGAGCTCGTTCATTACGGAGAGTCTCTGGTTGACTTCCTCTGAGGAGCGGCCTGTGACTGAATCCCATCCTAGTGTGTAACTTTCCCCTCTCTGTCCGACTTCGTCAAATAACATCACAAGAACATTACCGGTTTCTGCACCACCTGCAGTGAGAAGATTGTTCTTCATCACTGTACCCGTTGCGGATCCGACAACATACGTGGAACTTGAGCGAGGATTTGTGTGTCCTCGGACAATGGGTACTCTGAAAGTCTGCGATCCACTAATCAGTCCATCAAGTAATGCATCACCAATTTCTGGATCAGAATATGAGAGAGCAACTGCAAAAGACGTTGGAGTTCCGCCTGCGGCATAGATGTCCATCATACAGGCAAGGACTGCATTGAACCCAGCTGCTCGGGGACTGTTCAGACAGAGGTCTTCAACAATCCCATCTGTGGTCAGAAGTACAATCTCATCAGACCCCGTTCCTATTGCTGCAGAGTCCTCCCCTAGACCGTGCGGAGTGTTGCCATTGAAAGATTCTTGTCTCAGTTTATCAATGATAGAAGGAAGCACAAATTTTCTTGAGATACCATCAAAGCTCATGAGGAGTTTTAGGATCTCATCTAGACGACTCAAGTCCAATCACTCTATACTAGGGAACTGGTGCAATAGGACCAGGAAGTAGGCCAAGGGCAAAAGCAACTTGACCAAGTAGGATTCCAATTCCTAGGAGTGATATTCCAACCATGAAGTAGATGAGCGCTCTCATCTCGGGACGGATTTCCTTGAACACTTCAGTTCACCATCGCTAAACAGCGAACTGCGTGTTACTTATAGACATTGTGCCATGATTGATTGTTAATGACCTCTACCACTGTCATCTCTGTCTGAACTTTCTCGCTATATTTTTAGGCATTGCATCCGGGTAGGGTTCGTCAAGTTTGACTCTAGCCTGTGTCTGAACAGGACGAGTAGTTTGCTTACACTTGCCATCCTGCGTCATCTTTTGATTCGCGCACTTAGAATGTATACACCATCCCTGATCGCACTCTTCGTCGATCCAAGTGCACCAGACAGCTTTCTTATTATCCTGTTTCCTAATCTTAAGAGCAGGGGGTTTCTTTTCACACATGAATTTCTCACACAGAGCTGTGCATTCTACATTGTTGCTGACCATTACTGACCGCTCCAAAGTTTGTTTATATTCACCTCTTCTCAGCAATCCTGAGTAGCGATATTAGTCGTTCCTGGCCGCCTTCCACAATCATGATAGTTCTCTTAAGACGGACTATTGATGAATCGTAGGAGTCGCGGGATATGTCACCAATCTTGAATTTTGCTTCGACCCTACTGACCTCTTTGTCAAGTGTCTTGAGCGTTTTCTTGATTCCTTTCACCCATTGCTTCGCAGTCTTTATCGCGTGCTTCAAATTTGATTGAAGTTCTTTGAGGGCGCCAAGAATCTCAACGCGTTGCTCCTTGTATACATCTTTGTCAACTGTGCCTGAAATAGCTTCAAGTTTCGCGAGTCTTTCCTCATCTTTGTCAAGAGCATCAAGTAACTTTTCTAAGACCAATGGTGCTGAAACAGTAGTCAGTTCCCTTCGACGACTCTTGGCCTTCTCAAACTCGTCACGAAGCTCTTCTGCTCTGACGGTGAGAATTTGCTTGTCGGCTTGTTGAAGTTGTAGAGCTTGTCTAGTTGCCTTGGTTCTCTCAATGATATTATCAAGTTCCAGGTCTACAACCTCAAGCTCGGATCTAGACAGAAGCACAACCGCAGCCTCATGTTCCATATCCTCAATCGTCACGTCAAAATGAGGTAGAACCATTTTCTCTGGTTCAGGTGAAGGAACATAGGACTCAATGGCTTCTTCAAACTGTGGTTCTGCATCTGGAGAACTGAATGGAACCTCTGTATCAAGTGGTTTTCCACAAATCTTACAGAAACGGCCCTCTGGGACTTCCATACCACAGAAAGGACATGTAACATGCGGTTCTGACACGGCTTTGCTCCATCCTTGATTAAAGTCTTAATCGGACTGCGGTCCGGTAGGTTGTTTGATATTTTTCATGCTAGCGAAGCCAGTCGATTACTCACTTCATCTAGCTGAGCTTTTGTTGCGACTATTGTATTTGCACCATAAGTTGGTAGAACTTTCAACTCTTCTACAAGAAGAGCTATAGCCTTTGAAGAGTCAATCTCCTTCTTATCTAGAGTGCCATCAGGAAATGTTAGTGACGCCTCCACCCATTTCGTCCTTGTGTCATCAGACGGAAATAGACAGTAGATATAGTCATCATTGCTGCAGATAAATGAGGGAGTATTCTCCCAGGCTTGTGCCAACAGCATACCAAAAGCCTTCGCGTTTTCAGCCTTATCAGCCATAGGATTCATCCTCGGGGCCAGATGTTATGACGAACAACGTAATTGCGAACTTAAAACTTTCTCAGTCAGTCTAACTATGGTCTATGCCATACAAAGGAGTAGTAGGCAATCTCGCCATTTTCTTTGACTGTGGCAATGATGAATTTCTTCCTCACACTTGTTGCCAGGCGGCCTGCACGAACAATATCAAGTGGAACAACACCTTTCCTCTGAGGAATCACATGCACTAGAAAGGGAGCGTGATCTTTTCCAGGACCATGTAGGTATACAGCAAAATCGGTCCCAAACTTCAGTCCAGGCCGTACAATATATCCTCGTTCGCGCAGTTGTGAATACACAATAAATCGGTCTTTGAATTCATCAAAACACTCAGAACCTAGTTTGAGAAGATCCTCAACGCCCAAAATAGATTCGCCATCATGATGTCGAACATTCAATCGCTTTTGTTGCGTGAGATATACACACTCAATCAATGATAGTTCTAGGGGTTTGTCAAAAACAGAAGACTTGGGTTTTCTAATTCCAACAGGTTGACCAAAGTAGCCTTCTTCATAGAGTTTCATACCGTGGTCGGGGTTCCACACTATTCCTCTATCGCCAACAAGTCTGGCATCTGCGATAGGGGAAGTTTCGTTCAATTCATAGCACCGACTATTTCAAGTGTTGAGTGTTAATGAAAGGGTCCGGATGACTAATGCTGCGTCTTCACTGAAGTTAGCTATATCCTCTAGCATATTGACGAAATCACGGAATCTTAACAACACAGCCAGTGGAATATCTAATGGGTACAATAGAGACACTATCATTCTCTGAACCACATCAATTTGTTTCTCGATTTTGCATATCTCCTCAGCACGTTTCTTAGATTCCTCCATGTTGATAGAGAGGAATCGCACTGCCTCACGTTGTTCAGTGACCTGAGAGCTCATCAGCTTTCCAAGCTGCCTTATGTGCTCTTTCAATTCACCATCGGGAGTCCACTGACTGATAACGGCGGCCAAGTGGTAACATGCGATTTCGGCACCATCAATGGACTTGTCATTATAATGTACAAGCTTGAGAAGATCCTCACGCTGCATCAGGGAGTTTGCTTTTGCTAATTCAGTTAGAATAGTACGCTTCAGGGTATCGCCTTTTTCTTCCAGAGCTGTGATCTTATCTAGTTCTTCCTTGTCAATAGACTTCTTTCCTTCAAGCCAATCAGTGATTGAATTGACTACTATCTTGTTGGCTGATACAGTCACACGAAAATGCTCTTCCAACATCTGTGTGATGTTTCCTAACTCCGAACTCATGAACCTATCATTATCAAGAACCATTACGTGCACCCTAACTAAGCTGGAGTCGATTGGAGTAGCTTTTTAATTCTTCTGGACTACGACCACAACAGGAGAAAGGAATAGTGGAGCTCTGGCAGATAATTGTAGCCCTCATCCAAGGACTTGTAGAATGGCTTCCAATAAGCAGTGAGGGCCAAGTTGTCTTGTTCTTGTATAACTTCACTCCAGTCCCCCCAGATCAAATAATCTCTCTCGTAGTATGGCTTCATCTTGGAACTGCATTAGCAGTAGTTGTTCGATACCCACGGGTCATTTTTGATATATTGAGCCTCAAAGACAAGAAACTCTTGAGAATCCTTCTTGTTGCTACATTAAGCACCGCCATCACAGCTGTACCGCTCTATTTCTTTCTGAAGGACAATCTAGCACCTGTACATGGGGAACTACTGAACATACTTGTAGGCGTTTTACTCTTGGTCACAGCAATTGTGTTGTACCTTCCGACCAGACGAGAAGAAGAGGATGCAGCAGACACTGAAAGGGATGTTGAAAACAAAGAAGCCGCCACTACAGGTCTTGTTCAGGGTTTGGCAGTCTTGCCGGGGTTGAGCAGATCAGGAGTGACCATCTCAGCACTACTGATGCAGAGGATAGACAAAGAAACTGCGATGAAATTCAGTTTTCTGATGAGTGTCCCAGCAGTGTTGGCTATTCTTCTCCTAGAGATAATCACGGGAAGTACACTTCCTTCAGGAGTTGGAACACTGGATCTTATCATCATCGAAGGTATTGTTTTTGTGACTGGTCTTGCATCAATGGAAGTCCTATTGAGACTGGCAAGAAGAATCAGTTTTTGGAAATTATGTCTTGTACTCTCAGTCGTGGCAATTCTATTTGGTATTCCTGCTTTGATATCGTAGTAGTTCCTACTCAGTCCGTTTCTGGAACATTATGGCAATAGGAGCGTTAGCCTTACGCCACTCCGCAAGCTTACCTTCATAATTGAGTGGAATTGGATGCCGACCATGATTGCCCACTACAATGAATAATGTGCCCACTCGTGCTTGCTTGAGTAGCACCTTGATCCAGTTATCAGTCCGCCGGACAATCTTCTCAAGAAGGGTCTTAGGGGGAGTTCTGTGGCCATATTGTGCATAGAGACTTTCGAAGTCTAAGAAGTGGAGATACAGAAGTTCATTCTTGAAGATGTGTTTTGTAGCCTCAATATACGTGGCCATGTCATCACGGGGACGTACAGTATAGACCTCGTCGAATCCACAAATTTCCATATCTTCCTCTCTACAAATAACCTGAGTTGCCTTGCCGAAGTTTTTGACATATTGGATGAGATGGAAGTCGGTTCTGTGTCCTTTCAGGAGTCTTTTGATGAGTGGTATTGCGTATGGATTAGTAGTTTCAAGAAGCGCCAAGACCTCCATGTTCTTGATGAGTGCTTCAGGTTTGTACACTACTGCTTCGAAAAGTCCGAAGTTATCTATCATTATAATGACTACAGACTTTGGGTTGAACTTCTGAAGTAACTCTTCATTTGGAGGAAAGAGTCCTTCAGGAACCTCTATTCCTAGTAGTTTCAAGACTGTGGCAGGAAACTCCAGTGCAGTAGTTCGGACCTGTGGAAACGACATTCAACTTTCCTCGGGAGTATTCCTGTGGGGGTTCATGCATGCCCTTCAAGAAGTTTGCGTAAAGCGTGCGGATTACCGTGCTTCAGCCATCGTTTTATTCTTCAAGCTTCTTTAACCTATGGTCTATGGAAGAGTTAAATAACTTCACGGAGGGTCGGAGCCATAGAGGCAGGCCAATGACCTTACGGGACATAATATACAAGGACACAGTCAAGTTTATCCTCTCAGGAGGAAAAGGCGGGGTTGGAAAGACTAGTAGTGCTGGTGCAATGGCAGTATTGTCAGCGCAGCATGGTTTCCGAACGCTTGTGCTCTCCACTGACCCAGCACATAGTCTCAGTGATAGCTTTGACCAAAATCTATCCGGCGGGGAGATTATACTAATTGAAGGATTCGACAATCTTTGGGGGATGGAGATAAACACTGAGAAAGGGATGGAAGAGTTCCAACAAGTAATGGGTGACGGTGCTGTTGGTCCAGAGGCACAAATGGCTGCAGGCTTGATGGGAGATATGACAGGAATGGCACCTCCAGGTTCAGACGAAGCAATGGCTTTTGGGAAGATCCTCGAGTTTATTGAAGACTCATCCTATGACCGTATAATCTTTGACACTGCTCCCACAGGTCACACTCTCAAACTGCTTGAACTACCAGACCTTCTTGATAGCTGGCTTGGTAAGATTCTCACTATGCGCCAGCGACTCGGTTCAATGATGGGGTCGCTTCGAGGAATGCTAGGCGGTGATGATCAAGAGGATAATTCATGGCAGATGATCCAACAGACTAAGGATAAGATTCGCGCCGCAAGGATTGAGCTCTCCGATCCAGATACAACACAATTTGTAGTTGTTATGATTCCTGAAGCTATGGCAGTCTTTGAAACTCAGAGACTTCTCACAAGCCTAAATTCCTGGCACATTCCTGCAACGCATATGATCATCAATCAGCTTGTTCCTACGAACCCATCATGTGACTTCTGTTCCAAAAGGTTCGAGATGCAACAGTCCAATCTCAAAGATATCCAGGAGCTATATTCAGATATGGACCTAACAGAGGTTCCGCTCTTCGATGGTGAAATAAGAGGTGTTGAAGGTCTTACTAAGTTAGGAAGGATACTGATTGGCGAAGAGGTCGATTGAAAATGAAACGCACTCTAAAAATCAAGGGAGCGGCATGTTGTTTGATATTCCTTTTCCTAGCATCATTTGCAATTGTCATTTACAACATATACAGACCTTGAATTAGGGCAGTAAAAAACTAGACACCCTTGACACGTTTAACGACTGGAGGACGGAGCTTGTACAGAATTCTGCCTCCACAGTATGGACATTTCACACCAGGGAGAGTTTTGAGACCCTCAGGGGTTACCTCTTTCTTACATTTGTGGCACATGTACACCAAATTGAATTTCAGCTCCAATTATCCCTAAAAAAAACCAGTCCATATGAAGCTTTTCTTAGGACATATCAGTCGTGTGAAGGTTCATCCACGACTTCTCCGGTGACAAGACCACTGCTTAGTACGCTTGTAACTTTGACAGAGAGGAGAGTACCTGCTGAAAATCCACCCGGGACTGTCATAAGCGGTCCCTCTTCAAGGGGATAGATCATGGTGAATCCGTGGTGTGTCCTTGATGGCTCTGCAGCTATCCCTCGCACCACCTTTTCGAGGTATTGTTCCTTCTTTTGAAGATTGATTGTTTCAGCCTCGGTCCGTAAAATCTGTCCGAATTCGTCCTTGAGAGAGGACTCAGGATACTTTGCAAAGGCAGAGCCTGGCAATGATCGAAAACCATACAGGATTATTCTCTCTGCACCGGCTTCACTCACACTGCGCATCATTTGAACAGATTGCTCGGTTGTCTCAGCGGTCTCACCAGGGAGACCGTATATCAAGTAAACAAAGGGTTTCATATCATGAGCTTTTGCAACCTTGACTGCACGAACGACATCTTCTGGACTTCCACACTTTCCAATCTGACGCATATGATATTCAGACCCGGTCTCGAGGCCGATATTAGGAGAGCTAGATCTCATTGATTTCTTCATTGTTTCTGCAACCTCATCAGTGAAGAGGCATGCCTTCATATTCTCAATAGCAATGTGAACATTCCCTTCAGAGACCTGAGGAAGGGAGTTTAATCTACCAAGAAGGTCTTCAATCGCAGACAAATTTGCTGGTGGATGACACGGGTTTGTCAAGGGCGTGGTTCCGCGCATGTAGTCCAAAAAGCCGGGTGCCTCCAGTATCACTCGGTGAACACCCAGGTCAAGTAGTTCCTTAACCTCACTAAGAATGGAATCAGCAGATCGACTACGGGGAGACCCCCAGGTACCTGGAACACTACAGAAACCACATCCTGGCGGAATGTCTTCAGGACACTCGATTCGTTTCGAAGAATCCTCGGAATCACAATTACTGCATTCTGAACACAGTGTGCCATCAGCAAGTGGGTACTTTGTCCTCCTGAAATTCGAGCATCCACGAAGTATCTCAACATAGACCTTACAGGCTTGATAGGCATTGTAATCAATGATTCTAGAAGTTGATGGATAGAATCTCTCTGACAGTTCTTCTGTTGAGATCAAATCGCGTTTATTGGTAATTCTAGGTTTGTCTGATTCAAGAAAAGCAATCCCGTGGATATCGGCGAGTGCTACATCTTCCTCTAGGAAATTGCTCTCTAGCAATTCATCAAGAGTGGCTTCACCCTCACCAATAACAAGGACATCAGGCCGAATCTGTTTGAGTATGTTTTCAGGATCAGCCGCAATTGGACCGCCAAGAAGAACCCTGCCTTGTTGTCGAAAATGTCTCCAGAGCTTGACCATCTTCTGAACTGCGACTTGGTCCATGGTCATAGCACTTACTGCGAGATGATCAAACCGTTTCAGAGCACCTCTCTTTGGGAGAACCTCATCTACTCTACGAATGGTACACTGAATTCCATGTTTTTCAAACACGCCAGCAACCGCACGAGGACCACATCCGATGGAATCTCTGGAGCTGGTTCGTTGTCCTGAGCCTGCACTCAGGGCATCAACGATTAGTACACGACCCGACATTATTGACATGTGTTGTGTTAGTAGCGGGCTCTTTACTGTTACCCAGCAACAAATTTGCACTTACTCATAGCACTTTTAAGGCGCTACGAACAAACCCTAGTCCGGCACAATAATTTAGTCAAAACTAAGGAGTATAATGCTGAGTGAGCGACGACGACGGCGGAATTTGCCCAAATTGCGGATTGCCTACGGACCTGTGTGTCTGCGAAACCATCGCACAGGAAGAGGCAAGGATTGCTGTAACTGTTGAAAGACGCAAGTGGGGAAGACTCACCACTTGCATAAGCGGCTTCGATAAAAATATCGATATAGGCGAGTTGGCAACAAAGCTAAAAAGTAAGCTTGCCTGCGGTGGAGCCGCAAAACACGGGCAGGTCGAACTTCAGGGAGACCACCGAGGAGTCATCCAAGGGGTACTTGCCAAGCTAGGATTCCCAGAAGAAATGGTCCAAATAGATTGGACTTTCCAGAGAAGAGGAAGAAGGTAACGATCTCGGGTAACCCCTTCGGGGGGGTCGTAACCAGCTGCAATGATTTTGGACAATCTTGGACATCTCTTTAACCAAAGACCATCTTTTCTGCAGGGGCTTATATTCAAAGACAAGTTACTAGTAGCTGTAGTGTCAATCCAGGACGAGAGCCAAGTCCTAGGATCAATCTACAGTCGCCGCGAGTTGCACGGAGACGATAAACGCCTGCTGGAGAGGTCGTAAGACGGCAAAGGTCCTTCGGGAGCTTGACGCTGCCTCGATGAATCAGGAACCGAACATCGATCACAGGATATCATGTCCAAGATTGGATAAGTTTCGGGCAACGGTCTATCCACTATCGGTTTGATGGCAGAAGTTGTATGAAAGTTAGTCCTAACGCATTCCTATAATCATCGAGTCGATTCCTAGCTTTTTCACGATTTCCTTGTATCGATTCCGGACTGTTACTTCAGTGACGCGAGCGACCTCAGCAATCTCACGCTGAGTTCTACGCTCATCAAGCATGATTGAAGCGACATAGATAGCTGCAGCCGCTAAACCTAGAGGGTCGCGACCAATTGTGAGACCGATATTCCTACTTTGCTGAAGAATCTCCACAGTTCTCAATTGTACTGGGCTCGATAGGGACAACTGAGATGCAAAACGGGAGATATAGTCAATTGGGTTGCTCAGCGGTACTTTGATGGCCAGACTCCGGTGAAGTAATCGATAGCACTGACCAAGCTTCTTCTTATCGATACGGGATGCATCGGCAATCTCATCCAAAGGACGAGGTTTCAGTCTGATCCTACATGCCGCGTACAGGGTTGCTGCAACCATGGCCTCGATAGACCGACCTCTCACTAGTTTCTTGATGATTGATTTACGATACAGCAACGCTGCCAATTCACGGATTGGACCAGGAATTCCCAGTTGGGAGGATAGACGCTCAAGTTCGGACATTGCTTGTGCCAAATTCCTATCCATTGAACTGTGAACACGAGACCGTATCTGCCATTTTCTAAGTCGGTAAATCTCAGAACGCCTCGAAGGACTGAGTTTCTTTCCTGATGTGTCTCGATCTCTCCAATCAATCACAGTCGAGAGGCCTTTGTCATGGACGGTATACCTAACCGGCGCTCCGACGCGGCTACGAGCATTGCTCTCTTCAGAGCTGAAAGCCCGCCATTCTGCACCGGTGTCAATCCTATGGTCCGATAGCACCAGTCCGCATCCACCGCAGACCTGCTCGCCCCTAGCTATGTCTTCAATGACTGATTTGGAACTACACTCAGAACAAGCTTTCTGTTCCTTGCTCGCTTCTGAAACGGTACTCTTTCTATCAGTAATATCACGCGCTCGGTCCAATGCCTCTCCTCCGCAGTAGTTGGAACCGGTACAAAACCGTCAGTATTCACTGCTAGTCATTGTATTGAAGACAGTCTCCCGGAAACCCACAATGAAACATTAGAAATCTATTCTTTTAATTGTTCTGAATTAAACGATGGAGCCTTCGGCGCATCACGATGCTTGTTTGCACATGCACAGAAGTATCGGGTTATGTTGTCTTTTCATGACCTCTCTCTGTGATGATGACGGTATGCTCATGTTGAGAAACAAATTCTCCCTTTTCTTCAGCAAGAATACTATGCCCGAAAAGTGCACCGTTCTTTTCCAATTCCTTGATGGCCATCTCGAGTGAGCCAGGTGACATACGTTCTGCAATCCATCGTTTGGCAAATGGAAACTCTTTGTACTCTTTCCTGGCAATCCCCAGGAATTGTCTTGTCCCTTTGAACCGTACAGGAACTCTAACGGGGAGAAGCTGGTATATCAAAGGTCGTGGCAAATCAGTAATATTTCCAGAACCAGTACTGGCAAATGTTTCTATTGCATAAGCCTCGCCCTCTTCAACAAGTACCTCAGATTTCCCTGATACGCATGGTACCTGCTTGTCTGCGTGAAGCTCATACTCCTTCAACTGGTGTCCGGAAAGTTGTTTTATTGGTTCAAATCCAGCGGCCTGAATCGTGTCTTCAATCAATGCACCAATAGAATTCAGTTTGGCACCTGGACGCATCATCTGAATGGCAACGTCAGTGGCGTCAGCTGCGGCTTTGACAAGGGCTTCATGGTCCGGATTGAGGGCTATTGTGAATGCAGTATCAGCAATACAACCATCTACATGAGTGCCACAATCGACTGTCACAAGATCACCCTCTTCAATGACTGTTTCATCTTTGAGTGGGGATGTGTAATGTGCAGCAATATTGTTCAATGCCACATTGCACGGAAAAGATGTGCCTGATGAGTTCTCACGGATGTAATTCTCTACCGTGTCAATGATGTCAATGACCTTTGTTCCTGGTTTCACCATGGGTCGAGCCAAGTCTAGGGCTTCACGAGCAACTACACCCGCACGGCGCCATTTGTCCCAGGAATATTCTGATTCGTCAGCTTCAGTTTTGTCAACGGGCTTATCATCTGCCATGATATCATCAACTAAGTAGCGCGTGCGGGGTTAGCCAGATAAGAGTGACGGAAAGACCAGCTATGAGAGAACTTTCTCAATGCGTTTGGCAATACGGGTCATCATGAAGAACATGTAACCAATGTTAGCGCGTTTGGTCGTAAGGACGACAAGAATAGCATCGGCACCAGAATCGCAGATGATGATATAACCAGTTTCACCCTCGATGAGCATTCTCACGAGGGGACCACGTTTGAGTTGTTTGAAGACCTTCCGTGTAGCTTCCTGTATCTGGGTGGTTCTTCCTGCAATCACATCCTCATCAGGGATACTCGCCTCTTCTGTCCCTTCAGGATAATGAGAACAAATCGTGAGACCCTGTGATTTCGAAATGACAGCACTTGCTTCAACATTCCCTTGGGATGCTCGACTCAGATCCAATAGAAGCTCATTCAACATTTCGGTCTTTGAGGACAATGTTTTGGAATCCTCCCATGGCGTCTTTGGTCCAAAAGGATTGTCAAGTATTTAAACTCTCTTGGCGCCTGCTGCCTTGAGACCTTTAACTATCTTGGCTAGTTCTTCGCCACCGTCTTTCTGAACATGCTTTTCGATATACGTTCCCTGTACAACTATAGAAGCTCCAGCTTCTACAGCAGTCACAACTGATTTTTCATCGTTGAAACCACCGCCAGTAATCAATGGAATGTCTATTACCTTCGAAACGGTTCCAATCATCTCTGGTGGTACTCCACCACCTTCTGCGCCACTCCCAGCCTCTAGATAGACAAGTTTCATCCCAAGTAGTTCAGCAGCGATTGCATACATCGCAGGTAGTTTTGGTTTGTCCCTCAGGAAGGGCTTAGCATCACCAACCCAAGCCGCAGTCTTGCCTGGTGCCACCATGAGATACGCCATAGCAATGGTTTCAATCCCAGTGCGTTTGACCTGTGGTGCCGCAAGTGCTTGAGCCCCAATGATGTAGTAGGGATTGTTACTGTTCAGAAGCGACATGAAAAACATTGCATCTGCATGCTCTGAAACACCGGTTATGTTACCGGGGAACAAGATTGTCGGAATGTCTACTGCCTCAGTAATCTTTGAAACTGCATCATCAATGACTCCAAAGATTGTACTCCCTCCAATCATGAGCGCATCGCTACCAGCCTTCTCAGCTAGAGTGCCAAGCTCTAACACATTCTCTATAGTTGTAGACAAAGGATCAGGATCGAGAAGTGTGAAGTGACAGGCACCTTCAGACTCCAGCTTTTCAGTAATGTACTTCCAAACCTTTCCGGCCATCGTGTAGCCTCCAAATATAATGACTCCCCGCGTGAGGTGCTTTTTACGCTTTTGGTGATTCCACAAGTGTTGGTTTTTCAAGTAATCCTCAGGATTTTCTTACGAATGTACGATTGTCCGGATAGACTTCTTGACGGAATCTGAAATATAGTGAAGTGATTCATACCCGTAATTCTCAACCTTTATTACTAATACTGGATGAAGCTGTTAAATTGCGTTCTGCAGAGCGAGGACAGGCAGATGACCACAAGAGACCCAAAAGATAGTAGTTCAGAATCAACAAAAGTGGAAGTTGTATCAACGGCTCCTGAACTGCGAATCGGTGTATTCCCTTGTAAGTGTGGTAAGAATATCGGTGCAGTTGTGGACATTGATTCATTGGCTGAGTATGCAAAAACACTACCAGGGGTTGTCTTTGTTCAAGTGAATCGATACACATGTGCAGACCCCGGACAGAGAGAGATTGAAGACGCCATAAAGGAGCATAGACTCAATCGTGTCATTGTTGCATCATGCAGCCCTACTATGCATGAGGACACATTCAGAAAGGCTGTGAAAGCCGCAGGTCTCAACCCCTATCTTTGTATCATGGCCAACATTCGTGAGCACGTTTCATGGGTTCACCGCGATGATCCTGATGCTGCTACCGACAAGGCAAAAAACCTAGTCGCTATGGCTGTCGCAAGAGCTGCAACTCTCGAGGCTCAGAAAGAGCAAGATGTCCCAGTGACTCAAGCAGCTCTGGTCGTCGGAGCTGGTGTGGCGGGCATGCAGGCCGCCCTTGATCTTGCTGATGCCGGATTTAAAGTCTATCTAGTAGAAAGAGAAGCAACTATAGGTGGCATTATGGCCCTCTTAGACAAAGTTTTCCCACAGAACGATTGTTCAATTTGTATATTGGGACCAAAGATGGTTGATGTTGCAAAGCATCCTAACATCAATCTCATTACGATGGCTGAGGTTGAAACAATCGCGGGTTACGTCGGCAACTTTGACGTTCGTGTCAAACAACGAGCACGATATGTAGATTTTGAAAAATGCACTTCATGCGGAGACTGTGTAGAAGTATGCCCAGTGGATGTTCCAAGCAGAACAGATCAGAGCCTAACATGGCAGAAGGCAATACAGATTCCATTCCCACAAGCAGTCCCGTCATCTTACTTCATTGACCCTAAGTCATGTCTTGGAATGGATTTGATCCGGTGCGGAAAGTGCATTGACCGATGTGAACAGGAAGCTATTGTATCATCTGACACAGACCATTATATCGACTTCGAGGTGGGAGTCATCATCCTAGCAACTGGTTTCAAACCTGCAAGTCCAGAAAAGATTCCACGCCTTGGATGGGGAAGATATCCCAATGTGATTACTTCACTTGAGTTTGAGCGGCTGATCAATGCTGCTGGACCTACTGAGGGCAATCTTGTGAGACCCTCGGATCTGACCAAACCCACATCAGTGGCAATTGCACAATGTGTAGGGTCTCGCAATATTGACACGCGATCAGGCTGTTCGAATTTCTGTTGCGCTGAGTCGGTTAAGTGTGCCCTTCTTATCAAAGAACATTATCCTGATACTGAGGTGACAATCTATTACCAAGACCTCAGAATGCATGGAAAATACTTTGAAGACCAATATCTGAAGGCAAGAGAAGAAGGTGTCAAATTTATCCGGGGACGGGTTGGTGAGATCCAGCAGTATCCTAAGACAAAGAATCTGCGCGTAAGTGTTGAAGACACGACACACAACAAATTACAGCTTCTTGAATATGACATGGTCATTCTGTCAATGGGGGCAGAGGGTCAATCCGGTAACTTCCCATTACCGATTTCCTGCACAGCGGACTCATTCTATATCGAGTCACATCCGAAATTAAGACCAGTAGATACAAGCTCAGCAGGAGTATTCATCTGCGGTGGGGCAGAGAGTCCCAAGGATATTCGAGACTCTGTTATCCAAGCCAGTGCTGCAGCTGGTCGTGCTTCAATAATCCTTCAGAAAGGTCGATATCCAATAGAAGCTCTAAGCGCACGAATCATGCAAGACAAGTGTAATAGATGTGGCACTTGTGTGAAACGATGTCCCTATGGAGCAATCTCAGAAGATGGCACTGGAAAATTCACGGTGATGGGAGCTCTGTGTCAAGCATGTGGCACTTGTGCCGGTGATTGTCCCCCAGATGCCATTTACATGCCCAACTTCACAAGCGAACAAATAGAGGCTCAGATAGAGATTGCTCTGGCTGAGAGACCAGAGGAAAAGATTGTTGCCTTTGCATGTGCATTCTGTTCTTATCGAGGCTCAGACTTAGCAGGTATTTCACGGATGCAGTATCCAGCAAACGCGAGAGTCGTTCGATCCATGTGCTCAGGACGCTACTCCACAAAATTTGCCCAAAAGGCGTTTGAACTTGGTGCGGGAGCTGTGCTCTATTCAGGATGCCATCTTCAAACCGATTGTCACTTCCAGACAGGCAACCATTGGATGGTAAAACGAGAGCCGAGAATTAGAAGTTGGATGAAGAGGAACAACATCGATGATGAGCGGTTTCGGGTGGAATGGGTCTCGGCTGGAGAGGGCAAGAAATGGCAGACTATTATGAGTGAGATGTCTGAAGTCACAGAGAGACACAAGAAGAGCCAACCCAAACTTAAGAAACCGATAGCTAAACCCAAAGTGAAATCGAAGCCAAAGGCAAAACCAAAATCAAAGACAGCGACTAAGCTAAAGAAGACTAAATCAAAGAGTAATAGCACAAAGAAGAATGCTACTACAAAGAAGAAGACAACAGGGAGGAAGTGAGTAGAATGGTAGATAATAGTCACAACCAGGAACTCGAAGACCTCCGAGAAGCTGCTCGACCTTGTTTTCAATGTGGTATATGCGCTTCTTCATGTCCAGTTTTCAGAGTGGCACCAGAAATGAACCCGCGGATGTCAGTGGACTCTATCATCACTGATGGACAGGTTCCTGCTGAAGGAAACGAGTGGCTGTGTGCATACTGTTTGATGTGTGAAGAACGATGCCCAATGGGGGTCTCGCTTACAGAGATTCTAATGGGAATTAGGAACATCTCTTCAAAAGAAGGTAAGGCACCACCAGATTTTGTCGAGTCTGCAGAAGCACTTCTCGCAAGGGGATGCCTATCACCAACGTCGAATAGATCAGTCAAAAAACGTGTTGACCTAGGTCTTCCAGATTTGCCCCAGCCGGACCCAGAGCACGTCAAATTGATTTTCGAGGTTACAGGCGCGTATGAGGTCCTTGAAGCTAATAGAGTAGCTGTGAAGGAGGAAGCTGAATGAAGTACGCTTTCTTCCCCGGATGTACCATGGCGAACCGCTTACAATTTGCTGAGAAATCGGTCCGTATGATAGTTCCCGAATTCGGGGTTGAATTAGTCGATCTTGCGTTTACATGTTGTCCTGAACCAAATGCAGTTAGATCACTATCTGAAGATACATGGGTAACATTTGCAGCCAGGAACATTGCTCTTGCAGAAGCTGAGAATCTAGATATCTTGACTGCATGTGCTGGTTGTCACGAATCGCTCACCCTCGCGAAACACGAGCTTGATACAAAACCAGAACGTAAGGAGAAAGCAAACGAAATCCTGAAAGGAATGGGGCTTGAATACAAGGGCACATCATCAATTATCCATGTCCACCAACTACTCTTTGACGAAATTGGAGTGGAAACGATTTCAGCCAAAGTAGTCAGACCACTTCCTATCAAAGTCGTCACACACTCAGGGTGTCACCTCCTAAGACCTCAGAAGATTTTGCAGGTCGATGATGCGGAGGTGCCAGTCAAGCTAGATATGTTATGTGAAGCACTGGGAATGGACCCATTGGAGTACATGGACAAAGTCATGTGCTGTGGTGCAGGTGTTAGGAAAACTGATTCTGACACATCTTACGCGGTTCTGAAAGAAAAGATGACGAGTATGGTTATGGTGGAACCAGATGCAATAGTTGTATTCTGTCCAACTTGTTTTATCACGTTTGAATCTGGCCAGAGAATTACGAACAGACTCTTCAAAACCGAATTCAAGTTACCAGTCTTTTACTATACTGAGCTTCTAGCTATTGCAATGGGGCTACCTGACACAGACGCCTTACTTGCCGATCACAGAGTGAAGATAGAGTTACCCGAGTTCAGTGATACCAAAAAAGAAGACAGTGAATCTATACCGACATGAACACTCCAAAACACTTTATTACGGCCAATTGTCCGCGCGACTTGTACGGTGAATGCTTCAAGCATAACTGACGCGAGTTCCAAGCATTGCCTGAATGAAAATTCGGTGTTTTTCTCTGCGATTGTGGAACCAATATTGCTGGCTTTGTAAGCATGGACCAGCTCCAAAAGGCGGTCCAAGAGTTCCTCTCTGTACGTGAAGAGACTCAGTAGTAGGTCTCATTAGAGTATCAAGAGACCATAAAGAAAGGATGAGGTCAATCATGGAAAAAGTAACCGTCGCGATTCTGGCAGGGGGAACGTCCAAGAGATTTGGCTCTGAAAAAGCACTTGCTGATTTTCAGGGCAAACCCCTCATCACACACATGGTCGATATTGCAAAGAAACTTTCATCCGAAATTATCATCGTTGTATCTGACGAGGTTCAAGAGGCTAAACTACGCGCAGTTGTTCAAGGAGTTAAAGTTGTCGTGGACCCACCAGGTGGTGTCAAGTGTGCACTTGCTGGCGCACTAACAGCTTTCGAGTACACCCTCACACCACATACCTTGCTCCTGCCTGTCGATACACCTCTCGCCAGTATTGAGCTTTTACGGATGATAATTCGAATGAGTTCAGGACATGGGGCTGTTGTCCCCTCATGGCCATCGGGATATATTGAACCGCTTCATTCCGTTTACCTAGCAGAACATGCGTATTATCATGGACTGAAGGTCATGGAGAAAGGAAGCCACAAGATGAGCGATATGCTTGATGTAATTCAAAATGTACTCTTTGTATCAACCGAGACTCTAAAACAGTTTGACCCAAACTTGGATACTTTTGTGAACTTCAACACACTCAAAGATCTCAAGACAGCTGAGAGAAAGGACTCCAAGAAACGTGGTCGTTAATCCAGTGAATATTCATGTCTGATTCTACATGTTCCTTCATGTCCGACCATACAGGGACCATACGGATTCTCAGGAGTGCAGCGTTTTCCGAAGAGGGAACAATCCTCAGGGTCAATCATACCAAGAATCACTTCATGGCATCTGCAACCAGGAAGTATATCCACTGATTCAATCTCAGGAAATTCAAAACGGCGCCGAGCATCACACTCAGAATATTCCTCACTAATGTAATAGCCAGACTTCCTTATGATTCCGAGCCCTCTCCAAGGTGCATCGTCTAATCGGAAGGCTTGAGCCAGTACTTTTTGAGCAGCAGGATTACCCTCTGGTTTGACGACCCGAGTATATTCATTTTCAGAGTCAGCTCGATCCTCTTGAATCTGCTTCAGGATCATACGTATTGATTCCAAAACGTCTAGGGGTTCGAAACCAGCTGCAACACATGGGATTCCAGTCTTCTCTGCAAATGGTTGAAAGGCGTTTGAGCCAACTATCGCAGCCACATGTCCAGGAGTTATGAACCCGTCCACTCCAAACCCTTCAATATTCACAAGAATATCCATTGCAGGAGGAATCACCTTGAGAGATGTCAATATAGAGAAATTCGTAGGGGGGTTTCCTATTAATTCAAGAGCGATAGTTGGAGCAGTGGTTTCAAAGCCAACACCTACGAAGACAACTTCCTTGTCAGGATTATCACGGGCGATAGAAACAGCCTCACCAGCACCATATACTATTCGGACATCTGATCCAGCCGTGCGTTCTTTTGCCAACGAGGAATCCGTCGATGGAACACGAATCATGTCTCCAAAGGTTGTGATGATGTGCCCCTGTCGAGCAAGTTCAATAGCCATGTCAACATCTTCTGCAGCACTGACACAGACTGGACAACCCGGTCCTGCCACTAGCTTGAGGGAGGGGGGTAGTAGGAATCGAACACCATGTTGACTTATTGTGTCCTCGTGTGTTCCACAGACATGAACAATCCTAATCGCACGTCCCATGTTTAGAGTTTCGATCTCTTTTGTGACAGCTTGGGCATATCGGGCATCGCGGAATCCTGTGCTCTCACTCATTGGATTTCAATCCAACCTGACTCGACCTAGTTTTGCATAAAAGTACAGATGTGTGTACGCCAAAGGGTTTACACTGCTTCACGGCCATCCAGAATAGCTAGTGCTTCACCCACGGTGATAGATAGCTTGCTTGCTAATTCTTTAGCAGTTATCTTTGGATTCTTTGGCAAAATGTAGTTCTGGGCATATCCTGCATTCCCTGCAAAGAGTGGATTGCTCTTAGCAGTCTCGATGAGGAGTGAATACAGTGGATGACCTTTGAAATCTGCTACATTGATATCGATGATGCGACCTGATTCCTTTTCGTTAGTCTTGGATTTCGTAGATTTTTTCTTGGAATCAGATGGATTATCCTTGTTGTGCATTGTCAGTCTCTCTTGCTTCAAGGCGGCGTCCCAACCTTAGTTTCCCGGCGATCCTACAAAATAGTAGGCTCTTTGAAAGAAAACTCGTAGAGGTGATATAAGCCTTGGGGAGCTGATACAAGAATTCGTCGTCATTGCAGCTGCCAAATGGAAAATGGAGACTTTTCTTATTGCGGATGGCGCGCTTCCTTCGTCGCAAGGTTTAACAAGGCTTGCCTAAAAGCCTCACATGATGAACACGACCTTCGGGTCATGAACGGGGAATGATTTATTGCCTCATGGCATTCGGCGAATAGTTCTTGATGTGCTAAAACCTCACAGCCCGCGTCTAACTGACCTTGCTTTGATGCTCTCGCGTGACGAGTGTGTCATTGGGGTGAACATCTCATTGAAAGAGGTAGACCAGAGTACTGAGAGTATTACTATAACAATTGAGGGTGACGACCTCAGCTATGACTCTATCAAAGAGATCCTTGAGCAAGCCGGGGCTGTGATTCACTCAATTGACCAAGTTGTTGCAGGAAGAAGGTTTGTTGAAGAAGTAACTCTGCAACCTGAGAATTCCTAAGCAACCTACTACCGACTCAAGAGCTGATCACTCAGTCTCTTACTCTCATCCTCAATCTTACGACGTACGAGATTGTGAATTTCTTGCTCGAAAACACTCGGCACTATCTTTACTACATTACATAGTCTATCAACTATACCATCAGCAAGTTTTGAGTATGAGGGAGGACTACCAGTGACGATACCACGGATAACGACTTCCCCAACACTAGCACTGACGACAGAATCGACAACACTTGCGATGATTCCTTGAGAGTCCATGAAGAAAGGCAGATGAGCTTTGTCATGTAAAACTGCGAAACCTAATTTTTCAGTGATTCTATCGGTGTACCACTCAAGACTAGATTCCTTCATCCGGAGTTTGCTAGCGAACTCTGTTTTTGTGAGCGGGTTCGGATGACTCCATGGATGGCGTGTTACCATATACAGGGCAGCTCCAAAGAAGGGGTCAGCCTCTCGAGGGACGCCGTCCTTCGAAACATACCTACGCAAAAGATCTAAGGCCATGTTCTCGTAACGCTCATCAATTTTGTTTTCTTTGAAAAATTCGTGGGCGTCTCGTACGACCTTGACGATTATTTGAGGGCTCACAGCCAAGTGCTCATCGTCAAAGTGTGTAACCATTGCCTCCGCTCCAAAATCTATCGGTGAACAAAGAGTTGCTTAAAGTTCAGAACTTGGTACGGAGTATATGACTCTTTTGCAATAGAAGATGAGGTGAGTTCTGTTCGCGCCAATTTCAGAGGTTTATCTTGCGCGGTAGATCTTTTCCAATGTCCATCGAAGAGTTCGTTGAATCTCCTCCACTCTGGATTCATCACCAAAGTTTTTGACAATGACCTCATCGAGAATCTTGTCATCCGATTTGACTTCGAAATCAAAGGCATCATCCCATTCAATCTCACCATTCTCAACACGATGGCGGTCTTCTTGTTGGAACTTACCCAGAATATCCTGAACAAAGAATCTAGCAAATGCTCCACGTGTGATGTTGTATACTGCATGGTCCGCAGGAATGACTCTCAGATTCTGTTCGATGACCTCAATGGTTGCTAGTTCCAAATCACCAGGCTTGTTCATCACTGCAATGTTACGGGGTTCATCTGATGCAGCTATTGTCTCAGAAGGGGTTATGACTGGAGCTTGTTTAGCGGTTTCCAATGCTACATCAGCTGTTGTGAAGCTTCCTTGACCAATTTTGGAATCCAGGGCTTGGATGAATTCCTCTAATTGTCCTATCCTTTCTCTCAGTCGATCGAGTTCTTCACTAAGCTGAGTTCGTAATTCTAGCAGCACACGAATTTCGGGGCTTGACACTGCATACACCAACATATCACGCGGACACTCTGAAGAAGAGTCCAATACTATATGTTTGATTGTATTATTAGAACTCGTAGAAGATTGATTCTCTCGGTTAAAATGAGTGATTAGACTGATTTGACAATGAGAACTTACTCATCAATTGCCGCAACAGAGATGGCGAAGTCGGGACATTCCATCTCGCACAATTTACAGACTTTGCATTCGTCTAAATCAACGACCCTTGGAAGAAAGAACCCACGATTGTCTACGACTTCAGATTTTTTCAAAACACCATGTGGACAGACGGAGATACATATGTGGCAACCCTTGCACAGCTTCGGGTCAACAACGATTGCTTTCGCCTTCTTCGCCATCGCTTGATTCTCCGAATCCACCCGCAAGCTAATAGCGATATAACCATTCTCATCTGAACCATGAGAGTGACCATTAAATACTGTCCAACATGACTGTATTGTAGTAGGTGTTCAATCATTGAAGCCATTCTTAGTGTTCATGTGCTCAAAGTGTCGTAACTTCACCAATGCGCCCGTTGGTCAAAAACGGAGAAGATGCAGTTACTGTGGCAGTATCATTGATATCTCAAAAGCCGCTTCAGCTCTTTTTGACAAACCCGAAATGGCGTCTACTGCAGTGAAGGAATTTAATGCCTCAAGAGGTGGAGATGAGTTTGATAAGGCAGTTGAGAAATCTAGAGAACGAGTATTGGCCTTCCTTCCTAAGGAACACGTGAGTGTGGAAGATATCTCTAATAAGGAGGGAGAATCTAGACCACCTGGTAAGAGAACGCGATTGATGGAACTCCTTCACAAAGAAGCGAAAAAGACACCATGCTCTCTGGATCGAATAGAGGAATTATGTCCAGAGTATGAGCTAGAATGGAAATGGGTTGAGGGTCAATTGGAGAGTCTTTCAAATGATGGGACGTTGATTTTCCCAAGACCTTGGTTAGTACAGCTTGTTGTATCTGATGATTTGAGTAAGTCGAAAGAAACTACGAGTAAGGATGTTACGGTTGAGATTCTTGCTCTTCTCCAGGGTCCTGAGAATACATTGAAAGTCACTGATCTCATCAAGAGGTTTGGTGAGCAGGGAATCTCTGAGCAATCTGTGGAAAATTCTCTCGAAAAACTCATGCAAAAAGGAGAGATCTTTGAACCAAAGAGTGGGTATGTCAGCCAAGCGTGATGGTTTCGATTAGTTGAATAGTGCTCAAGACCACAGGGATATGATAGATATGCCAATGGTAGAACTTGTCGCCAAGAGGACTCTGGAGCTTAATCCAGATATTGGTCTCGAAGTAGTGGACCTCATAGTTCTACTCTGGATGTACACCAATCCATATGACAACAACCGTCGCCAACTTAGTTCCATGCGTGCAGTCCTCAAGATGTCTGAAACCTTACAGGTTCCGGGTGGCGGACTTGACGTCACAGAAGAAGAGCTTACACAGATTGTCCTAGGTAGTCTTCAGAATCTCAAGAACAAAGGACTCGTCTATATACGCTCAGCAGGAGTTCACTTTGTCAAAGGAACCCTGACTGAGGCGGGAGTCGACCTTGTGAAGAGATCAGTTAGAACACCACTTCTCAGACGTGTCACAGCAGAGTTTGGGAACAACCCCTAATTCTAATGGCTAGAAATCGGACAAGTGACAATGTTTAAAAGTTATCCTAATCCGAAACCTGAATGCTGCTCAATAGAGACAGCTGTTTCCGAACCGATGGAAGCAGTGCAGACATCTAGTTCTGCTCGCGAGAACAGTCTGTATACGTGTGCCGGTAGGTTCGAAGTGGTTGTGATGAGCGGAATGATGACTTTGTAGCTTACATAGTAAGCTAGAGGAAGTCTACCCACAGCGGAAGTGAGGCATAATGCCATCGTATGGATATTCAATCATAGGCATTGACCCGGATAGGACAGCCATAGCCAGTGGTAGGAACATGCGGGTTTCCCCGAAACAATGTAGAGAGGTCTGCAATCACATTCAGGGAATGATGCTGGATAAGGCCATCGACCTACTAGAACTAGTAATGGAAGAAAAAGCCTGGATCCCGTATCGGCGCCATAAGAAGAAGCGCGGACATCATTCTGGAATGAAGAAATGGGCAGCCGGTGGTCATCCTGTAAAAGCTTCTGAGAACATTCTGAAGATTTTGAAGAATGGAGAGGCAAATGCGGATACTAAGGGGCTTGACATCGATCGCCTCAGGATAATCCATGCCGCAACACAGCGGGGTAGAACTTACAAGAAATACATCGAACGAGCTTTCGGTCGGAGTACGCCTTACTTTGAGGACACATCCCATGTGGAGATCGTATTGGAAGAGGTGGGTTAAATGTCGGCTGTCAAATACTTCATAACACAAAACTCCCGTAAACTCGCAATTGATGAGTTCCTAGCCCATGAACTCAATGCTGCAGGATATGGTGGTGTAGAGATTAGAAAGATGCCCATGAAGACAGAGGTTGTGATTCATGCCTCAAGACCGGGTGTTGTAATCGGTCGTCGTGGTGCTAAAATCAGAGAGCTTACCTACATTCTAGAGAATGAGTTTGGAATAGAGAATGTCCAGATTGAGGTTAGTGAGATAGAGAATCCATGGTTGAATGCAGCTGTTATGGCGTCACGATTAGCCAGACAGCTTGAGAGAGGAGTTCGTTTTCGCAGAATGGCATATTGGATCCTCAGACGTGTGATGAGAGCGGGGGCAATTGGCTGCGAGATTATTGTCAAGGGCAAACTGTCAAGCAGAAGAGCCCGATATCAGAAATTCAAACAAGGAATCATTGCAAAGACAGGAGAACCTGCAGATATCTTTGTTGACCATGCAAATGACCAAGCAGTCCTAAAACCGGGTGTCATTGGTATAACAGTCCGAATCATGAGACCTGATGCCAAACTTCCTGGAGTGATTAAAATCAAACCACCAAGACCAAAGAAGAAGGAAGAGATAGAGCTAGTTAAGAAACCCGACGAAGAAGTGGCTGCAGAAGCAGCCGAGGCTGTTGAAGACTCGCTCGAGGGAATCACAGACATTGATGAACTACGGGAACTCGAAGAGCTTGACGGACTCGAGCTAGTGGATGATCCCATTGCAGTGGAAGAAGAAACCCCACCTGAACCAGAGAAAGAAGCGGCCCCCGAGAAAGAGAAGCCTGAACCTGAAGATGAATCTGATGAGCCGGTGGAAGAAAAAATTCTGGATGACCTCAAGGAATTGGATTCCTTAGATGATGGAGGTGCAGAATAGTGCCTGGACTAAATGCTAAAGAGATTAGAAAATTGGATCCTGCAGAGCGTCAAAAGAAGCTGGAAGAATTGTACAATGAAATGTCCAGCATTAGAGTTGAGACGGCAACTGGTGGTGGCACTCAGAACCCGTACAGGATTCGCAATGTGAGGAAAGCAATTGCTCGAATTCTCACCATTCAGCATGAAGAGGAGATGGAGGCATCAGAATGAGAATCACTCCGCAGAACATTGCAAAGCATGAGATTGTGGGTCTGTCAACACACATTATTGAATCAAAGGATACTAGTCATGTGTGTCGAAAAGGGGTCATTCTAGATGAGTCCAAAGAGATGATCCAGATTGGCACTGAGGAAGGGATAATATCTGTTCCAAAGGGAATCTGTGTCTTTGATATGACTCTCCCCGATAGCACAGTGGTCCGAATCGATGGAGGATTACTCAGGGGAAGACCAGAGGACAGAATGAAGAAGCGCCTCAACAGGAGCTGGTAATAATGGCTGAAACTAAGAGCAAAGTCAGGAATATTGGCATCCCAAACGTGGAGCCTCCTGAGAAGACATGTGACGACGCACAATGTCCGTTTCATGGTAGTCTATCAGTAAGGGGACGCATCATGGAGGGAATCGTCACAAGTACCAAGATGCACAAGACTATCGTCTTTCAGACTGACTATCTCAGTCTAGTAAAGAAATATTCACGATATGAACGTCGAAGATCCAGGAAACTGGCACATCTACCTCCATGTATCGAGGCGATTGTGGGTGATGCTATCAAGGTTGTAGAATGTCGCCCACTGAGCAAGAATGTATCACGTGTGGTTGTGGCGGTCACCCCCGCAGAAATAGAAATAAAGGAGGAGTAGTTCGTGTCAAGAAAAGTTGGTAGAGGAATTCAAAAATTCATCCCACGAATCGCTCGGGGTCTCCCGATTGGTGCTAAGATTTTGTGTGCTGACAACTCTGGAGCTAAAGAACTCAGGCTGATTACTGTCTTTGGATACAAGGGCAAACTACGAAAGCTGGGCAAGGCTGGAGTTGGTGACATGATCAACGTATCAGTCACAAAGGGAAAGCAAGAACTACGGAAACAGGTAATTTCGGCAATTGTTATACGACAGAAAAAGCCGTACAGAAGACCCGATGGTACTTGGATGCAGTTCGAGGATAATGCAGCAGTCCTGATTAAACCTGGAGGCGAGCCACAGGGTTCTGAACTGAGAGGACCTATGGCTAGAGAGGTCACTTTGAAGTGGCCAAGAGTCGCCGCGATTGCGTCGAAGATTGTGTGAGGGTGTGAAAGATGGTAAAGAAACCAAGCTCAAAATCTCCAAGGAAAAACCGCCGGCGAGTCCTGAATGCACCTATGCATGAGCGGAAGAAATTACTCAAGGCTCGACTCGACGAGTTCCTTCAGGAAGAATATGGTCTGCGTTCGCTTGTTATCAAGAAAGGAGATCTTGTTAGAATCATGAGAGGTCAATTTCGTGATACAGAAAGCAAGGTCACTCTTGTAAGCTACAAAAAAGGAGTAGTTTTTCTTGACAACACCACGATCACTAAGGCCGATGGAAAAGAGGCTATTGTACCAATTCATCCATCAAACATCATGCTTGTAAAATTGGAAATGGATGATGAGAGAAAAGCCCTCATAGAGAGCAAAGTAATGAAAATCGTGGAGAGTGAGGAATAATGGCAAGAAGAGGTCAAAAGAAACACTTGAAACGGCTGCCAGCACCGAGACACTGGCCTATCAAGAGAAAAGAAGCCAAGTTCACCACGCGGGTGATACCAGGACCACATCCAAAAGAACACTGCCTCACGCTTGCGCTACTTCTGAGAGAAGTTCTCGGCTATGCAGAGAACATGCGTGAAGTGAAAGCAATACTCTCCAGCGGTGACATTAGAGTTGATGGCGAGATTCGAAAAGATGGTCGATTTCCGGTAGGACTCATGGATGTCGTGGAAATCACCAGCTCGGGAGAACGCTTCAGACTCCTTCCAAAGATGAGAGGCGGTCTGAGACTTGTCAACATTGATGATGCAGAAGCCAAGTACAAGCTGTGCCGGATTGAAACCAAGACCATGGTCAAGGGTGGCAAAGTTCAGCTTGGTCTTCATGATGGAAGAACTCTGCTTCTTCCAGAGGGAGAGAGTCCTTCAGACTATCAAACTCTTGACACTCTAAAAGTTGGAATCCCTGAACAGAAACTCATGAAGACTTTCAATCTCGACAAAGGAGCACTAGCAGTGGTTTCACGTGGCAAAAACATTGGAATCGAAGGAAAAATCCTAGAGATTGAGAAGAGAATTGGGGTAAATGCAAGTACAGTTACACTACAGGATCCTGACGGAAATAGGTTCCAAACATCTCTTGAATATGTCTTTGTCGTAGGCAAGAGTAAGCCAGAGGTCACTATGGAAACCAAAGGAGGTAGTTCAGAGTGAGCGTCGAGAACGAAAGCTTCGAGAATGAGCAAGTCTTCGTAGAGGACTGGAAAGCATATCCTATGAGGGAACCACACGTCGCTAAGGTAGTTATAGACGTGTGTTGCGGCGGGGGTGAGCCCCTCACCAGAGCTGCAACCATTCTTGAAGAGCTTACTGGACAGACTCCAAGTCAGTCAAGAGCTCGTCAGACGGTTCGTGACTTCGGCATTCGCAAAAATGAAGCAATTGCTGTGCGAGTTACTCTAAGGCACAAAAAGGCGGAGGAGTTTCTTGCGAGAGCCTTGAAGGCAAAGGAAGATGTTTTGCTTATCAAAAACTGGGATCTTGATGGTAACTTTGCTTTTGGTATTGCAGAGCACATAGACATACCTGATGTGAAGTACGACCCACAACTTGGGATCCAAGGCATGAACATCACAGTATGTCTTGAACGACCTGGCTTCAGAGTGAAGCGCAGACGAAGAAGAAAGACGAAGGTACCATACAGGCATCGCCTGACTGCAGAAGAAAGCATGGTCTTCGTCAAGAACAAGTTCGGAATCGAGATACTCGAAAAGGAGCGCGAGCGGACATATCTGTTCTGAGGTGAGCAATGATGAGTGTAAAGAAAGAACGGACTAAACAACGCAAGAAGATGGGCAAAGGTAGCAGAAGATGCGTTCGTTGCGGTACACACCAGGCCATAATCAGATCATATGGTTTGAACATGTGTCGACGCTGCTTTAGAGAGACTGCGGTGAAACTAGGTTTCCGCAAGTATGAGTGAGGAGGCTACACAGAAAATGACACTACTAGACCCATTGGCCGACGCAATGTCAAACATCTACAACAGTGAGGTGGTGGGTAAACCCGAGGTGGTTATTGCTCCAGCATCACACTTGATAGAGAAAGTGTTGCAGGTCATGCAATCGAAGGGGTACATTGGAGAGTTTGAAAAGGTTGATGATGGAAAGGCGGGAAGATTCCGCATCCAACTCATGGGCCGTACAAACAAGTGTGGAGTAATCAAGCCCAGATTCCCTGTTCGCCGAGATGGTTTCGAGAAATTCGAGAAACGTTTCCTGCCAGCCTATAACTATGGTATTCTGATTGTCACAACACCGGAGGGTGTGATGACTCACCAGGATGCCAAGACACGTGGGATTGGAGGAAGATTACTAGCATATGTATATTGAGGAGATCTGACAGATGTCTGAAGAAACAGTCTATGAACAACGGATTGAGATTCCCAGTGAGTGTCAGGTTTCCCTAGAGGACAAGACAGTCACGGTCAATGGGCCAAAGGGGTCTCTGGAGAGGTCATTTCCAGAACCACAGACCAAGATTAAAACTGAAGGCAATGAGTTGATTGTTACAACTCATATCAATAGGAAGATGTCCAGAGCTCTTGTTGGGACAGCTGTAGCACATGTTCGTAACATGATAATTGGCGTACAGCATGGCTATGAGTATGAATTGAAGATTGTGTTCAGTCACTTCCCAATCACTGTGGAAGTACAGGATAAGACCGTGATTATCAAGAACTTCATCGGAGAACGTGGTGTTAGGAAAGCTCGCCTAATTGGTGATGTCCAAGTAAAGACCACTGAAGATGAAGTCTTCATCAGTGGAATCGATATTGAACATGTGTCACAGAGTGCAGCTAATATTCAACAGGCCTGCAAGATCCGTGACAAAGACCGGAGAGTCTTCCTTGATGGAATCTATGTTATCAGGAAGACGAAAGGCGAGGTAACAAAGTCAATAGTATAGGAGAGGCAATGATATGTCAAAGAAGCCCGAACTGAAAGACTTGCCCGGCGTGGGTTCAAAACTAGAAGACAAGCTCAGAGAGGCTGGTATCAAAACAGTGCTAAACATGTCCCGCGCAAAGGCGGACAAACTCGCCGAAAAGGTAGAGGGTCTCAGTGAGAGTGGTGCTGCAAAGCTGATAGAAGCTGCGCAGGGATTGCTTCCTGATGGTGCTCCTCCAAAGACGAAAGCTGCGGAAAAGAAACCAGCTAAGAAGGCTGAAGCAAAGCCAGAGAAGAAAGCCGCTCCCAAAAAAGAAACCATAAAGAAATCTAAAGAAGCAAAATCTAAGAAAAAGAAAGCTCCTCCCAAGAAGAAGGTAAAGGTCGAAGTGCCACTTAGAGTACAGAATACAGACCAACGGATTCTGAAGATTGCGAAGCAGAAAAAGAAGCGCATGCCCAGGTTCCGTGCTGAGGGAGCTCACCGATGGATTCGTGTGAGCGATTCCTGGCGAAAACTCAGAGGAATTGACAGTGCAACTCGTGAGAAACGAAAGGGGCGGATTGCAATGGTTTCATCAGGTTATCGCACACCAAAGGCTGTGAGAAACCTGCATCCATCAATGTATGTAGAGGTCAGAGTTCACAGAGCATCTGAGCTGGAAGAACTAAACGCAGATGTACATGCGGTTCGCATTGCCGCCACTGTGGGATTCAGGAAGCGACAAGAGATTATTGCCGCTGCTGATGCAAAACTCATGAGAGTGCTCAACCCTGGTCGGAGCGAGGAGGTTGAAGAGGAAGATCTCTTCACAGACCTTGACATGGAGGAGGACTAGTAATGAAACTCACCACTCAGAAAAGACTAGCTGGAGATGTGATGAAATGTGGCCAGACCCGTGTTTGGATGGATCCTGATTTCGAGGATGAGATCAGTCTAGCTATAACCCGGGATGACATACGACGCCTTGTGGATGAAGGAGCTATCCAGAGGAAACCAGTCCGTGGTGTCAGCAGAGGTCGCGCACGATACAAACTTCGCCAGAAGCGAAAGGGACAGAGGTCAGGCCCAGGAAGGAAGAAAGGAAAAGCAACATCCAAGCTGAGTAGCAAGGACCGATGGATGATGAAGATCCGACCCATGAGGAAAGAGCTTAGCAAACTTCGGGGAGAAGGAAAGATCACACCCAAGGTCTACAGAGAACTGTATCTGAAGGCTAAGGGTAATGCATTCCGAAACACTGCTCATCTTAGAACGGTCATATCAGAGCGGAGGCTGTCCAAATAATGGCACAAGGACCAACATACAGAGTCAAGTTTCGACGCAGGAGAGAAGGCAAGACCAACTACTATCGTCGTAGACGTCTGCTACTTTCTAGACGCCCAAGACTCGTAGTAAGAAAGACAAATACAAGCACAATAGTTCAGATAGTCACCGCTAGTGTTGTCGGCGATTCGACAGTGGCTTCTGCCATCTCAACTGAGCTTGGCGACCATGGATGGACAGCTGGAACAGGGAATATCCCTGCGGCATACTTGACAGGTTTCTTAGTAGGTCTAAGAGCAAAGAACCGCGGTGTGAAAGACGCTATACTAGATGTAGGTCTGAATCCTCCAGTCAAGGGTTCAAGGGTTTATGCAGCATTGAAGGGTGCGGTTGATGCAGGTCTTGACGTGCCTCATAGTCCAGAAGTTCTCCCTGATGAATCAAGAATCACAGGCGAGCACATTGTTGCATCGTACGATCACTTTGGTGACAAATCAAACATGTTCAGTGAGTTGGGGAAGAAGAAAACGACCATAACGACTATTCCCAAGAAGGTCCAGACGGTCAAGAAAGCACTTGAAGATATTCCCGCGGCTCAACTGAAGAAGAAAACTAAGGCCAAAGCACCTGCAAAGAAAGCTGCTGCAGAGCCGAAAGAAAAGAAGGTCAAGAGAGAGAGACCCTCTGTCAAGCCTCCACGAGCTATTCCTCGTAAGCCAAAACCAAAGAAGCTGATAGCCAGAGGTAAAGGTAAGAAAGGTAAGAGGAGTAAGGCATAGGGGATGATATGTGATGAGTAAACAAAGAAGACGAAGACAACCTCGCCAAGACACCAACCCACTAGATGACTGGGTTCCCAAGACAAAGCTTGGTAGGCTTGTAAAGGAAGGGCACATCAACTCCATTGATGATATTTTGCAGAATAACTACAGAATCAGAGAACCTGAGATTGTTGATGCTCTGTTTCCAGATCTCCGACAAGAGGTCGTGGATGTATCCCTAGTACAGCGACAATCTGACAGTGGTCAGCAGAAGAGCTTCAGAATCACTGTTGTTGTTGGCAATGGAGAAGGTGTTCTGGGAATTGGTGTTGGTAAGGCTCCCGAGTTTGTTCCATCTGTACGTGCAGCTGAAGCAAGAGCGAAGCTGCATATCACAAAGTTCCGACGAGGTTGTGGTTCATGGGAGTGTAGATGTCCCGATCCTCACAGCATTCCATTCCAAGTGGATGGTTCTTCTGGATCAGTATCTGTCACACTTAGACCAGCGCCAAAGGGAACTGGTCTTGTTACAGCAGATGTTGGAAAGATTGTACTGAGAATTGCTGGGCTACATGATGTGTGGTCGATTACTAAGGGGCGATCTCGAACCTCATCGAACTTTGCTAAAGCCTTCGTTGATGCGCTGACAAAGACATACCGAATGCTCCCACCGCAAGAGTGGATTTCATCAGGAGCTGCTTAGATATGAGTGAGGTAGAGAAGATTATACTAGCCGTTCGAGTGAGAGGTCAGGTCCGAGTCAGACCACAGATTGAGGACACGCTGGACAAACTTTTGCTTGGTCGAGTTCATCAAGCAAGGATTTTCACGGTCACATCAAGCATACAGGGTATGATCACAAAATCCAAGGATTACATCACTTGGGGAGAACCCTCTGAAGAGGTTATTGAGAAGCTACTAGCTAAAAGAGGACGTCTACCTGGAAATGGAAGACTCACTGACAGCTACGTGAAGAAGAACTCAAAGTACAGTACTGTCAAGGCTCTAGCTAAAGCAATTGCTTCTGGTAAAGCAAATGTGAAAGATGTAGAAGGGCTAAAACCAGTATTCAGATTGACCCCACCCAGCAAGGGGTACAAGGGTAAGAAGAACCTTGCAGTTGGGATGGGAGGCATAACAGGATATCGTGGGGAAGACATCAACAAGCTTGTCCTACGAATGATATGAGGTGTAGAAAGTGTCCTGGGACGACCGAGATGACGAAACCCGGAAAAAACTCCGGCGCTGGTTTGGCGATTTCCTACCAGAGGAGATGTTCCGTCAAATCGAAGAGATGATGGATCGAATGATGAGTGAGATGAAAGAAGGCACGCAATTTGATAGTGAGGCCTTCGAAGAGATGGTCAGAAACCCTGAGGGGACCAGTCCATTCGTATTCGGATTCTCAATGAAAGCCGGCCCAGACGGTAAGCCCATTATCCAACGCTTTGGAAACCCACCAGTGGATGAAGGTGCTGAATCAGCTCATAGCTTGGAACCTCTAGTGGATGTTGTCGAAGAAAATGACGAGATAATCGTTGTTGCAGAGGTGCCAGGTGTGGAAAAAGATGAGATAAAGGTACGAATCAAAGGTACATCCCTTACAATTCATGCAGACAACCCCGAAAGGCCATATCACACGGTCATTGACCTTCCGTCCGAAGTGCGGAAAGAAGATGCGAAATCGGCGATTCGTAATGGCGTACTGGAGGTGCGCCTCAAAAAAGCATAGAAAGGAGATTTTGAAATGCAGAAACGAAAATCAAAGAAGATCAACAAGATGAGAGGTCGCCGAGCAGCAGGATATGGCTTCAGCGCGGGTCATCGAGCTTCTGGACAAAGAGGCGGTAAAGGAATGGCCGGGTCCAAAAAGCATCATTACATCAAGGTGATGCAGGAAAACCCCAGATATTTCGGAAAGTGGGGCTTTAAGAGACCACAGAAGGTCATTGATCACCTCGTTACTCTCAATATTGGGGATATTGATGAAGCTGCAGATAGGCTTGTTGAGCGGGGTGCAGCCACAATGACCGGTAAGAGATACAACATTGATATATCCAAAATCGGAATTGATAGAATCCTAGGTTCTGGAAAAGTAACCCGAAAGTTGAATCTAGTTGGCGTGAAAGCTATTACTCCAAGAGCCAGGGAGAAAGTCACTGGTATCGGAGGCACTATCGACCTTCCTGAGGAATAATTCCTCTGAAGGAGAACAATAGCTTTAAAGGGATAGTCCAACTCGACCCAAAAAAACCCTGCAGGAGTCAAATGTGAATGACCAGTACGTTCCTCAGAGCATTATCACCATTCGTACGGATAATGCCAGAAGTCAAAGCACCTGACAGAGAGGTCTCGTTTCGTGAAAAGTTCGTCTGGACTGCTCTTGTACTCATCATATTCCTCATCATGTCACACATGCCACTATATGGTGTGGACCCGGGAGTAGGAACAGACTATCTCTGGGCAATGAGAGTTATTCTAGCTAGTACCCGTGGTACATTGATGGAGCTTGGAATCGGTCCTATTGTCACTGCAGGTCTGGTCATGCAGCTACTTTCAGGCTCAAAGATCATCAACGTAGACTTTGGAGACCCAGAAGATAGAGCTCTGTTCACTGGTGGTCAGAAAGTCATCGCTCTGTTCATGACTGCATTCCAAGCAATCGCCTATATCTTCGGGCAAGCCTATGGTGACTTGGGTCCCACCGAAATTGTTCTTGTCTTCGCTCAGTTGTTCATGTCTGGAATCATCGTTATCCTCATGGATGAACTGGTCCAGAAGGGATGGGGTCTTGGATCTGGTGTATCGCTCTTCATCATGACCAATGTTGCAGGTCAAGTAATGTACAATATGTTGAACTTCATTGACCTAGAAGCTGCTTCACCACTTGGTTACATGGACGGCACAGAAGCTACTCCGATTCCAACAAACCTGCCAAAGGGAATCATTGCTGCTTTAGTAGGCAATATGATGAGAGCGTTTGGAATTGGTGGTGGAACAGACGAAGTTGTAGAGCTAGGTTGGTTCTTGGTCAGAAACGGGTATGACCCGAGTATACTGTCATTAATAGTCACGTTCATCATATTCGGTGCAGTGATATGGTTGGAGTCTGTCCGAGTGGAGATTCCATTACAATATGCGAAATATCGAGGGATGAAGGCACGGTATCCAATCAAACTCCTTTATACTTCAAACATACCAGTCATCTTGGCCCAAGCACTTTATGCTAACATCCTGTTCTTTGGGCAGATAATCGCGGGAGCTTTCAACCCGGACAATAATAATCCATTTCTGAGTTTGATAGGCGAGTTCACGCGGGAAGAATCATCGGGGCGGATGATTGCAACTGGTGGATTAGCCAAATATATCACGCCGCCGCAAGGCGTATTTCGGCTCATAGAGGAGGGTATGGAGGGATGGGTGCATATCTTCATTTATGCGTCCCTCATGGTATTGCTCTGTTGGGGCTTCAGTAAGATCTGGGTCGATATTTCGGGCATTGCGCCAAGAGATGTGTCAAGACAACTGCTCAATTCAGGATATATCATTCCAGGTTTCAGAACCAGTGAGAAAGTCCTCGAAAGACTGCTTGAACGCTACATTCCAATAGTAGCAGGACTTGGAGGGTTCTTAATCGGTATACTTGCGGCCACAGCGGATATCATGGGAGCGCTTGCGAGTGGTACGGGTATCTTGCTAATGGTGTCTATCATCAAACAATACTATGAGCAGATTGCAAAAGAACAACTTGCAGGCATGGGTGGCGAAGGAGTCTCGGGACTCTTAGGTATCCTCTAGTACTGGAAGTAGATTATAGACTGAAGGGGGTCTTTGGCTCCCTTCAGGATCTATTCTTTTTTTGTACGAGTGCAACGATAGCCAGCGCTATGACCCCAATACCTGCACCTGCTAAGATATAGATGGTCAAACCCGGGTCCCAAGGAGGTTCTGGAGTCGAAGGTGTTGTAGAGTTTATGGGGGTATCATTTGTGATGTTAGATGTGCTGATGAAATGCACTAGAGGATCATCAAGTTGAACCAATGAATAGTCATCATAAAGAAGTATGACAGTTGTAGGAGTACCTGTTGAAGATTCAGGGAGGGAGAGGATAACCTCTGTTGTACCATAGAGCTGAACATCCGTAAACTCTATTGTTTCATCTGTTGTTTCTACTTCAACAGTGAAATTCTGTGTATATCTACGAATATGGAAACCTTCGTTGAGGTCCTCAATGACAAGCACAAGACTATTGGAAGAAGAATTGTAGAAGACACTCTGGAAAGAATATTCAGGCAAGTATGCATTGTCAAACATGGGGACGAAGAACCAATCCAAGTCTCTGTTGAGCTGGTCCTCAAATGCAGTCTGCAAATCAGGGAGGAAAGCAAGTCTGAAACTAAAGCGCGTAAAGAACAGTCTCAATGAATCGAGATAGTCAGCGGTTCCTATGATTTGACGAAGCTTCTCTAGAACAACTGGAGTTTTATCATAAGCAGTGAAGTAGTACGTTGAAGATTCGTCATAGATAGACTGGTTGATCTTTGCAGGATATATCATTCTGACTGAAATGAAATCGAATTCCTTACCAGTCCATCCTAGATTGTAGAATTCCGAGTAGTAGTAGACCGACCACACGGCGAGTCCTTCGTCTAGAAAACCTACATCAACCTCATCGTTTCCAACTAAATGATACCACCATTGATGAGCGACCTCATGTGCAATAACAGAGTCCAGGACGTCAGCCGTTATCTCTTCATTCTGATATCGATCATTAATGATGTTCGAGAGATATACTTGACATGGATATTCCATGCCGTAGTAAAATCCAGAGTCTTCCACTATGTTCAGTGTCGTGAATGGATAAGGTCCAAAGGTGTTATTGAAGAGTGACAGTGCTCTGATCCCCCATGCAAGTCCGTTTGAACTCCAAAGACTGACTGATTCTGGAAGATAGTAGGATGACACATTGACACCGTGATAGATCTGGGATTCAATGATGTAGTAACGTGAAGCACAGAATGTGATCTCTCGAACTGGAGCCGATGGAGTGTAGCGATATATAGTACTTGTCGTTCCGACATCAACTCCCATCAGTTCACCCGTGGCCGCGACTTTCATAGCATTGGGAAGTGTCAGGTTGAAGTCGTAATAGGCCATATCCAAGTAGAATGGATCGCCTGTGTCCAAGTATGGGTCAGTGTTCCAACCATCGTATTCATCGTAGACACAGGGGATAGGATACGCACTAGCAAACTCGTACATTTTTGAGCTATCTATGTCTGTTCCACTGACACCTGCTCGGTCAGATGAATCAGTTGGAAGGACTGATTCAAAGACTATCTCAAGGATTATAGAAGTATTTGGCTGCAAATCATCGATCAAGTGAATCCACATGAGTTGATCAACTGAATAGACATCGAATGTTAATGGAACAGGGCTTGGTGTAAGAGCACTCACATTTAGGATCTCGATATACCCAAGCCGATCACCTGCAAGCATTCCTGAGAGGTATAGATGAAAGGGAATGCTTGAGAAAACCACCGGATCAGAATTATAGAAATCGATTGTTAAATTCCCGGGGACAGTTGCATCCGTTTCATTGAGGTACAGAGAGAGATCCAGAGAGGAGAGATTCATCTCCTCAAAATTCTCTGATAGAATCAAGTCCGCGTCTTGGAGAGGTGTTGCAATGATCTCATTTTCTGAAAAGTCATTCATCTGAAATGGAGATGTCTGAGAAAGCATAGAAAACCCAAGAACCAGCATAATGAGAATTGCGAATCGATAGCCCTTCAATACTGCTCACATCCAAGATAACTTGAGATAAAATGTCATAAGCCTTTGTGAAAAAGCAAGCCTTGAATGAGTAAGGAGCAAACATTCATGGACGGTTGGAAAAGCAATCTGAGATATGACCCGATTCCATTACTTGGGTCATCCTCCAACGAAGCAATAAGATTCCATGTTTCGCGGGACATACTTGATGAACCCCTAGAACAAGTGAACCATCTGTGGGAAATGAAACAAGCGAAAAAAATGCTCAATAAACAACAGGAAGATGGTTCATGGCGCTATCCAAATCCGAAACTGGAAATTAGATCTCTCAAAGGATATAACCAAGTTGAAACCTTCAGAATTCTTGCCATCCTGATTGAGAAATATCTCCTAAACAGAGAGCATCCAGCAATTGAGAAGGTAGCCGAGTTCTTGTTTGGATGTCAGACCAAAGAGGGTGATTTTCGAGGCATATATTGGAATCAATACACACCCAACTATTCGGCGTCATTCATGGAGCTGCTCATCAAAGCTGGTTATCAAGACGACAAACGGATTAAACTAGGACTCGATTGGTTACTTTCAATTCGTCAAGATGATGGAGGATGGTTAATTCCCTTTAGAACTGCAAATCTCAGACTTAATGAAGCGATGGCTCGTCCAGACCCAGTCCAACCAGATAGGAGTAAGCCATTCTCACATATGGCAACTGGTGTTGTCCTCCGAGCCTTTGCCGCTCACCCGAAGTATCATGAGAGGCCAGAGGTGCAGAAGGTAGGTGAGCTACTGGCATCCCGCATCTTCAAAGCTGATAGATATACAGACAGGAAAGCTCCTGAATTTTGGACCCGATTTTCATTCCCCTTCTGGTTCACCGACCTTCTTTCAACTCTCGACACACTTTCAAAATTGGGGCTATCTGTAGAACAACCACAGATTCGCGAAGGAATAGATTGGTTCATCGAACATCAGAAAAAGGATGGTCTCTGGAAACTCAAACTTGTGCGAGGTACTAGTGACAAAAGTCAGAACCTGTGGGTCAATCAAGTTATTTGTAGGACCTTGAAACGTCTGCTTACATAGGATATACAAACGAGCTCAAGTGTACAGAAGGAATTATAACAGGTCCATCTAACCAAGCGCCTAATCTTCACAAGACGGTGAATCAACCATGACTGAGTCGCGAAATGTCGTTATTGTAACAGGCATTCCAGGAGTCGGAAAAACTACCGTTATCAACACCGCTGTTGAACAGGTCAAAGAGAGACACGGTGAGGACGTTCTCATTCTTACATTCGGGACAGAAATGTTCGAGGTTGCATCAAAGGCGGGTCACGTGAAGGACCGCGATGAGTTGCGGAAAATGCCTACTTCTCTTCAACGAGAGACCCAGAGACAAGCCGGAGCTGCCATTGCAGAGAAGTCGAAGTCAGCTAAGGTCATCGTAGATACTCACACTCTCATCCAAACGAACAATGGTTACTTGATCGGTCTTCCAGAATGGGTTGTAACAGCCATTAATCCAAAAACAATGGTCCTAATAGAAGCAGACTCAGAGAAGATCGCCAATCGAAGGACTGGAGACGAGTCTCGAACACGAGACGCGCAGGCCGTAACGGATATCCAGATTCATCAAGAGATGTGCAGGGCTGCTGCTGTAGCAGTTGGCACCATTACCGGAGCAACCGTTAGAATAATCAAGAACCGTGAGGGTCTTGTAGAAGAGGCAGCATCGGAACTCGCAGACACACTAATGGAGTAGAGATAACATGCAGGACATCTTTGGAGATTTCATGGCTTGGTTTGGTTCCACCTTTGCGATATTTGGATCACCACCATATGCAGGGTTCTTTATCATGCTTGTTTCACTGAGCATTTCTACCGTGAGTAACCTAGCTATGAAGCGTTTCACGGATATGCGTAGACTGAACCGATACCAAACGGAAATCAAGCAGTTCAAGGAGATGGAACAAAAAGCGAAAAGTACTCAGAATGAGAAACTCATGAAGAAGGTGAAGAGAAGGAAATCGTACATAGATAGAATCCAGCGAGAACAGATGAGTGCTAGATGCAAACCATCTCTACTCTTCTTTATTCCATTCATATTAATATTCTCGATTCTCAGAGGATTCTACAGCACTGATGGTGTGGACAATATTGTGCTCGTTCTCCCATTCAATATACAGAAAGTGCTGCCTTTCTTAGTTGGATTAGCTGGACAACCAACTGCCGCTGGGTTTGGGTTGAGTTTCTATGCGTTCTATTTCCTCGTAGGTCTTGGTATGTCAAGCATCCTACAACGAATCATGGGCACTCAGGTCCTTACTTCATAGGAAGTTCTCACAGAGGAACAAGCGCCTTCAGCCCTGTTCAGATAATAGTGAATCTACAGATTTAGTCAGTGTGATTGACATACTATGGCATCATCAGTATAATACAGTTGAGGCTGATTAACCTCTGAATACTATGACTAACAGAATCCTATTGACTACATTAGAAGACTTTGCTAGACTGATTGCAGAATATTTCCAAGATATCTGGGGTTTTCTGATATTCATTGGTACTGCATCATCCTTTCTTGTGGTTCTCATCGGAGCGATTATGCTGTTTGTGGGTGTCAAGGTTGAAAAGACAACAGGGAGAGAACTCATCCTTGGCGGTATTATCCTTTCCATCATAATTGCCTACTTCACACTGTATCCACCTGATTTTGATTTGGTCTGAATGAAGAATCTCTGGTGACACCGCTTTGCTTAAAAGGAGAAGCAAGAGGTTCCCAAAGAGATACGAAGGTGTCATATAATGCCACGACCAGGAATGCTTACCAGATCACGAGCAAACCGAAAGGTGAGGACCCCAGGCG
>JAGXOC010000050.1:0-7930 GCA_019894665.1 Candidatus Thorarchaeota archaeon
ACACTCTACAAGGCTCTTGCTAGAATAATGAACAATGCAACTCCTCACCCAGGAGTTCATGACTCGCTCGAAGGAGTAGAGAACATCGATCGTTTAGTGTTAGTGGACCAGTCTCCGATTGGTAGAACACCTCGAAGCAACCCCGCAACCTACACAAAGACGTTCGGAGAGATTCGTGAACTCTTTGCAAAAATGCCCGAGGCAAAGGCACGTGGATATGGTCCTGGAAGATTCAGTTTCAACACACGCGCAGGTCGATGTGAGAAGTGTCAGGGTAGCGGTGTCCTGCAGGTGGAGATGCATTTCATGAGCGATGTCTTCATGACCTGTGATGTATGTAAGGGTAACAGGTTCGACCGAGAGACCCTTGAGGTGACCTACAAGGGGAAGAGCATCACAGAGGTCCTGTCACTCACTATTGAAGAAGCCCTTGAGTTCTTTGCTGATATTCCAAAGATTGCAGACAAGTTAGGAACCCTTGTGGACGTGGGACTTGGTTATCTACAACTCGGACAACCAGCCACTCAACTCAGCGGCGGGGAAGCTCAGAGGATGAAGTTAGCTTCAGAGCTTTCACGGAGAGCCACTGGGAAAACTCTCTACCTTCTCGATGAACCAACGACTGGTCTCTCAGCCTCGGATGTCCATGTTCTCTTGCGTGTTATCAATCGGCTCATTGATGCTGGGAATACAGCGATAATCGTGGAACACAACCTCGAAGTGGTCAAGACTGCAGATTGGATCATTGACCTCGGTCCTGAAGGTGGAGATGCTGGTGGTGAGGTTATAGCACAAGGAACGCCCGAGCAGATCAGTGAGGTCTGGAACTCGTACACCGGCAATCATCTCAGAGCTGCCCTCTTTGGTCCAAACGTTCGATACGGTCCGCTAAATTAGGATGCTTTCTTTTTTGAGTTCACAGTTTCACGGCGATAGTGCAACCTTCTCCAATTGGTAGAATCGTACTTTCAACATTGAATTTCAGAAGTTCTCTGTTGAACTTGTCAATTGCTCTGTCAGAATCATTCCACTCATCTGGATGTCTGATGGCTGGAAATAGTGAGTCATCAACAAGAAAGAGACCGCCCTTCTTCAAAACCCTGATACAATCTTCTAGCATGATAGGGTATCCACGCTTGGTAGAATCCTGGAAGACTACATCGAATGTCTCCGATTTCATTTCTGCAAGGACCTCATTTGCATCACCTACAATGATCTCAACATTATCAGATACTCCCTCTCGTTCGAAGGCTTTTCGAGCAACCTCAACAATGGATTCATCGATTTCAATCGTGGTCACAGTACCACCAAATCTCTTCGCACCAAGTGCAAGTGTGGTCGTTGAAAATCCGATACTCATTCCTATCTCCAAGATCCTCTTTGGTCTAACTAGACTCAGAAGCAGCTTGAATAGTCTAGACATTTCATCCTCAATCGGTGGTCCGAAACTGTCGAGACCTGTAGCTTCGATATATTCTTTCAATCTCGGTTTGTCTTTATCCTTGTATATTTCATCAATATAGTCCCAGGCTTCCTGACAATCAAAAGGTACTTCGCTCATGGTCGAACGTTGCCTGCCATCCCTTAAGTGAGTTCAGCAAAGTGCAGAACACAGTCCCATGCCACGTCTTATTAACAAGACACTCTGCGCTCACAGGATTCAAAATGCTTCAACTCCTTCTCACCGATAGTGTGCTGGGTATCATACTTGCTATGATTACCTCCCTCCTTTGGAATATCGCTCCAATCATTCAAAAAGAAGCGCTTAGTGAGATGGACGAAATTGACGCAAAGAATCCAATGAAGCATACTAGAGCACTATTCTCTAAGCCCCGTTGGGTTTTTGGTTTTCTCATGGCTCTTGTAGGTGGGCTCACGTATCTGTTTGCAACCCAGTTAGCTGGGATTGTTGTTATCCAACCCCTCATGAATATTGGATTGATCGCACTGGTTTACCTCTCTTCAAAGAGATTGGATGAGAGGGTTGACCTTCCAGCTATGCTCGGAATTTTTCTGCTGATATTCACACCTGTATTCATTGCGCTAGGTGGTGTGACTGAACCAGTGATGTTTGCAGATTATACTGGCATTCTCCTTTACTCCGCAGTGATGGTGATAGGAATCGGTACTCTTGCTGGAGGAACAAGAAGAATCGCAATTCTCTGGGCACCAATCACCGCATTCGTTCAAGCTCTTGCAGCCCAGTTCACACAATGGTTTACACTTGCATTGTTTGGAGAAATAGATATTCTGCAAGGTTTCATCAATGCATTATTGCCTCTCATCCTGATGGTCGTCTTCACTGCAATCGCCGCTGTGTACACTGTTTCAATTGGTCTGCAGAGAAACCCCGCCTCACGATTTAATGCTATTACTGGGACCATCAGTATGTTTGCAGTAATTCTGGGTGGAATCATTATCTTTGGCCAAGTCATCTCAGAGATACTGTTCTATGGAGTAGGTCTTACTTTCGGACTCATCGGAGTATTACTCCTCAGTAAATATCAGGATTGAATTACACACAACGAAGCGGGGAACTGACAATTATATCTATCAGAAGCTGAACCGCGCGTTCTATCTTCGATTTTTCGTTGAAACATTCATATTATGGAAACATTGTAAATCTCTTCCGTTTGAAACACGCAAATAGAGGGTCTAGAATCTATTTTAGAGTCGTTTCAGTAAGGCGAATACCATACGCACACGGTATATAACAGATTTTTGAGAAATCGAACTTGGTTGTCTATCCTTGACAACTGGTTCGCAACGTCCGCCGGGAGGACACGCACACATATGACAATACGAAATGAGTCAACTGACTCAACGCCAGCAATGGCAGGGACTACAAAGACATCTAGTGCGATTTACGAAGCAGACCTCAGAAGGAGAATAGCTACTTTTCCAAGAGATGTACTTGGTTGGTTTGCTCTAGGGCGATACCTACGATCAGTGGGTAGACTCAAGGAAGCAGAAGATGCACTTCGAAAAGCAGTTTCAATTAATCCAGGTCCCGTTACAATTTGGGAGGAGCTTGCTCTGACTCTAGTAGATCTGGGACGAATTGATGATGCTTACACAATCTGTGATCAGAACTTACGACGCAATGATGATTCGATCCAGAAGAGAGTAGCTGAACTAAGAAAGCTGGAGAGGTCTGCGGATTCTCAATATCCGTCAGAAACCTCCCCATGCGTCGCCTGTCCTGAGTATACCTACTACGGATGCTCAAGAGGAACTGAATGCGACGCAATTGTTCGTTGGCGTTCAGTTATGGCCAATGTCACGCCAAGAATGAGAGAGCGGACTTGAATACATCGAAAATAGCTCGGTGGCACCTTCCGAATCACTGATTTATGGTAGTCTTATCAGGACAGCTACATACTGATTGATGGATGGAACTCGATGTCTGATCTCAAAACGCTCGTCCAGGATTTGCCTGATAGTCCAGGGGTCTATCTCTGGAAAGACGAGAAGGGAGAGATTCTCTATATTGGTAAGGCTAAATCTCTTCGGAAAAGGGTTTCATCATATCTGAGGAAGACCGGACTATTTCGAAGAATCGGAGAGATGATGTTTATTGCAAGAGATCTTGAGACTATTCTGACCAACACAGAACGTGAAGCTCTTGTCCTAGAACAGACCCTGATTAAGAAACATCTACCAAAGTATAACATTGCACTGAAAGACGATAGACGACATGCGTGGGTCAGGGTGGACCTTTCGAAAAGAATTCCCACCTTTGAGATTACACGCGAAGCCCAGAAGGATGGGGCCACCTATTATGGGCCATATGGGAGTACCAAACGTCTGGAGCGTCTACTGGATACGATAAGGAAATCCATTCCTATAGCAATGTGTAAAGACCCGGAAAAAGTGAAACGGGCGTGTATGGATTATCATCTGGATAGATGTGCCGGACCCTGCGAAGATAATATTCCTATTGACGAGTATAGGTCTCTCGTTGAGCAGATGAGTTACTATCTCGAGGGTCGTCCCGACGACATACGAAGGTCTCTCAAAGGCCAGATGGAATTAGCCTCGAGTGACATGCAATTTGAGAAAGCTGCTGAACTTAGAGACCGTCTCACTGATCTTGAAATCTTGATGAGTCGTCAGAAGGTAGTTCGATTCGAAGGAGCTAATAGTGATATTCTTGGAATATCCCGGACGGAACAAGCAGCTCTTGTAGATATGTTGATAGTCCGAAATGGTCGGATGATTGGCATGGACAATTTTTACTTCGAGATTGACTTAGACACACCTGATACTGAGGTGCTCACAGCTTTTATCGAACAATTCTATTTCACCATTCCACGTTTGCCTGATCAGATAATTATCCCGACTGAGATTTCTCAAATGGAGCAACTCAGCGCTTGGCTCAGTGACGCGAATGGGCATCCCGTTCAGATAATGACGCCTGATGATGAAAGGACCACTGAACTAGTGGAGATGGCAAACAAGAATGCACACAGAGCTCTCAGAAAGATGCTGATTCTTGGCGAGAGTCAGGATGAGATTGTTAATGAAGGTGTAAAGCAGTTAAAGGAAGCACTGGGACTCACTCAGGCTCCTATGCGTATTGAAGGGTTTGACATTGCCAATATTCAGGGTACTGATCCAACTGGTTCGTGTGTTGTTTTCAAGAACGGAGAACCATACAACAAACGTTACCGGATGTTCAAGATTCGAGTCAAAGAAACCCCTGATGATTATGCAATGATGCGTGAGGTCGTTTATCGTCGGTACTTCGGTATTCTTGAACGACGCGATATACTCCCAGATTTGATTCTTATTGACGGAGGAAAGGGACAGCTCAAAATGGCTCTCGAGGCGCTCGGGGAACTTGGACTCGACTATGTGCCAGTGGTCGCACTCGCTAAAAGAGAGGAAACCATGTACACACGAGACAATCCTGGTGGAATCCAGTTTGATATTGGCTCTGATGGACTTCATCTGGTGCAAAGAATACGTGATGAGGCTCATCGCTTCGCACAGAAATATCATCACAAGCTACGAGAGAAACGATTCACCGGATCAATCCTAGAAGAAGCTCCAGGGATTGGTCCAAAAAGAAGATCCGCGTTACTCCAGAAATTTGGTAGTTTTGACAAAGTGAAGGAAGCCACAGTTGACCAGCTTGTTGAGGTTGAAGGAATGTCTGCAAAGGCGGCCCAAGCTCTACGAACCTGGTTAGATAGTGATGTTGTTAATTAGCGAAAACTCTAGGTCCGACAGTATAATATAAAGGCGTGACATAATTTTCGGTAAATCAATCTTTGAGAACTTCCTCGTAGGAGAATGAACGAAATGCCTGTCAAAGTCTTCCTTGCTGTCAATGCAAAACCTGGCAAGGCAAAAGAGATTCAAAAGAACCTAAGGGCTATTGACGAAGTACGGTTAGCTTGTTCTGTCTCAGCTGGTCCCTACGATGTTGTGGTTATGGTCGAAGTCACATCACTTGATGACTACCGCGGTTTTTCTATCGATAAAGTGAGTGCAGTACCTGACATAGTTGATTATACGTCATTCATCATAATGGACTAGTAGTTCTATTCTCACCTTTCAAAATCTCAATATATACACGGTTTCTTTTCCATCCGTATAGAAGGAACACGATGAATCCAATTAAAGTGATAAATCCCCCGATTTGAAGTACAAACTGATCCAGTGATAAGATAAGCAGAAAACATACTACCATTCCGCCAATGGGAATAAGTGGAAACATTGGCGCTTTGAACGTTCCCGGAATGCTCAGTCCCTTTCTACGAAGAATGATTACTGAGAAATTCACAATGGTCTGTGCAAGTAGGTATCCAAAAACAGAGAGTTGTGCTACAAATACAACGTTACCAGATAATGCAAAGAGGCTCACAAGCACTAAAACCACCATAAGTGCAGGTAGAGGGGTCTTCAACCTTTCATTTACTCGCTCGAATGTTTTAGGAAGAAACCTATCTCGACTCATTGAATAAACAACTCTCGCAGCCGCTAAAAATGTTGCATTAAGAGCCGCATAGTTCGATGCTGCCATACCTGCGAGACCTAGGCTTAGTGCTGCAGGTCCGAGCATTACCACAAAGACATCCGCTATTGGTGTAAATGTTTCAGCCACCTGTGAAAATGGAACGACCCCCACAATCACAAAAGATGCTGCCATATATACGCCTGTACTTATGATCATGGTTAGGATTATTGCACGCGGAACATTCTTGGCTGGATTCTTAACCTCCTCCGATACCGACGCAATCACATTGAAACCAACAAAAGAGATGTAGATGAAAGAAACAGTTGCCATAAAGGTGGGAAGCCCTTCATTATCTGCGATGAATGGTACTAGATTATCGGTATCAATGAAGAAGAAACCGACTGCTACAAATAAGAAAAGGATGAATATCTGAATTATATTAAGAATTCCAAGAACCGATGACACACTCTTGATGCTGATCGAATTTGTCAGAAACGTGATAGCTATGATGATTAGTGCAATCAATGCAATGTATTGCTCACCGTCCGGGATGAATATTATTAATGTGTGGGCTACTGCTAATCCATACAGACCACAGGCTACTATATTACCTATAACCATGAACCACCCAGTGAGAAAAGCCGGTAGGCCGCCGACTGTGTCATGAACGTATGTGTACCCTCCTCCTTGTTTTGGTATTGAACCAGATATCTCAGCAAAATTAATCGCAGTGAACAATGCTAGAAGTCCTGTGAAGAAATAAGCAAAGACAAGGGCTGGACCTATCATCCCTGCAGCGGTACCAGAGATGACATAGATTCCCCCGCCCAACATTGCACCAAGACCGATGTTCGTTGCGCCGACGAGACCTAGCCGCCGATTAAACTTGCCACTTGCCTGTTTGTCGCTGGTGGTCTCTGTCATCTACTGCACCGTCGTTGAGTATCGCTCATAACTCCCCAGGGAATTTCTGAATCGTTCTGGCCCCCCACTTGGTTGGACTTTTGAAGCTTTTGAATAGTCCATTCTCTGATTATTCTTCGAATCCACACACCCCGAAGTTTAAATGCGATTACTCTCCGAGAAATCGACGACGGACTTGTATTAAGTCCGCGGACAGAGTGATTCCTATGATCTGGAAAGTCAACGATAACTGTACTGCATGTGGTACCTGCGCAGACGTTTGCCCCGTAGATCCTACCCTGTATGTGATCAACGACAAAGCTGTGTATCAGGATGCACGAGCAGACGAGTGCACTGAGTGTTACGCCTGTGTTGATAGTTGCCCCGAGGGCGCTATTGAGGAATAATACTCAAACGACAATGACCCGATCTTACGAATGTGAGTGAGGGGTGGTCCGACAGGAGCGTCTTGTATAGGGCGTTCCTGTCAGCGACATTCTTTCTGGTTTATTTTACCTTATACGGCTCACCAAGTACTGAGTCGAAGAAGTCTTTGAGTGACTCATCATTGAGATTGATTCTAACATGTGCAAAATCGTCTAAATTTGGATCAAATGTACCCATGACTCGCTCAATCTGTGAGTCGTCATCGAGCATGAGGATAGTCCTTGCTTCATCAACTTCTTCATGCATTCCATATTTGTCACGGATCTGGTCCATGCAGATTTTGTAATCGTCAGGGTTCACTTTGTAGAACAGTTTCATGAGACTGGACTCCTAGGATTTCTGTAATTTGATATTATAGAGGAAAGTATAAGAGATTCACTCTGATAGACCTGTGACAAGACAAGTCGGGAGGACTTTGACTTGAGGAATAACCACCACAAAATAATCAGTCTATTTATTGTCACAATTCTGTTGTCTGGGTTCATACCGCTCCTGGTATCACCAGATTCTTTCATGGCCGAACCGCAAAGAGAGTATACTCCCTCTGCGTTTACATGGGAGACCTTCAACAAGAATATGAACGTGACCACTTTTGTATCGCCTGATGGAAGCCAT
>JAGXOC010000050.1:8028-15173 GCA_019894665.1 Candidatus Thorarchaeota archaeon
GGCCAACAACCTCACATTATTGGGCTATCCGGTAAAGTGGACGAGTGACACTGAGTTTAGGTATGCACATCAGAAATTCGTGATCATTGACAACAAGACCACTATTGTTCACTCAGGAAACTGGGCAAAGACAAGCTTCCCGGAGGATGGCATGAAAGCCAACCGAGAATGGAGTATCGCGATGACCGACACTGAGGTCACGGAGTACTACAGGGATGTCTTTGATTATGACTGGGGTAATGGACGTGACTATGACGCTGGTACTGACGGCACAGGCTCAGCATTAAGCTACTCTGAGACCAGCAGCACCTATTCTCGCCCCTTCGACACATCTGGTGAATTCTCTGGTCCGATGAATGTCACACCCATCTTCAGTCCTGATACTAGCTTACAGGGTATTCTGTACTGCATCAATGCCGCACAGGTGACTCTAGATATTCAGATTCCTTACTTCACCAATTGGAATGAAACAGGAAGCGTTGAACAAATCCTTGATGCAATCATAGCTGCTAAGAACAGAGGCGTGACTGTTCGTGTGATATCCGAAGAGGAATATGATTATGAAGAGGTAGCACACCTCTTTAATCAGAACAATATTCCGATTGTTTGGCAGGATACTCGTTGGTTCACAGTAAATCACAATAAGGGTATCATAGTCGATGGTCGTATTGTCCTCATTAGCAGCATCAACTATAGTGACAACAGTATCGATGATAATCGTGAGGCGGGAGTCATCATAGAAAATGAAGATGTTGCGCAGTGGTATCAAGATGTCTTTGACTACGATTGGGCTATTGCTGACTTTGATCATATCGGCGATGTAAACCTGTACTGGGACCCCAATATCCCAACAAGTTCTACCACGATTGATGTCACTGTCTATGGTCATGAGCTCTTTGCTGATGGTATCACCACCGTTAGCCTCGGTGTCAAAATCGGATCTGGTGCTTGGAGTAACTATACTATCACAGGCACAGCTTTTGCATCAGCAGAAGGTGATTTAGAGAACTTCCACCGCATAATAGCCGCACAGGCTGATGGCACTGACATCACTGTCCAGGCATCCATCGAGGCTGGTGGAGTATGGCATGTTGGAGAAGAGATGGTGATCCATGTTCGGAATTCTATTGGTTCCTCCGCAACTACTCCACCACCTGTAGATCCAGGGATTGCTGAGCTAATACCTTACATTGCTATGGCAATAGTCGCTGTGATTGGCGTAATCTGCTTAAAGAAGCGAAAGTAAAACTAGATTCTGAAGGACCCCTGCTCTGGGGTCTTTCAATTTTCTTTTCTAAAATAATCGTGGCTATCTATTCTGATTTCTCGGCAAATTCTGCGAATTTGAAACAGCTCTCCGCATCCTGATTCTCACCACGTTTCTGGTGAATCCCACCAGCAATACGATATGCTCGTGCTACTGCAGGCCAGCTTTCTTGAGCATCTAGACAGAGTGCGAGTGCTTTCCAAGTTTCAGGATTTTCAGAATCGAATTTGATTGCTTCATTATACGCCTCAATTGCTTCATCAATCTTCAACAGACTCTCTAAGGCTCTTGCTTTCTTAGCCCAAAGTTCTGCACTCTTTGGAGCGTATTTGAGACCTTCATCCGCTATATCATTAGCCTCCTCAAATGAGCCAAGCGTGATGTAGGCTTCAGCTTTGTTGGAATGCGCACGATAATCTTCAGACGAAATGCTGATAGCTAAATCGAAAGCCACAAGCGCTTCGTTCTGTTCACCAATGTGAATGTGAGTCAGACCCATCTCATTCAAAACATCGAGGTTATCTGGGGCAAGTTGCATTGCACTTCGATATGCGTCTATTGCTTTCTTGTTCTGACCTTGCTGTCGCAGAGTCCTTGCTCTGGATATCCTCTGGTCGAAGGTTTGATCGTCTTGCGACATAGCTTGCTCTCAACAACTTCTAGTTTTAATCATATTTCTGGCGGATATATTTCATTTTCATCAATCCGCAGCAGACACAAGGATTTTAACAGGGCCCTTTACTCTCCAGTCCATCCGTAATCTAGAGGAAAAGCCAATGAACAGCGATGAAGACACATTCTTCGAAGATGATTCAGACGAAGAAGAAGAAGAGGAAGACGATTTTCCCGACGTAGTAGAAGCTGGAGATGGCGATTACGACCCTATCACCGCCCTAGATGAACCCGGTGAAGGAAGACTTGAAAAATTCGCCAGCGATCCTTGGCCTCCAACAACTTTCGTCCTTGTCGTCATTGGTCTTGCGATAGTTCTACTAACTCCCCCTGACCTATGGGCCCTTTTCAATTACTTCCTCATCGCTAATTATTTCATGATTATACTTGGAGGTGCTGCAATTGCATTTTCCCTCGTGACTTGGAATAGAGCTGGGACACACAGGTTACGTTGGGCTGGTGTCACAAACTTGGTCTTAGTCGGCGCTTTGCTTATCGTTTCTACCCTCGATACATTCAGTTGGATGGTAAATGTACGGTCCATAATTCCTGGTGTTGATACACCCCTCATCACCTTAACATTGGTTCTAGTAGTCTTCTCGATATACTCCCTATGGGTTATACAGAGAAACTTTGGAGGACCAAAGCGATAATCTAGGTGTTTGAAATGGGTGATGGCGTTCCAACGCTAGATGAGATCATCTCTCTCATTCGCGAATTTGTACAAGAACGAAATTGGGAGCAATATAACAAACCAGCTGCTTTGGCTGTTTCAGCATCTATTGAGATGGGTGAACTTCTCGAATTGTTTCAGTGGAAGTCAGACGACGAGATCAATGAACTTCTGCATGACAAAGACTTCAACTCCGCACTTGCCGGAGAGATTTCTGATGTGATGGTCTACTTATTGCGAATCTGTGATAAAGCGGGTATTGATCCAGCAAAGGGAATAGTTGAGAAGATGAAGCGAAATGCCAAGAAGTACCCCGTAGAGGAATGGAAGGGCAAGGCTCCAAGTAAGCTCAATCGGACTTCGTGAGCCGTGTATAGACATCAGGTCGTCTATCATGAATGACATGATTTCGCTTGGTGATACACTTATTGTCTGCTTCTTGAGGATCAATATCGATGAATGCAATTCCCACTTCTTCTTCGGATAGTGTTGCTAATCTAGTTCCAATGGTATTGGTGATTTGAGAGTTGCCGGAAAATTCTATTCCTCTCTCGGTGCCAATTCGATTTGCAGTAGCCGTATAGACGGAATTCTCAATCGATCTTGTCACCATAGCCTGCTGACAATAGGGGAGGACAAGATTCGCTGGGTGCAGGATGACATGAGCTCCTTTCAGTGTTAGAATTCTAGCCATCTCTGGAAATGCCCAGTCAAAGCAAATCATAACTCCAAACTTTGCGTTCATGAACTCAATAACAGGGGGCTCTTCATTTCCTGCGAGGAACCAATCCCGCTCATTTAGGAACAGGTGGATCTTTCGATATGTTATAGAGTGAGTGCCATGTGCAAACGCTGCAGCCGAATTGTAAAGACCTTCAGGAGTTTGCTCACAAATACCTGCAACGACAAGCCGATCTTTTCTTGACCATGTAAGGAGTTCTTTGGAGAAAATACCTGAAGGTATATCCTCTGCGGTGGATTCTGCTTCTTCAAGATTCTCAAAGACATAGCCCGAGTTACATAATTCGGGAAGAACGAGCACATCAACCTGATTCCCTTCAGCCTCTTTGAGCAACGATTTTACCTTTGAAAGATTCGCATCAACGTCCGTGACCGATGGTTCCATCTGTCCAACTGCTATCCTCATTCTGGTCTCACCTAGTTTCTCTGAAAGATGGTACGCTTTGTTTCCTTCGGTTACCTTCGAGAAAAGAAATACGTTGCGCCCGCATCTAGAGTAGGCGCAAAATCTCTGCTATTAGAACAGACCGTTCTGCATTGCTGTCTGACAGTCACAGCTTGCATCTTTGGGAATGTTTGATATCATCTCAAATGTCAGCTTCTTGACTCTTTCAACATTCTCGGACATGGTCTTCAGGACTGCTGCGTGTGTGACATGCTCTTCGCCATGGACATCATAATCAGTTGGCATTGAGATATTCACGAAGCACATCCCTGCCTCGCGAGCCAGTGCAGCCTCAGGATAAGCAGTCATACCGATGACATCCCACCCTTGATTATGATAGAACATTGATTCAGCAGCTGTTGAGAATCGTGGACCATTAATGCAGACGTACGTCCCTTTCTCGTGGACCTTGTATCCTTTTTCTCCTGCTGTATCAACTGCAGCCTTTCTCAGTTCTGGACAGAAGGGTTCGGCAAATGGAAGGTGTGCAATTGTGCCTTCTTCGAAGAATGTATCTTTTCGAACTCCCATTGTTCTGTCAAAGAGCTGGTCAGCAATAACAAACTCTCCAAGTTTGATTCTCGCTGGCTGTAGACTACCAGTAGCTGCTGGGCTGATGATTCGTTTCACTCCAAGAGCTTTCATCCCCCACATGTTTGCTCTGTAATTGATCATGTGTGGAGCTATGGTATGTCCCCTTGCATGTCTCGCAAGAAACACAAATGTACGACCTTTTACAGTTCCCAGGATGTAATTGTCAGATGCTGCACCATATGGTGTGAACACCTTGACCTCGATAGGGTTTTCAATCACATCAGAATCATAAAGCCCTGAGCCACCAAACATTCCAATTTCAATTGGGAGTGTATTTTGCAGCTCCTCCGATTGACTCCTGTCTACAGGTACTGCAGATAGTTTTGCTTCAAATGCCATTTTTTCTCTCCACCTTAGCCTATCATTTTCCATGCTTTATCGAGCGGGTACTCGATGACACCAAGAAAACCCATGTGGGCTTTGATCTTGGAAAGCTGGTCATCAGAGAGTACGATGTTGTTGTACTCACGAAGATGTTTCTTCAACTCCAGTGTACTCAACTCTTTAGCCTTCTCTCCCTCGAAAATTTTCGTGATGAGTGCATTGATGTCTTCATAGAAATTCCATGGCCAGACCTCCCAGGCCCATGCCATCTCCACACCATAGTAGTCTGGGGTGAAGTTGGATCCAGCGATATGCATGAGTGTTGCACTCTTCACTTCAGAAGGTCCACAATCCTCCACATGTTTGACCGCCATAGTTAGGCTCTCTCCAGTATCAGTGATGTCGTCAACTACAAGCACTCGCTTTCCTACAACGTCTCCTGTGAGGGGACAAGTGAGCTTAGCCTTACCATCCTTTGTAGCTGTGACACCCCAGTGATCCACCTTTACAGAGAAGAGTTCTTTGACCCCCAGCAGATCACAAGCGATTCTTGCATGAACCCACCCACCTCGAGCAATTCCAACGATAACATCTGGTCTCCATCCAGAGTTCTTCACCTTGATTGCCGTTTGGTAGGCGTAGTTGTAGATATCATCAAAATCAAGCACATAGCATAATGGACCTTTGAGCTCCATAATAGTCAGCCACCGAGGTCACGTCTTCTCTCGGACTATGATAAAAAGATGTTCATATACGACTTACTCGGAACAGTAATAGGGAACATTGCTCTTGCTGGCTGTTCGAACCATCATGTTGAATGAGGAGAAATGCGTCAGTAAAGAACTTCGGAAGGTTAGCGCCCGAGTGATTAGCCAAAAAGGATTTTGTGCCATTGGCCACAAAGTGGGTGATATTGTTGAGTTTGACCACTTCGGTGTAACGGGTGATATCTGTGTGAATGCGCTTTTCACAATGCTGCCTGTCGTTTATGCAATGATGCACAATGCGTACTTTCCATGGGCTGAGGATCAATGTAAAGAACTTCATGCGTGTCCAGATCCCAAAAACCCGGTGGTCTTTGAGCTAGACCGGTCACAACCCATGGTACGAAAGGCATCCGGTCTATAAAGATTCAATTGCGAGGGAGTCGTATTTCCCTGGTTGATATGATATTCTAATTGAGAATACATCTCCCGCTGCAACTTTGATTGGATGAGTCAGCGGAATGAAAAGCTGTTTCCATCCATCATCCATCTTGAGTTGTATGTCCTCAAAGAGGGTTGATTCGAAGACTCCTACAAGGCCATGTATCGTTCCCTTATCCACCGCGGTGAAGTGTAAGGTCTTGTCAATTGTGACTTCTGGTTTCAAGTTCTTCAGATCAAAGGTTTCTAGAATCCCCATGTCCGCTAGGTCTCTCGTTGCATCTTGCGTCGTAGTTTGAACTACTCGAGGGAATTGAAGATCCTCATACTGGAACCTTTCCCAAATATTCATGCATTCAACGGGTACAATATACACTATGATTTCCTGGGGTAGAATCACACCATCATGCTTCATAATTTTATCAGTAGCGTGAAAGCATGCTGGTATCTGCTGCTCAACCAACATCATCGATGAAAGCATCTCGCAAATTACAACATCCGCTTTTCTATCTGGAAAAAAATCTGAAAAACTCCCTTCAACAAACTCGATGACTTGTTCAACTCCATTCATTTGTGCCGCAGTTTTTGCATATTGCAAGGACTCTGGATTTACTTCTATGGCTGTTACACGCCCCGCTCCTGCTTTTGCAGCAAGTATGGCGAGGATTCCTGACCCTGTTCCAATATCAACAACATAATCCCCCACCTTCACCACTTCTTGGATGGCCTGTCTGAACTTGTTCAATCGAGACCTCTGTCCGAGAAGACTGGCTGCATGGAGCATTGCGAATGGAGTTGCATACTTACGGTCGGTCATCGTTTTTTGCCATATCGCATCTTACTTATAATACAGATGTGAGCGACCGCATACCAAGTAAGACCCCACAAATCTTGGTTGACCATCAAATCTGATTGAGAAGGCTCGAACCACGGTGTCTGAAGAAATCATCAATTCAGCAATGCAGGCTCTTGAGGAAGGAAGACCTCATGATGCGATAGATGCACTTGAGCCTGTTATTGAGGATGATGATGAGAATGTTGATGCCCTAGTGTGCCTAGGTATGGCATATGTTCAGGCTGAATTGCCTGAGGCAGCTGTGAGAGTTCTTGAGCAAGCGGAGGAACTTGTTGAACAGCATTATGTGGTCGAGCTGTTCTTGGGAAGGGCACTTTGGGCACTCGGTAAGGTTGACTATGCTGAGGACAAGATTCGAGAGGCTCACAGACTTGATTCTTCAGAGCCTGAAGTCTGGCTTGATCTAGCAAGAATTCTATACAGAAAAC
>JAGXOC010000050.1:15269-17650 GCA_019894665.1 Candidatus Thorarchaeota archaeon
ACAAGATTCGAGAGGCTCACAGACTTGATTCTTCAGAGCCTGAAGTCTGGCTTGATCTAGCAAGAATTCTATACAGAAAACATGAGTATAGAGAAGCGATGGGGTATCTCCGACAAGCACTGGAACTATTCCCTGTTGAATTGGGATTGATTGGTCTCTATGCATTGGCACTTTACAGGTTGGGGGACTTCACTGCTGCTACTGAGGAGTGGGCAACGGTCCACCGATTGAATCCTGACCTCATGGCTGCTGTTTCAAACTACGCTTACCTATTACTCATTCAGGAACGAATCTTCGAAGCTGCACCTTTCGTAGGACATGCGAACATTGTCGATTCTGAGGATTACCGGGCACAGATTCTACTGGGTGAGCTCCGGTTCCAATCTGGCGAACATGATGGTGCGAAAGAATGCTTTCAACGTGTTGTAGATGACGATCCAGTAAACATCGAGGCTCTCTCACGACTTGCTGTTCTTTCCCACCTTGCTCGTGACACTGAATCCTCCCAGATGTACCTAGAAAGAGCTGAAGCAGAGTTGGGAAGAGACCCTGAGTCTTGGAGAGGGTTATGTGGAGTCTATCCTCTTCTTGGAATGAGTGAGAAGTACATCGAGTGTCTCGTTCGCTGGACTCAGGCTGATCCTGGTGCAGCTGCACCTTGGGTTTCTTTAGCTGTTGAATACGACAAGGTCGGAAAATTAGAACACGCTCGAAATGCATGGAGGGTTGTGTTCGAGTTGAGAGGATATGTCAAGATCCTATGCGGTGGGTGTGGAACTGAAGCACGACCTCCATATGACGAATCCGTTGGGTTTGATGTATATCAAGCCATTGTCTGTAAAGAATGTGGAACGAAGATCAACATGCCTGCTGGTCTTGCAGTTAATTGATGAGATGTCGTACATGAACGATAGAAGATATCCCAAACACCCAATCCCCGGAGTTGGGGCAATTGTAGTAGGGCCAAAAGGAGTTCTTCTAGCAACCCGCGATAAGGACCCGGGGAAGGGTCTCTGGAGTATTCCTGGCGGGGGAGTCGAACTTGGCGAAACACAAGAAACCTCCATAATCCGCGAGGTTGAAGAGGAAACTGGTGTTCAGTGCGAAATAGTTGATTTTGTGAGCACGGCTGATCTGGTCACTAGAGACACCTCTGGACAAGTTGAATTTCATTTCCTTCTCAATCACTACCTGGCACGAGCACTCACAGAAAGAACACGACCGGAAACAGAAGATGGTGAAGTTGGTTGGTTCCACCCTGATACTCTACCTATTGACATGGCTGACCAACGAATTGTAGATTTGATCCTCTCAGTACGTCTGAAGATTCTAGATCTGATGAATGAGCGATAAGATACCCGTATTATGCAGCGATATATCAACTATCGATATTGCCACGACATATAAAAGCCATCAATATTGTTCAGGTAACGAGTCTATTCGACCGAAGGACGTGTAGAAATACAATGTTTAGAACAATAATGGCATTACTTGTCTGCTTAGTGGTTGCTGTACTCATCGGGGCTTTCCAGATAGTTGGTCTCGATATCGCAGCAATTCAGGCTATCATCGGTAGTACTGATATCACTGGTGAGCTGACAGCTAAAGGCGCACTTCTCTTTGGAGGGCTGCTAGTCCCATACACAGCTGCAACAAGTGCATCACCAATATATGCACCACTTGTCGCACTTGGAGTTGCAGGATTCATTGCAGGCTTAATCTCCAAGAGCGGTGTTAGAATGCTCTTTGTTTCAATAATTGCTTTGGTATTATTCTTCTTGGGCTACTACCTACTATTTCTTGTAGGTGACCCGTCAAATCTTGATGCAATGCTCAACATTGCAAGAAACCTAGCGATAGATCTTGGAGTAGCATTTGGTCTACTCTTCATACCTGGTATTATTGGTGCATCTCTAACATCAGAGGACTATTAGTTCTCACGAGTTAAACTGGGGGTCTAATGCCCCCAACGACCTTTTTTTTCTTCAGTCTTAAAGTCCCAAATATTTTGCCAACGTGCTTGATGTAAGATCTAAAAATTCATCCACATGTGACTTCTGTATGAATGCCCCTGCTGCCATCGGATGTCCACCTGCTTCAGCAATCAGAGTTTCATTTTTCTCATTTAGAATGTCTGCAACCTTCACAAAGACGTCTTTGAGGTTCACACCTCTCTCGATAAGTCGCTTGTGAGCTCGTCCTGATAATTTGGCTAATGGACTATCATCGGTTGTGTTTGTGCTAATTCCGATTACTGGTCTATCGGTGGGGACAATCATTGATCCTTGAGCCATCCCAATGACGATACCTATTATGGTGTCGGGAGTCTGCGGGTCATTAATGACATACATTCCCTGCATCTCTGTGTAGCCATTTTCCTC
>JAGXOC010000051.1 GCA_019894665.1 Candidatus Thorarchaeota archaeon
GTTTCATGCTTATTCACTAGGGAAGTCTCAGGAAGCTATCGCACTTCTCCAAAGTGGTGGATTCAGAGTGATTTCAGGGAACACAAGTATAGACAAGGTTTGTTCAGTATACAAACAACATGGCGTCGACCTGCGGCACTACCCGATTCGGAGTGAGAACCTGACGGAGATTCTTGATAAGGGGGCAGTCATAGTTAGTTCATCCTCTCGTCACACCGTGGACAACATGCAACGAACCATAGGTAAGAATGTGTTCGCCCAATATGAAATCAAACTTGACCATTTCAATCTCTCAGGTTGGGCCGTAGGCAAATTCAGAGAGCGAGGATTTCCATTGAGTGCACATACCGATTTCAATGGTCTGCTGAACTTCGCACAAGAAGTTAAACCCCGGATTGCTTATTGCTTCACAGAGAATGGGAGAACCCTCTCAAAACATCTTTCAGACAATGGAATACATGCTGTACCACTTGAGTAGGTGATTGGTCGTGGAAAAAGCTCTATCAGAGCTGGTTGAGCCAGTTCATGCGGATTCGTTCTTTTCAGTTTCTAGAACAGGAGAGGTGCATGAGCGTCTATGTTATGATTATCTAGACCCTGAAGGATACTATCGTAGAGTTCTTCGTGATGAGAATCTCTTTCGAAAGGAAGTTGAGAAACTCGTAGATAACATGCAGCACTTTCTTGATTTAGAGAGAGTTGAGATTAACGGTGAACGAGTTAAGTCTCGTGTGGACTATTGTGACATATTCCTGAAAGGAGCAACAGAAGTCGTTTCTGTGATCTACTTGATTGATTTTGCTGGAAGGTTCGTGGAGAGCACCAATCAGATTGAAACTTGGCTTGAAGAAGAAGAAGCACCCTATGACTTTGAGATCATCTGGAGATTTCCTGTCGGCTCCCACATCAAAGAGATTGAAACAACCTTGGACTTTGAGATTTATGGAGATCTGGTGACCCTCTGGGCACAAGAGGGAGATGAGGTCGGTGGTTATGAGAAAATGACATTCGAGTTGGCAAGCACTCTACTTGATACAAGGTGAATCGTATGCAGTCATTAGATATGGTGGACTTGTTAGCGTGGGCTTTGATCATAATGGGATGCATCATCATCCTCTCAGGAATAGGCTCTATGTTAATGCGTTCAGATATTGATGGAGTAGAGCAACGGAGAGAGAATAAGGGAATCATTCTACTGGGTCCAATCCCCATTGTCTGGGGCTATGGAAGGAAACCTTGGATAATTGCAGCTATCGTTGCGCTTGTCCTTTTTCTCATTGTCTTCATCGGTATTCCTTAACCGCGCCATCTAGATTGTCCAAGAAACACGCCTAAACAGGCACCAAATAGGCCCAGTTCCGAAATAGAAGGTATTACCTAAGCCATACCAAACCTCATAGATACTTGATGGTCCTTTTTTCAGGAGCGTTGACATGATGATGTTCGTATGCAGAAGTTGTGGAAAGACATCCGTAGACATCGATATGGTCTTAGAGAGTGCATGTACTTGTGGTTGTTCTCATTTTCATTTAGTATCTGAAGATCGTTCAGAATTCCCAAAGGAGCTAGATGAGAAGGAATCAATCAGGAGGGATTTGCACAGGTGGCTTGATCTAAATCTTGACTCGATGCCTCCTGATGCTGTTGGTAACATACGGGTTCTTTTTGAGATAGAGAAGGACAACGTTTCGTCGTGACTCTTATTTACAGACAGTCTAGGTGACTCATTCCTTCTTGGTTTCTTGTTCCAAGGGTCTCTCGATACTAGCTATCTGATCCTCAATCTGCACATGAAGGTCAGTTTTACCGGCGACATTAGCAATTCTCTGAACTGCTTTGAGACTATGAATTAATGAGTCAAGCCACGAGTATAAGTCTCCAGGATATGCCCAAAGTTCGAAATCATCGTGAAGCTTCTGCGCCAGTCCGGAAGGATTGAACCCTTCTTTTCTTTTCTCAACAAGCCACCTCCCAAGACTGATCTTGCCGTGGTCGCATTCGGGATAGTCTCGGCAACCACAATTAAAGAAAGTCATAGTCCACTTGCCAAATACCTCAAAGACCCACTGGGGAAGTCGTCCAGCTCCCCCCTTTGGACGGTTTGCGTCTCCTAGCTCACTGAATACTCCTGAGAAGAGCCGGGTAGGCATATGCGTCCTAAAGGCAGAGTTGACTTCTTCCTGCAGCTTGACACTTAGGTAGATGTTCTCGAAAGGTTGGAGCATTATGGCAATATCTGTCACGTCATAGGTTGAGGTCAGCTTCATGACCTCTAGTCCCTTACTAGGGGTCAAGAATGAGAGAGAAGTGGCTCGTCCAAGATCGGTGGGATGTACACCGCCGTCTTTCACACGAACCATATGTTTACGAACAAGATGCTTGAGAGCTTCGGATGGAGGAACGGACATTGAAAGCATCCGTTTGTATGTGCGAGCCACCGCCTTGAGGTCGACAAGACCAGTTGAGCAGATTGTGGCAAGAATCTGTTCTGCACTCGTCTCTTTGTCTGCAAAAGGCTCTACATCTTCAATAATCCCATTCAATAGTTCTACCGCAATTTCATCCTCAGCCTTGTCCTGACCACTATGGTATTTCCTTTCAGGCTGGACAATCATGTATACCTTACCGCGGTCATGCTTTCCAAGTCGACCAGCTCGTCCAAGCATCTGTTCAAACTCTGCAGTTGACAGCCATTCTGCACCCATCGCGAGAGTTTCAAAGATGACCTGTGACGCTGCTAGATCCACTCCAGCACCAAGTGCGGCCGTAGTCACTATACTCGAAAAACGTTGTTTCGAAAATGCATGTTCAGTACTTCGTCTGCGAGAGTACGATAGACCTCCGTGATAGACAGAAGTTGAAACGTGGTGCTCTCTGAGCCAGTCACTCAACGCATGAGCACGGCGTCTTGAATAGGTGAAAATAATGGATTGACCCTTGTTTCCTGAACTGCTGACATGGCGAAACTCCTGAGTGACAAGTCGACGTATCATGGACTTTTTTTCCTCATCAGAACGAGCAAATACAAGATGCCGTTCTAGTGGAATAGGTCGGCCCTCATAGTTCACAAGTTTCATTTGGAGTTCTTTTGCAAGGGCCTGGGGTGAACCAACGGTAGCAGACAATGCGAGGTACTGCGCTTTTGGATAGTGCAGCCTCATCCGAGTGAGAAGTCCATCAAGTTCAGGACCCCTCTCAGGATCAGCGAGATTCTGTATCTCATCAATTACTACTGTACCAATTTCTCCAAGGTCAGATGTATTGCCCGATCGGAAAATGAGGTCTAGTGCTTCATAAGTAGCACAGATAATGTTGGCTTTAGTAATGTCAGTATCAACAATGGGCTTTCCTTCCTTACCGACATCTAAACGGGACATTCCAACCTTGATACCGACTCTTAGTCCGAGTGACTTGTATCGTTTCCGAAATTGTTCGTACTTCTCGTTAGTCAGAGCCACTAGAGGAGACATGTAGATCATCTTCTTCCCCTGCATGGCTTTTGGTACTCCCGCGAGTTCACCTAGGAGTGTCTTACCGGATGATGTGGAAGATACTATCAACATGTTGACATCTTTGAACAAACCAGCATCAATGACTTGAAACTGTATAGGTAATAGAAACTGGAAACCGTCTGAAGCGAGTTGGTCTTTGAATTTATCAGGAATTGGAAGTTCAGATATCTTTCGAGAGTCCCCACCATCTTTAGCAACTACAGTATCAATGAGGGTCAACTCTGGTTCTCTCGTTGGGTCAAATCCAGGTGTCATCATCTCGACAATTCGTGGAATCGACTTTACCTTGGTCACCTGTCGCTCTAGCTGGTTCATCATTGCTCGCGAGAGATGAATGCCCATGGTTTTCAACTCGATACTAAGGTCTCCCTGCGCACAGCTCGTACAAGTAACTTGATCTTCGGTAATCTTCACAGCATTGCGTCTTGTCAAAATGGTGAGGCGCTCATCACGAAGACAGTGCTGACATGTTGGCACAATACGCGGTTCTTGAGTATTCAGACGAGATAAGAAATCTTTGAGCTCTTTGAGAAAGTCAGGTTTCTGTTCTCTCGGGATGATGATGTTCTTTGCTTTTCTAAAAATCTCATGTGCTTCCTTTGGCTGATAGTAAACTGGTTTGTTGTACTTTACGAACCAGAAACGCTTGATCTCCAAAAATCCTGACTCGCGGTGAGCGTACTCTACCATGCCGCCCAGCATGGAACGTTGACGATCTCGCAGTACATCAGAAAAAATATCTATTCTTGTAGTTAGCTCTTGCCGTCCAGCTCTGAAAACTAATGTATAGGGCTTCTTGAGCCGCTTCTGAATGTCTGCGTCAGCAATTTCCAACTAGCAGTCCTCTTCCGAAAAGCCCTCCCTTGCACCAAAGACTCTTGCGGTCGTATCAAAGCTCGAAGATGAAGGACTCTCTCTCTCTCTCAACGGCAGTTAGAGTTCGCTCGAATTCATCACCGATAGCTTCCATCCCTGTCTTCGAGTCCATTCCAGCCTTCTCCACTATCATCCAATCTGACATCACATCAATATCGACAAAACTGCTAAACTTGTGGAAAGGAGTCGCCATTACCTTTGTTCGTTCTTTACGCCAAAACTTACGGGATTCAAAATACTCGACAAAGGGTTTGTACAGCGGGCCATTTGTCCCTGCAAGAATGAATTTAGCTCGTTGTAAACCGGATACATGTGAAACATTGATTCGCTTGAAAATCTCCTCGTAGTGGGCAGTCTGGGGCACATTGGTTTCTGTTTGGACTGTGGCCAATCGATCAGCAGCGAGTATGTTCCCTTTTTCCATCACCAGATTACGAATGATGGTGACGATCTCCTCTTGTTTTCGTACACCTAGCGGATCGATGACTTCTGGACCAACAATATCTACCTGCGGTAGTGGTTCATCAAACCGAAGCATTGTGGGATCAAACATGAGAGCTGAAAGATATTCGAGAACATCGACCTGGATGCTCCCTTTTGTTGCTACGCCTTTGAAAATTCCCGGACCGATGAGAACAGATAACACACGAGTCCCGCGAATGATCGACCAGAGCTGATTAGACAGGATAAGGGCTTTACCTTTGAGGTCAGCATCTTTGAAAGCACCTACATGAAAGTCATAGCCCTCAATGTCAATCAGCCAATAGAGAGGTGTTTGAACAAAACTCAAGATGCCTCCACTCCGTAAACGTTTAAGGTGACAAAATCGTAGATTATCAACACAGAGATCTTGGCTCTCTCAGGTTCAGGTGTGCTTGCTATTGCGGCCTTGGAATTCTCAATTACAACGGCTACTGAAGTGTCAACCAAGTTGAGTCTGTCGATAATTTCGGTCAAACATTTCTCTACGCTTTCTGCATATGTGTTCTCCTGATATCTCAGGACACGCAACACACGATCAATCTTTTCCTTGAGATATTCTTCTCGCTCAATGCCGTTACGTCTTTTTGCCAATTTGACATCACGCTCGAGAAAATCAAATGGAGAAGAAAGGTCTGGTTCAGCTTTGTTCCCTCTGGTTGAGGTGACTCCAACAGAAACATATGGAGACCTATCACCTCTCCCCGTGGCCTGGCGGGGTGCAATATGAAGTAGGAAATGAGAAACTGCTCTTTGATTCATTTCATCAAAAGGCCGCCCTAATTCCTCTATCAGAGTATCAATACGACCAAGGGCTCCGTCCATTGTAAAGGAATCAGAGGGTGTAAGCAGGCTTTCTCTAAGAACTCTGAAAAGCGCCTGTATCCGACGCTGAACTTGAATGAATTTACCATTCAGTGTGCTCATGTTCCACTTTGTTATACCTTGACCAAATGAGATGAGTACGTCTTTGCTTGTAGCTTTAGGATGTTCTTTCAGCCATTCTTCAATGACCGGGGCAATTATTGTTTCAGACATCTTTGTCCGCGCAGCTATAATAGAAAGTGCTTTTTCAATTTCGATAGCGGGTCCTTCAACACCCTCTTCTAGATTTGCAAGCCCTCGAACCTGAAGCTCAATCTGCCTAACAAAGCTTCCATAAATATGCGATACCCATCTGCCTTCAGTTAAAGCAAATTCCATTATGTTGCCGGGGAGGTTGGGAACATCTTCACCAACTGTAGCTCTCCTTTGAAGCTCTGTGCTTAGAAGCCCAACAGCTTGTTTCACACCCATAATGCCGTCCATATTGATCAGATATGCAATCAATGCAATCTCCAGGGGACAAGACAACTCTTCAGAAATTTTAAGTGCATCTGCTTCTGGGACTCGCCTTACTCGCTCTCTCAGATTGGCGTATTTTTCTGCGAATTCTTGAACCAGCCTCTGACGACTTTCAACGGCTAGTTTCTTAATGTCGGGTTCAAGCAGCACCTGAAGATTCCTCTTATCCTGAAGATATGCTGTCCACTAGTGGATAGCATATTTAGTTCGAAAAGTGGCTAAATAACCATATTGCGTTCATAATGATTCGGAAATACGTGATGATGGTTTTACTGTTGAATTTCTCACATTCCACTGGATAGTAGTAAGAAATGAATGCCAAAGCCTAGAAAGACAGCTGCGAGCAATAAGGCTGAACCAACCTTGAATCTTGAGAAGTGGCGACCATGTTCGATGTGAATTACTAACCAGGCCATTGCAAATAAGCCTAGGAAAATGAACACTATTGAAAGTGGAAAATAGTTTCCTTCGAATCCTTGGAGCATTTATATCGCCTCTTCGTACTATAGGGGTCCGCATTCGTTTCGAATTTAAACGTCACGGTCTTGCAATCATGCCAAGAAATCATACTCGAGGGTATGGTCATCGCCATCGATTGTTGCAGACCGGATCAGTTTACCCCGCTTCTTGGCAAGCCGTCTCTTCTCAGAGAAACTAAGGGATGGATCATCCGGAATCTCAATATCTTCAATGATGAAATTGTTACGAATCATGATATTCTTCGTTTTGGGACCTATCTTGTCCCTGAGATCTGGCGCTAATGCATCGAGAATGTATTCAAGAACCTCAGGTGTGTTTCCCAAAGCACCCTTAGTGAAGACAGGATCCTTCTCCTGCTTTTCTTTATCTTCCTCTTTAGGACCACCCTTTGGGAATGATGTCTTGGTAGCAATCTTCCATGGTTTGGTCCCATCTCTTGGATTGAGTGTGAGAAGATAGAATGTTGTTGGGTCATCGAGTTCTAAGAGGGCTTTTATATCATCTAGTGGTGCGACCTCATCCAATTTAGCTTTGAAAACTGGGGTACCCTTACCTTTCGATTTCTTCCATGTTATGGGCATATTCAATTGCCCATATTCACTTGTACGATCACTGTAGGTAATTATCATGCCAGTCACTTTGTGAGAGCCTGCCGGCGCACCTTTGAGATATCCTCTGAGGATTACCTTCTCTTGGTCGAGGTCAGCCTTGAATTTGATACTTGGCTTGCTGAGTGTAAGGCTGGTTCTTGGACCGGGATGACTGCCGATCCCATATTTCACCAATCTTGCATGTGTAAACTCATCAGGATTTCCGTTGATTATCTTAGAGACCCAGCTCATATCTTGCCACCGTGGTGAGGTTCGTTCTACTGTGCGATTTAAACCCTTCGTGACCACCAGAGATGCACTATATACGTCATAACACAACGAGTCCGAAGAAACCCCACAGCCAGACAACGACTATTGTAAGTACAAGAATCGCAATCAGATCAACGAAGAGACCTGTTGTCACCATCTCACGCATCTTAACCTTACCAGTACTATAGGCGATTGTTGATGGTGGAGTCCCAATCGGTAGCGCAAAGTCCATTGAAACAGCAATCGCGATGACCATCACAATTAGGAGAGGGTCGATGCCTAGACCTGTCGCCAAGGGAATGGCAATCGGTATTAAGATGACTGCAGCACCAGTGTTTGACGCGACCATAGTGACCAGAACTGCCATGCAGCCAATTATTATCACAACAAGAAATGTTGGAAACATTCCAAGACCCGCCATCTGCAGGGCAATGAATGAAGAGAGGCCTGTGTCAATCATCGCTCCACCCAGAGCAATTCCACTCCCTAAGATCAACAAGGAAGACCAACTTATTCCTGAGGACACATCTTTCTCATCTAATAGACGGAGTATCATCAAAGAAAGTCCACCCATCAGAGCGACAACTGAACTTGATATCCCGTGACCAGACCAACCAATTGCATTAGCAATGAAATCAGGAAGCTTCTCAGTGAACCAAAGGATTATGGTGGAAATGAATATCACAACGACTAATTTTTGTTCTATGGGCATAGGTCCGAGCTTCAGATATTCCTTGTATGAAATTTCTTTGAGTTCGCTCATCTCTTCAATACCCTTGGGGAGTTTGAACCGAAACATTAACCACTGCCAGACTAGCGGCAACATGATCAGGACAACAGGAAGTCCGAATGGTATCCAACTCATAAATGAGAATTCAACCCCTAGGAATGAGTTGATGTAAGAAGCTGCTAATGGGTTAGGAGGTGAACCCACAAGACTCGCCACTCCACCGAGTGTTGCAGAGTAAGCAACTCCAAGAACCAGTGCCTTCCCATATTTGTCTCGTGTATCCACACTTCTGATACAGCTGATTACTGCAAGAGCTATTGGTATCATTATAGCGGCAGATGCTGTGTTCGAAATCCACATCGAGAGAAAAGCTGTGACCCCCATAACGGTAAGAATAAGACTTGAACCAGACCCCGCGCTTCTTGAGAGGATTAGAAGAGCCAGTCTCTTATCGAGCTCATATTTGGTCAGTGCCCGACCTATGAGGAATCCTCCAAATATTAGCGCCACTGCTGGATCAAAGAAAGGTGCGAGTGCCGTTTGTGGTGATCGTATATCGGTGAGGACTATCAAGACAGGAATGAGTAGAGAAGTGGCTACCAAACTAATTCCTTCTGAGAACCAGAGGATAGCGACAACTGTAAGAATCATCACAGCAGATTTAGAATTGACCAGGGGTTGATACTCAATAACGAAGGTCTGGCTAGATTGTCTATTGGGTCGAAGTGTGAAATTAAAACCATCATCATTGGTCAATGTAACTATGATATCATTGGCCGACAAACTATCTCCAGTCGCATCAAGAGTGATTCTAAGAGGGTTATCGGGGATGATTGCTACAGATTGTGGAAATGTCACAGTCACATTTGTTGAAGTCCCGTTTAGAAGATGGTCCACACTACCATCCAACACCTCGCTGACAAATGAAATGTTATAGGTCTGTGAAGAATCAATACCATCAGAATGTATCTCGAGAGATATGCGATACTGGCCAGGCTCTATCTCTGAAGGAGCAATGTTATACAATACAAATCCAACAATGACCGTGAAAACAAGAATTACCGCAGTCTTGCGTGATAACTTGTATTCCACGTTAACGACCCTCTTAATCTACTGGGCGCTCCTCGAGAATCTTTTGGAACTCAGCTGTTTGAAGAGAGAATCCCTTTGTGCCAATGATAGTCAAAGACTTCTCCACAAATCCTTCTGAAAACTCTTCGATCTTGTCAACAAGATCTTGGAATTGTTCCAGTGGTCCTTCGTAGACAGTGAAACCTGTGTACTCGGTTCCAAAAGCACTTGTAGCTTCAGTGACTAATTTCATTCCCTTTGGCAAGTGATTCCTTATCTCTCGCCATGATTTGAACCACTTCTTCTTGTCCTCATCATCCATAACACGTAACTTGTAGAGTGAGAGATAGACAAAATCAGTGGCACCGATGGACCCATGAATCCTACTGCTTGCCATAGTTCATTTGTTGGACCTACACATCTTATAAACGCTAACACGTGGCTCAGACCTACATTACACGGAGACCACTAGAATGGGACTTAGAAAATCCGGTCATTTCCTGACACTCATGATGCTGTACTTTGTGACATTGATAATGCGTGCCTCATTCTATGTAACGATTGCAGTAATCTCAAGTAACGCCTACATGGGAGGTGTTCTTTCGGGATGGGGGGTTGCAGTTATCCTTGCTATCTATCCTATCGCTGAATTGAGTACGGTCTCATTCTTCGGTTCATACAGTGACAAAGTTGGAAGGAAACCGATTCTTGTTGCTAGCCTATTCATAACCGGTCTTGCCGCGTTCCTCTTTGGTATTGCTACATTCGAATTCCTTGCATACGTTCTTGCAGCTGTTTTTGGTATAGGTGCAGCTTCCAAAGTTACAACTACGCTGTCAATGATCGCTGATTGCTCAACCGAAACCAACCGAGCCAGATTGATGGGCTACTATGATCTCAGTACTCTAATGGGTCTTGCAGGAGGATTTGGACTCGGAATAATCTTGCTTGAACTTGGATTCTTGCCCATTACACTACTCCTTGCTGCAGCAGTAGCTTGTGCCGCCAGTGGTTTACTTGCTTTGATTCTTATCAAAGAAACAAGAGTAGCTTCTCAGACTGACGTGAGTATGCTTGCTCTCCTGAAGGAGGTCGCGAGTGACAAAAGGATTCAGAAGATGCTTCCAGTCTATATCCCAATAATCTCTCTCTACGGATTGGTCATCTCGCAAACAAAGCACATCGTCGAAGAATACTTTGAGATAACTGCAACTGATCTAATTCTCCTCTTTGCAATGCTGGGTATTTCTCTTGTGCTTGGAATAATAGTTATGGGACATTTATCGGATTATATGATGAAAAGAAGACCATTCATTGTTGTGGGTTTGATTGGTTTTGGAGCCTTAGCGTACATGCTTGTTGGGGTACCCTTTGATTCTCTTTGGACGAATGGACTATGGCCATTGCTACCTACATTAGGTTTCGTTGCGGGTTCATTTCCACCTGCAGCAATGGCGTACCTAACGGATGTTTCCAGCGAGGAAGCTCGGGGCAGTACTATGGGCGTCTACTCAATCTTCTTTGGATCAGGCATGATCATTGGACCACTAGCAGGTCAGTTCGCATTCCAGGTGGGAGATATATTCCCAGGCTTAGCACTTCTTGTAGTTGCTCTAATTGCAATCGCATGTATTGGGACCTATTTCCTTGAAGAATCAGCACCTGTGGTTATCGAGGAAGATTGAACAAGTCCTCCATGTATTTTAGGGGCAACAGCAAAGAGTTAATAGAAACAAAGCCAGAGTGCCTTTAGATACTCCACCTTACGGAGGAGAGATTTATGGTTAGGGTTACAACTATTGGAAACTTTCTATCCGGAATTGGACTAACACTACTTGGTGTCACCATTGGAGTGAAGGCTCTTCTTGATTCAGTTTCGGCAACTCCAGAACAGTTGCTGTATCCATTTTACATTTGGATTGGAGCACTTGTTGTCTTGGGAGCTGTTTTACTTATCAGTATCATAAATACGTTTACTGAGATTACTGGATTTGTACATCCCGATGATAAGCTGGTATCCAACATGCTTGTTTACATACATGCGCTCGGGACTCTGCTTACATATGGATTACTAGATGGTCTTGACGCAACCACACAAAGCTATTTGTTTGATATGGGAACAATGATTGTGATTGCGTACATATTCCTCTTTGTGTTTGTTTTCTTCGGAAGTAAGATCGCTGCTGGTGCTGAAACAGGACAAGTGAAGGAGATGACCTCAAGGTTCATGCTTGTTTCACTTGTTTTGGGTGTTGTTATGGCGGGTGTCTACCTTGTGATGAGTGTGATTCAAAATGCACTTTCATATGGTTATGCGTCAGGCGCACTATTTCTGTTGGCGGTAGGATTAGTACTACTAATCGTACTCTTCCTAGGAAGAAGATACGAACCAGTGGGCGAGTAATTATTAAATCTGGATGGATTTTTTCCATCCATTCTTTCTCTTTTTGTTTTACCAGTGATACTGGAAAGGCTCTTAAAACATCAGTCTAGATAGCATCGTGATTGGTGTTCGATATGGCAGACAAGCTCTGGCTAGGTTTCAAACTTGACAAGGAAGGAAAACGGACCGACGAGAAATTCGAGATCAGTGTGGATCTCCTTCGACGACATGGAGGGGTCTTCGGTTCTACAGGTTCAGGAAAGACTGTTCTTTGTAAAGCGATCTTAGAAGAAGCAGCAATGCAAGGAATACCTATCCTTGCATTTGATCCACAAGGGGATATCGCATCATTGATGCTACCTGGAGATCCAAAAGAACTCGCATCCAAAGGGGTTCCTCCGGCTAGACTCAAGGAGTATATGGACAAAGTCTTAGTTAGAGTCTATACACCTGCGAGCAGCAAAGGGCTCGCAATCTCCATCAATCCATTGAAGCTCCCTGATAGGGATGCAGACCAAGATGATATTATTCGCCTTATCGACAACTCTGCAAGAACATTAGTGAAGGTTCTCATGAAAGTCGCAGGTCTATCGAGGTCGTGGGAAGGAAAGGCATTCGCAGCTATCTACGAACTTCTCAGAACAATCTGGGAGGCTGAGAAGACTGAGATTGATGAACTTTCCGAACTAGCGGATATGCTTGTAGCAGATACGGAGACAGTAGGCGTGGATCTTGAGCCATTCATGAAATTCACAGAGCGGCAGACCCTAGCCACTAGAATCAGGAGCTTGACTGTGGGGTCTTCGCAGCTTCTCTTCAAAGAAGAGGGCAACATAGACTTCGATCAACTTACGAAACCTGTGAATGGCAAGACACCAATAAACGTGATTTTCCTCAAGACACTTAGGAGCGAAGAGGAGAAGCATTTCTTCATTGCGATTGTCTTGAATCAACTTTATTCATGGATGCTTAGACAAGGCTTCACTGAGAAACCACGTATGATGATTTTCCAAGATGAAGCGGCACCATTCATCCCAGCCGGGATGAGAGCACCAGGTCCAAAGGAGACATATCTACTTCTCTTCAGACAGGCTCGCAAGTATGGCATTGAGTGTTTAGTCGCAACCCAGAGCCCGAAAGACATCGATTACAAAGCCTTCGAGCAGTTCAACACAATATCGGCGGGTCGTATAAGCAGTGAACAATCGCTCAAGGTGTTAGAACGTATTCTTGAACCGATTGCTGGAGAGAAAGAAGCAGAAGATATCATAACTCAACTTCCTGGTCAACAGACTGCTAGTTTCGTATTCTCATCCGCAGACCTCACACCAAAGGTCAATCACATTGGTGTCCGTTGGCTCCTGACGAAACACATCACACTCACAGAGAAAGATGTTCAGATGCATATGCAAAAATTAAGGGTTGAACAAGAGAAGACACTCAAGAAACTTGAGGATGAACGTCTAGCTCAGGAGAAACGTGATGCAGCAGACAGAGAGAAGGCTAAAATTGAGCGACAGAAAAAGATTGACGCTGCGAAAACAGAGGCAGAGAAGAAACAGCTGGAAGAAGATCAGAAGAAGCTTGATGCAGCAGCTAAATTAGAAAGAGAGCGACTTCTCGCAGCAAAGAAGCAGAAGTTCGAGACTGCAAAACCCACTGACAAGGTCTTCGAAAGCAAAGGTCAAGCTGGATTGCTATCATATGAAGATATTATCAACGGTTTTGTCGCTAGAATTGAAGCAATTGCTAGAAGGACATTTGGATTGCAATTCTTGAAGGAACTTGTCAAAAGAGGAGAACTTCATTATGAGAAGTCAATGTCCTACTACTTGACTGAAACAAGAGAGGCTATCAAACAAGGATTGGCTAAGAAGATCAAGAAGGAAGTGACACGAAAAGGTAAGACTCGAAAAGAAGACTATCTCTTTTACGAGTTCGAGTACATGCTTCAGATGGTCATTAACAGTATGGGAATCAAAGAACCGGACTATGTTGATGAAGCACGGTTAAAGAAGCAGTTCGAGCAGATGGTGAACAAAGCCAACAAGAACAGTCTACTCGAGAGGATTGTTCTCGGACAACCATTCCTCCAGTACTAGGATACGACGATTACTGGCTCAGAAACTCTGCAATCAAGCCATTGATCAATCATATCTAGGGTGATCTTTAGTGCATCTTCCATCACGGCACTTGTGACAACTTCCGCACCATAAAGGAGGACTAGAACGTTGCTACTATCCGGGGTAATCATCGTACGTTTTGATTCGTGGGTAGCATAACCAAAGCAAACAATCTTCTCCTCATCGGCAACGACAATCTCACGCCCTCGACACATGATTATCTTATTTCCAATCCTCTGGAACAATTCTCCATTGAATGCTGTACGGATAACTAAATCACCCTTCAACTTTGATACGTCAATAAGACCAATGGGAATCTTGTGGTATGCTGACGCGAGATTGACAATGTCTACTATATCTGATATTCTCCATAGGTTCAACCCCTTGAGAATTCTACGTAAAACTGCCTCACTGGACACCCGAAGTTTTGTTGGGTCCATTCCGAATGTCCAGTACAAGTCTCGATAAGACCGAAGTATGGGATCATCTTTTGCATCCTCAAGTGTCATCTGAGACCGGATCTCACTGAATGTCTCCTGCTCATACACTTCGAATGAGGAAGTAGACGGACCAACCTTCAGTTCATCAAGAATGACCATTGCAACGCTAAGACCGGGCCTATCTACTTCAAAACTGATTTTCGGTCCGTTTTCGGGAGTCATGAATTACTAGTCTACTAGCATCCCTATGAGTATTGTGAGTTGCTTAAATCTCGGATATCAGCTCGTCTAGGGAACCTACCGTCACTGTGGGTGTTGTATCCAAGTCACCAGACTCGAAATCTATAATGTTGTCGGGGTTACGCCGAACCAAGATGGTAGTCATACCTGCCGCATTGCCACCAGCAATATCCGACTTGGGATTGTCACCAACTATAACAGCATCAGATACATTATGACCTAGAACTTTGACTGTTTCAACAAGAATCTCTGGTAATGGTTTTCCAACGACAACGGTTTCCACTCCAGTAGCATGTTCGATAGCAGCCACTATAGAACGCTCACCTATGAAGGTGTCTTCAGACCCCAAGTAGATACCGGGATAATCTCGACTCCCACTAATGCAGATTAGAGGTGCACCTTCCGTGACCATTTTTGTTGCGAAGTTTAATTCCTGGAATGTCATTCCCCGGTCTGCACCCACTGCAACAAAATCGATTGGCGGATTATTAGTTACATCTAATCCTCTTGCGATGAAGTCCTCCTGTGCTCCACCTTCGCCAATCACAAAGCATCGTGCTCCAGGAACTCTGTTGTGTACATAAGCAGCGGCTGCGGCTCCAGCAGTGAAGACGCGTTCTAAAGGAATCTCGAAGCCAGCATCGGATAGAGCTTGATTGACCTGTCTTGCTGAGAGACGACCAACATTTGTGAGGATAGCGAGCTCATACCCCTTCTCGATCAAAGCATTCCAGAGTTTCAGTGCATCATCAAACGGAGTTGGATGATCAACATCACGAATGAGACAATTATCGACATCAAAGACCCAGAGCTTCTTCTCACGTAGATTCATTTTATTAGCTCCATCTATCGGCAAGTGTTCCCAGCAAGAAAAAACTACCTACTCTTTCTTAAGAAGTGGGATTACGCAGATGAAACGAAACGATTTGGTGCCCTCTGTGTTGTCATAGCCGTGAGGTAAATCCGAGGGGACGAAAACAACATCGTCTTTCTTTGCAACTAAACCCTCGACATCGCCAAGAACTTTTGCTTCTCCTTCAAGAACAAAGATTTCATGTTCTTCGGGATGTGAATGTAGAGGTACTATCCCACCGGGTCTTACATCAAAATGACGCATCGCATATGTCTTGGCTCCGGTTCGCTTATCGACTAGCCAGCGCACCATAACGTTCTTGCTGCCAGCCAGATCAACTGGAGTTTCTTCTTTTTCCTTGAAATTTATGACGTACATCGCGGTATGAACCTCCAAATTGAGCCAATCTATTAGATGGGACCTCCTCGAAAGATGATATTAGTATTCGGTTATGGACATGTGAAAAATCCCACAACCATCACTAACAACACAGAAAGCTTAATCTTCAAACACTTAGATGACCTGCTATTATATGCCAAACAAGGCGCCCTCTTATGCGAGGAGATTACAATGAGCGAAGAAGATACCTATGTTAGAGCAAAGCTCACAGAGATCAACGGTGCTATTGAGAGACTCACTCAGATGTTGAACAGAATGATTGAGGTCATCTCTGGTATTACTGAGGTTCAAGAAAACACATCAGAGATCACACTTGCAGTCAACGCCAACACAGAGCGGCTTGATGAGATAATGCGCATGGTTAAGGAGCTTGAAACTGCAGGTCCAACAGCTACAGCAGGTGGACCAAGTCTAGCCGACAGAGGAGTAGTATCCAATCTCCAAGCAGTACTGGACACACTTGAGACTCAAATAAGAGAAGGCGTCATTGCTAGTGATCTATCACAGAAGATCAATGAAACCGCAGATACACTGGAAGGAAAGGGAGTCAGTGGAGCGGTTATTGTGAAGATGCAAAGATGGACCAGAATTCTTCGAACTTATGGAAGAGTTGACACAATCAGTCCAGCAGACCTTGGAAAACTCCGTACTGATATCAAAGAGTGGAGTAAAGAAGTTTCAAAGATGAGATAGGTTGCTTGTACGACAATGCAACCATGGCCTGCGTGTTTGGGTTGATTTAAAGCCCAAATATTCCAATAATCGTTCAAATGCGCATTCCGCGCGCGAACTGTCAAGACTTAATAATCAATGAAAATCACTCCTTAACAGTTCCTCTGCCGGGAAAACATGAGGTGCACACAAAGATATGACAATACGAGATGACTGGGAGAGTAGAGCCCAAGAAACAATCAATGGATTCCCCTCACCCCATCGTGAAGAGATACTTGAGCAATGGTATGAGTGGCTCAAGACAAATCCAGAAATGCCACTTTATCAGAGCTGGGCTGATTACTCTTCAAAGAGTGACGACCAAGAAGCACTTTACACTGAGAGACGCGTTTTCTTAAAGAAGGTAACAAACGAACTAAGAGAAATGGAGATCCCATTGACACGGTGGCAGAAAGTTGCGAAAACCATCGCTGCCGTCGCGAGTGTGTTCTTAGTTATTTTCCTAGCCTTCTCAAGAGCGATGAGAGTCAATGAATAATATCCTCACGTTCTTACTCGCTGCCAAAGAGCGGCCAACTTATATTATGCACTAGTGGACACTCTACTGGGAAAAATGGAGAGATTATACGAATCGATACCGGAGTCCATGGGAGAATTGCTTCTTGATGCTGCCAAAGAAGTCCGGAAATCAAAGCGGGTTTTCGCATTCTCGCATATTGATGCAGATGGTATTTCCGCTCTTGCCATCATCACACTCATGCTTGAGAGAGAAGAGAAAGAGTTTGAGTGGAAAAATGTTCACCAGATCAACTCTGAATCGATAGTCCAGATGGAAGAAGACATTCGCAAATACAAACCGGATTTGGTGATTCTTAGTGACTTTGGGACTGGGCAGATAGAATTGGTAAAGCAGCATTTGGTCAGCATTGAGAGCGTGAAGTCAGTCATTATACTGGACCATCACCTCCCTCCTAATGACTCACCAGAATCGATGCAGGATGACATACCATCCAAACTGATCGAGGTCAATCCTGGTCTACATGGATTGAGTGGGAGCACTGATCTCTCAGGAGCTGGGACTGCATTTTTACTAGCAGTTTTTGTTTCGCCAAACAACGTCGATCTTTCGGAGTTAGCTATTGT
>JAGXOC010000052.1:0-2873 GCA_019894665.1 Candidatus Thorarchaeota archaeon
CGCACGACCATACGGACCATGGATTTGTGGAGGGGCGAGATATATGCAAGAAGACCGGAGCTTACTTTGTTGCAATCAATGAACTCGCATACAAGGCAGAGTCTCAGGGAGTCGAAAATATACACACACTCAATATTGGAGGGAGTGTGAACATAGGTGGTGTGGTTGTGACTCTTGTTCAAGCATTCCACTCAGCAGGTGTTGGAGCCCCAACTGGCTTTATGGTTAGATTTCCGAGCAGTTCGTTCTATCATGCAGGAGACACTGGTGTATTTTCAACCATGGAATTATTGGGACAATTATATGCCCCGATAGATGTCGCTCTATTACCAATTGGTAGCTATTTTGTAATGGATATTCATCAAGCAGCCTTGGCAACAAAGCTTCTCAAGCCAAGAAATGTCATTCCTATGCATTATGACACATTTCCCGTGATAGAAGCGAATCCAGAGAAGTTCAAGCATCTTGTATCTGAAACAAGTCCAGACACAAAAGTGATTATCATCAAGCCTGGAGATTCTGTAGAGTTATAGGTCCAGTTAGTGAAGTTAGAGATTCCAATGACGTCAGGAAACAAGCCAATTCTTACACAAGCTCATTGATTAGAAGGAAGATATACTAATTGACTTGGTGGTATTAGTGAGGTTGAGGAATCAGATTGTTACAGTTCTCCTTCTCTTTTTCAGTGTCAATCTGATACAATTTCGACAAAACGCGAGAGAGAATCCAATATCTCTACGCTCCAATCCATTCACTCTTAGCGAGTACGATGATCCCATTGTCATAACATCAAACAGTGACTTTGCTAGTCAGGGATGGTCAGGAAACGGTTCGAAGACTAATCCGTATTTATTGGATGGAATCTCACTTTTCACATCATTCACACCAGCAATTGAAATCAGAAACACCGATGCTTACTTTGTTTTGAATAACTCTATCATTTCTTCACAGTTTTCAGGCCGTTTGATTTCGCTATCTAACATTACAAATGGCAAGATCAGCAATTGTGATCTGAAATATGATTCGAAATACGCATGGTGGGAATCAGGCGATGGAATCTATGGTGGTCATGTATCTAATTCATCCATTAAAGATTGTAGGCTACGAGTAGTAGATGGACTAATCTTCGAAAACTCTGCTCACTGCAATCTCAGTGGTAATGCATTTGTAGGTATAGCTAATCGTGATGGAGTACGCATTAAGAATTCAAATAACATGAATGTGAGCGACAACTTGTTACTGTACAATCATTATGGGATTCGGTTAGAAGATTCCAGTTATTGCATTCTTACAGATAATGTAATTATTGGCTGTAGATATGGCATGGGCATCATTCGGGGGAATGCCTTGAATCGTCCAGAGAGAAATGTTGTGTACAATAACTCGTTTGGCTGGATTACGCCTAGCGTTGTGTTTGATGGGGGTTCTGACAATCAATGGGACGACAACATTAGTCTGGGAAATGCATATTCCGATTATGATGGATCAGGTTCATATGAAATACCTGGGGAGGCAGGTAGTGTTGATAGATACCCAAGATTATTGGATGAAGATGTGTATGGACCCAAAATTGTTCCCGATATTGGGTCCTGGGCTACAGTCACATACAGTTGGCCGGGACCAATGGTTTTTACCTTTACAGCTGATGTGACAGATAACTCAGGGGTTGACACAGTTCTGTTGAACTTGAACGGAACGGCTTACGAAATGAACAGATATGCAGATAGTGAGTTCTTCATCGATTTTCCGTATCAAGGAGTATATGAAGGTCTGATTACGTTTACCTACAATTTCTGGGCAAACGACACACTGGGAAATAGTCAAGAGACTGACTCATATTATGGCGGATTTGGGTATGGGGTGGTAAGACCAACTCATTCTGATGATGACGATAGTACTCTGCCATTTGTTATCATCATAACTGGGTTCTGTGTGTGTGTGGTAGTTTGGTATGTCTACTATCAGAGATTTCGTAAATGAGGTTGAAAAAAAGTCGAATCTGGAAGACAATGGATATCCACCAAGCAGCCTTAGCAACGAAGCTTCTCAAACCAAGAAATGTCATCCCTATGCATTATGACACCTTCCCCGTGATAGAGGCGAATCCTGAGAAGTTCAAACACTTGGTCTCAGAAATAAGTCCAGATACAAAAGTGATCATCCTCAAACCTGGAGAATCAACAGAAATCTAATCTTAGATGGTGGCCGATGTCTGTATCCCTTCACACTAACTCCCAGGATCATAGCATTAGATATTGCATCTGGCTCCACTGAGCTGTCTCGTGTCGGGTATTCTGACATCGACCGGCCCGCCAATGTACGAAACCGGGGTGACCCGCTTTTCATCTAAAGGACAAACATCCCTATCAAGCGAGTCCGTTAGGGCTCGTCCTATTGGTGTTTGGCAGGCATTAGTCCAGGATGTGGCCCGCCCTATGCGCAACACATCATGGGCATAACCTCAGTGCGCCCTCGAGAACGGGACTGAATACTCCTGAACATGATAGTCTGTGTTTATTGTGTTATTAGGATTGCCACATGGCGCGAATCAGGAGGATTAGTTTGGATGTGAGGTCTATCTGGACATAGCCTATATGGTGATAACGACATCTTCAAATACACTGGGGAAACAGCCCCCGTGTACAGTACAGGTGACACAAACTCAGCTGTGCTTTGCAAATAATCATATTACAGCGCCACGCGACCCCGACTTTGGACCAAAATATGAGTCGGTGAGAGCACTGCGCAAAGTCTTCGGACGATTATCATTCACAGGATTATCATCACGATTATCATAGATAGCATATGTTCGGGCATGGGTTAGAGTAGTATCAGAGAGGTCTTATTCCAATCACAGTCTAGAGGCATAGGTC
>JAGXOC010000052.1:2971-17012 GCA_019894665.1 Candidatus Thorarchaeota archaeon
ATAGATAGCATATGTTCGGGCATGGGTTAGAGTAGTATCAGAGAGGTCTTATTCCAATCACAGTCTAGAGGCATAGGTCAGTCCGCAACAAGACGCAGACAGAATCACCTTGGTTTCAAGGTCGAGGGAACGTGGTAGCATTTCATAGGAGACGTATATAGAAATGGGAACAGACTTCGACCAGAGTACAGCAAAATACGTCATCCGCGCTCGAATCAATGTTGATGGCGTGGTTGACAAACCCGATGTTGTCGGAGCAGTATTTGGTCAGACTGAAGGGTTGCTCGGAGAAGATCTTGATTTAAGAGAACTCCAGCGTACAGGTCGTATTGGAAGAATTCAGATTGCGATAAGATCAGAGGGCGGAAATAGTACTGGAGAGATTGTGATTCCAGTTTCACTAAACAAGACTGCTACAGCGATTCTTGCTGCAACACTAGAAACTGTGGATCGTGTAGGTCCATGCACAGCAAAAGTAACTATTGAGAAACTAGAGGACATTAGAGGTGCAAAGAGACGAAAAGTAGTTAGTAGGGCCATTAGCATCTTAAAGGGCTGGGAGGAGGATATCTCGCCTGGCTCTGATGAGATCACGACTGCGGTTACTAAGGGCAGTAAAGTGCAGGTGTCAAAATTTGGTCCAGATAAACTACCAGCAGGACCAGGTCTGGCTGGAAGTCGTGAAATCATACTTGTAGAGGGACGCGCAGATGTCATCAACCTCATGAAATGTGGAATAACAAATACAGTTGCTGTAGAGGGAACTCATGTTCCAAAGAGCGTTGTTGAGCTCACACGGAAGAGAGGAAAAAGAATAATCGCATTCCTTGATGGTGACAGAGGCGGAGACCTGATTCTGAGAGAGTTAATGCAAGTGGCAATAATCCACTACATCGCTCGAGCTCCAGAAGGAAAAGAGGTTGAAGATCTCACTCGAAGGGAGGTCACAAAAGCACTTCAGGCTCAAATTCCAGCTGAACAAGCACTCGCCTTGGTGAGGGACAGAAGAGCAAGCTCTGAACAGAAGAAGCGACCGACACGGCCGCCACAGAAAGTCACACTAACTCGAAGGGAACCACCAAAACGATCTGATGATTTTCGTAAGCCAGAAAAGACGGAAGAACGTCGAGCTCCACCCCGACGAAGACCGGTTGTGAAAAGGGCACCTGTGACAGTTGACGAAGCATATGTGTCTAAGATTGCAGATATCAAGGAGTCATTCAAGGCACTCCTATTTGGAGAAGATAAGAAGGTCATTATAGAGTGTGGAGTAGCTGAACTGGCAAAGACCCTAGAGGCCCAAGAAGAAGTGCCAACTATTGTATTTGATGGCGTGATTACTCAACGTCTTGTGGACATAGCTGGTAAGAAAAAGACCAAACTTATGATAGGAGCTGCTGTCGCAGACATTGAGAAGAAGCCAAGTACTTTGAAGATTGTGACTTTTGACGATCTTGGTCATTAGTATAAAAAGATTGATCCCCGGTCTAATCCGGGGTCTTTTCTCTTTTTACGAAATTTGCATAGTTGAGTAATACTCACAATTATCTCACTGCGGCCATGATTCATCATACACAGTAGACATGAGGTTCTTGAACTTGACATCAATCTTGGATGGATTGGATACAACCGAACAAGTGGAGACTTTCAAAGATCCATTCCAGATGATTGTGGGACAGGAACATGCTGTTTCTCTGGTTCGTTCTGCAGTGAAACAAAGAAGGCATGTCCTGTTATGTGGTGTTCCGGGTATTGGTAAGTCTATGCTAGCAAAGGCTGCGTATTCACTCCTTGACCCACCAAAAGAGGAAATCCATCTCCGCTACAACCTATCTCATCCTGATCGACCAGAGGTAATAATTTTACACCCGAAGTATCCGGACAGGGAAAATAGTCGGTCGGAGGAGAGAACTCATGATGCATTCTTTGTCACTCCTGACAGACTTCCGTTTGAGATATCAATCAAAATGGGTTATAGATGCCCTTCCTGTGGTCATATATCCACACCTGAGGCAAGTGTGTGTGTTAACTGTGAGGATGAGAAACGTTTTGATTGGGCTCCCGGAGAATCTTATCACGGACTATTTAGAATGCTTGACGTGGGTAGAGAACCTGCACTCGAAACCATAACTACTCTTGAAGATATTAGCGGTAAGTCCTACCATGTCATGTACGAGAGAGTTGAATCTGGCGAAATCAAAGTAACTCAACGTAATGTGTCATCTGAACAACAACCCCATGTAGAGAATCAGAGTCATCAGGAGCGGGTTCTTGTCCCGCTTAAGGCGAGTCGTTACATTAGAGTAAGTGGGGCTAGCCCTGTTGAACTATTGGGAGATGTTAAGCACGACCCCTATGGAAGTGCTGAATCGCTTGGATTGGCAGCACATCAACGAGTGGTTCCAGGTGCAATGCATGAGGCACACGAAGGAATTCTCTATATAGATGAAATTGCAGCACTTGGAAGCTATCAGAATCATTTACTGACCGCAATGCAAGACCGAGTATACTCGATTTCAGGACATAACCCACTAAGCTCAGGTGCAGCAGTCCGAGTCGATGATGTACCCTGTGATTTTATCCTATTTGCGTCTTGTAACATAGAGAATCTCAAGAACATACTTCCACCACTCAGGTCACGAATCCGTGGATATGGGTATGAGATTATGCTTGATTCTTGGACCAAAAAGAACCAAGAAGTCATCAATGAATTTGTACGGTTTATGTCGCAGACTGTGGAAGAAGATGGTAAGATCCCGCACCTCACCGTGAAGGCTGTGGAACGTGTTCTTGAAGTGGCTGAAGAAATGACTTTTCGGCTTGATGGCCAGAAGGACGCGTTGACACTCCGTTTGCGTGAGCTTGGAGGCCTCATTAGGATTGCAGGAGACCTTGCAGTAAGAGATGGCAGTGATCTTGTTCTCCAAGGTCATGTACAACAAGCGGAAGTATTGAGTAGAGGTATAGATGAGAATAATCCTCAGTTCATGGGACAGAGAACTCCAGAGTCCTCCATTAGCAGAGACTATTTCTTCTGACAGGGAGAGCAATCCAGAGGTGACTGCTTGAAAATCGTGAAACGGGTCCTGAAGGAAGGCAAGATTGTGCTCAAGATCGAAACATTGGACGATCTATGGCATCTTTACAACACAGTCGGACCCAGTGATATCGTCATCTCAAGAACCTCGCGTCGTGTTAGGGTTGGAGATGAAGACAGTCGAAAATCGGACAGCGTCAGAAAGTTCCTGATGTTGAAGCTGCGAGTGGAGGATGTATCGTTTCATAACTTCTCCAATAGAGTGCGTTTAAAGGGAGTGATTCTGGAGGGGCCGAGTGACCTTGTCAACATCGGGTCGTATCATACATTCAATGTTGAAACAGGAGACACTCTGACCATCATCAAAGAGCATTGGCCAAAGTTTGTGCTTGATAGGCTCAAAGAGGCAGCAAAATCACAGCTTCGACCGATGTGTCTCATAGTGACGATAGAGGATGGCACTGCAGAGATGTTCTTGGCTGCTGATTCTGGAATACAGGAAGCAGTGCGGATTCGTACCACCATTTCAAGAAAACGAGGAGATCAGAAATCACATGATGCCACCATGAAGGAGTTCTTTACGGATACCCTTCTTGCATTACGGTCTCAATTAGAGCAGCACGAATTTGGTCTGATTGTCATTGCAGGACCTGGATTTGTCAAAGACCATTTCAGAGATTTTCTTGTGGGAGCTAAGATCAAAGATTTACCACCTGTCGTTGTTGAGAGTGCAAACTCGATAGGAGTCCCTGGCGCAAAGGAGATTCTCTATCGAGGCGTCATCTCAAAAGCAGTGACTGAACTGAAGGCAGAAACTGAAACACGTCTTATTGAAACATTAATCGAACATATATCGAAAGATAATGGACTTGGCGCATATGGCAATAACGAGGTTTCCAATGCTGTAGATTTTGGAGCTGTTGAAGAGTTACTGATCACAGACAAAAAACTCAGAGAAGGCGCTGAGAAAGAAAGACGTTGGATGGACGCTTTGATAAGAAACACTGAGAAGACTAGAGGTTCATTCCATATTGTTTCTACTGAACATCCAGCAGGTGACCAACTCCAACGACTTGGAGGAATTGGTGCTATCTTACGTTTTCGATTCACTCAGTAGCTAGAGCGGGTTGAACATTGTCTGAAGACGGTCCCAGGTGGGATATTCAAACGCAATACCAATCTCGATGTTTTCGATATCTACAAGCATCTCTTTGAGTTGTTCCGCGATTTCTTCTATGACCCAAGGAGCCACTTCAATTCTACTCCGGGTTTCGTCTATGTTCATGAGGTCTGCGGGAACATCAAACTCATCCTGCAGGGTATTATGTATCAATGTCAATTGTTCAGGTTCAAGTTGACGGCCATGAACTGCTCTTAACACACCAATAATCAGTAGAGGTTCTTGTTCATCTCGTTCCTCAAAGGGCCGTATGGTCTGCTCCAGTCTGCGTTCTAGTCTTCTTCTCATCTGGACTGAGTCTTTAAAACGAGCAGAGCAAAAATGTACTGAGAGATTCTGAAGACCATCTTCAGACCATTCTAGAACCTCTCTTGCAGTGGAGGCACTACCTTCAATGCTTGCACTCTCCATGTTTGTTAAACGCATTCCCATGGACACAAGTCTATCAAAGTTTGTTTCACTGGCTTCTAATTCGTTAATATTGAGAAAAGAAACCCCTACCTTCTCAGCTCTTATTGCGATCTTCTTTAGATCTTCTTGTTTTCCAGGAATTACTGGAACCTCAAGTCCAACTAGCATACCCATTTCTATCGCTCGTTGAATTCCTGACCAGTCGGTGGTCTGAGGATGAAACCGTATCTCATCAAGGCCTGCATCATGTAACCTACGAAGGACATCTTCACTTACATCGGTCTGGCTGGTGTAGAGATGAAGATGGAATTTCATTCCATACTCTTGCTTCATTAGTCGAATGTACTTCAGAGTCCGATCCAGGTCACATAGTGGGTCTCCACCACTGATACCTGCTCCTTCACTTCTGATTGCTTTTGCCTCGAATAGAATATCAGCTTCATCGACTACTGGCATCTCGTCTGCGAAAACAACATCTCGACCAGATTTTTCCTGTGATATTGGACAATAGTAGCAAGAACTATCGCAAAGACCAGTCACAAACAAAACCATCTTCGAACCTTTTGTGCAGAGCTTGCAGCCTAGAGGCAATTCACCAACAAGAAGAGAGTCACCCTCGATCTCTTTGGTTTCTCGTTTCATTGGCGTCATCTTCTATCCACCTCTTCGTTGAATTGTTCTTCGTAATGCAGGATCACTGTCTTGGAGGTTCTTTGCTACAGCTTCAAAGCTCTCATTATCATTCAAAGTTCTAGTCAGATATACTCCGGTCCTTCCAACATTGTCTCGACGTGTCAGGACTCTCACTCGTTCTTGTGCAATTCCAATGCTGACTTTAAGTTTCTTGGAAACTTCCTGTTCTTGACCAATCACTCCCTCTTCCAGATGACCAGTTTCAGTTGGTTCAATAAGAACGAGTCGCTTGTCTACACCGGGTACTCTTGTGTCGCTTTTCAGTCCATTATTATCTATTAGTCCACCCCAGCGATAGAACTCTTCCTCTCTTGACCTGAGCTTGAATAGGGGGAATGTCACAACAATGTTTTCAGGTAAATGGATATGACCCTTGAGCACCATGGAAGGAGTAGCCTGAACTAACTCTCTCTTTAGGGGTTGTCCCAACACCAGTTCCAGTCGGAAGCTAGACACGGGTCGGAGAACAATGATGTCAATATCTGAAGACTTTGTAGTATCACCACGTGCTACAGAGCCGTATACAAACGGCTTGAAACCATTCGATTCGAGTTTGTCTAGGATTTCAAGAGCTGTTTTTCTAAGGACTTGAAGATGTTTCCAGTGCTCCTTGTTGTAATGAATCTCTCGAGGCTCATGCAACAATTCTGGTTTCTTTGCCACTCCAGAATCAACCCCTGATCTCTTCAAGCATCTTACATGCTTTGCAAATATTCGATGTAGATGGTGAGTTGCATCGTTCACAGGTTATTAATGACCAGTCAATGGGACTGGTTAGGAAAGCCTCAGTCATAGCCTCTGCGGAACGTAAAATTGCTAATAGCGTGCCAGGACGTTTGTGTTCCATATCATTCAGAAACGGTTTCAGATCATTACGATAGGCTTCTCCAGAGTATGGACATGGAACATCATGATAGACAAGTCCTAGATGGTGTGAGTAGGCAACAATGTCACGTTCAGACAGCTCCCCGAGGGGTTTAACGCGAGGCACAAGACCTTCAATAGACCTACTTCGGGGTACATTTGTTCTCGCAATTCTACGGCTATCTCCACGCATGATGTTCATTAATACAGTCTGTGCTTCATCATCTAGATTATGGCCAACTGCGATGACATTTGCTTCCAGATTCTCTGCAGCCTCATTCAATGCACGTCGCCGAAAAACTCCGCAATAGGAACATGCACCAATCGACTTCTCAGTCCGCATCGTCACAAGTTCATCTAATGAGTGACCAAAGAGGTCCTTGAATGAAATGACTTCAAGACCAAGATCAAGAGACTTTGTCAACTCCTTCGCTGCTTTGAGTGCTTTGTCTCGGTATCCTATGATACCTTCGTCGATTGTCACCGGGATTAGCTCTGACTTGGGATAATTGGATTCAATCATATGCAGAAGGTGAAGGAGCACGGCACTGTCCTTCCCACCGGAAATCGCTACAGCTATCCTATCATTCTCTTCTAGCATCTTCTGACGATTGATTGTTCTTCGGACTCTATCCAATGTTGTTTGGACAAGGCATGATCCGCACAGTCGTTCAGATGTGTACCTACGCAGATAGACGGCGGGTTTTCCACATTTTGAACATCCGGATTGCATACTAGCGACTCCAAGTCGCTCATGTCACGAAATTTCAAATTAAAGCTATTCACCTGCACATTTTTCAAGTGACAGGTATTCAAAGAGATGATTTTCTCTCAAACTTTTGTCTTCGTGTCTTTCTTCTCCTTTTCTTTTATGTCATCTACAATTTGAACACGTCTAACATGAAGCGAAGCTTTGCTTGCCCTAAAGTTAGCTGCATGTACGATGTCATCTATTGTCTTGTACCATTCTACTGGAGAGAGAACACTGTGAATCTCTTTGAAAGAATCACTCAGGCGTTCTACTCGAGCAAGGCATTCAACACGGTCTTCAGACAATCGTTGTTCGTCAAAGTATAACAGGGCATGGCCTTTGAGAGCTTCCCAGTCAACATCACCATTTGCCTGAAGTAATAACTTCACTTTGTCAAGTGGCTCTTTCCAAGAGCTGGGTATGAACATTGTCAGATATTCTGTAAGCGCCTTCCTAGCTTTTTCTCGCACTTCTTGTTTTGTACCAATCTGATGGGTCATCATCTTTCATCGAACTACTATGCAAGTCCATGCCTTTTTAGGTCCCACAGAACCGAAAAAGTGCTCTTCAGAACAGTCCTTTGCCCATGATGAAACTCAGAATAATGCTCAACAGGACAATTCCAAGCGCAGCGATTCGTACAGGCCACATGATGTACTTGATCTTCTTCTCGTCTTTTATGACCAAGCTGAGACCGTTGGAGAGTAGCTTGTCGCCATCGAACACTGGGATTGGAAGGAGGTTAAAAAGTGCGATTGATATTAGAATCAAGTAGCACCAGAAAATTATCTGTTGAAGATGGAAAACGAACATGGGTGATAGAAAAACATCCCAACCTGGTCTAGGTTCCCAATAGTCAGACCCAAATATCCCCATGTACCCTCGACTTTCATTTAGTTTGCTTGCAGCCAGGATTATCGTCACTTCACTACCATTGAGAGTATGTATTGTCAATTGGGCTCCCGCCGGAGCATCAAGCATGAATCTACTGACTGCTGTCCAGTTCGCAATCTCTGTGTCATTGAGTCCGGTTATGACAGTGCCAATATCAAGAGCTGCGGCGGCTGGGCTTCCAGCCTCTAAATCATATACGTATGCCCCATTCGGTGGGTAGTATCCAATCGACATCAATGGATAGAAGTTTGCAAGAATTATGAGAAACACAAAACCCCAGGCAAAATTGGCGAACGATCCAGCAGCCAACAGTCGCATGCGTGACTGAGGTGTTGCCTCATTCTCGAACTGTTCCTGATCAGGTTCAACAAAGCCACCAAACAATACCAAGAAAGCGAGCAGTCCCGAGCTCTTTATGGCAATACCATCCTTTGAGGCTGCTAGGCCATGAGCAAACTCATGTGTGAGAAGAGTGACGGCTAAGCCAATCAACATGTATACCAACGGAAGACCGGTGATAGTCACACCGGGAATTATGGGTACAACGCCTCCTGCAGCTTCAGGCTGAACAAAGAACTTGATCAGGTTGTCGCCAAACATCACGAAGCTGACTATCATTCCACCAAAACCCACGACAATACCGATATTGAAGAATACACGTGGAAACTTCTTGCCCATTCGTGTAAGGAACGTATTCAGTCGTTGAGTTCGCCACATGATGAAGAAGGGAAATCCGGCATCTATGCCTTTCTCACTAAGTTTCTCAACACCAATCCATTGAGCAACAAAGTAGACCACAAGCCAAATGAGACCTATGATTGCGAATACTTCCAGTGGTTCCATCAGTAGTCAATCCTATGGTTGGTTTCGTGCAGACATGGACGCGTGTTATAATGCTTATGTACGCGGTACAAGCCCTCAGAGTGGTTCTGTGATTATTCCAATAGGATGTCCAACCACAATCCTCATAAAGTGAGTCAATTTGGCTACCGCTGGTGTCCTTTGGGACCCATTACCACTAATCTAGGTAGGCGAAGCGATAATTGCCATTCAAACTTGTGATTTCAGACCCAGAAACTGGAAAAGCTATCCAGTATGAATTAGATGACGCCAAAACAAATGCCCTTGTTGGGAAGACTATTGGCGAGCTTGTAGAGGGTGATGTCTTGGGACTGCCCGGATATAAGTTGAAGATCACAGGCGGAAGCGATTCTTCTGGTTTCCCGATTCGACCTGATGTGCATGGTAGTGGTAAGAAGCGTGTTCTAATACATGGTGCCCCAGGTTTTAGACCAAAAAGAAAGGGGATTGCCAAAAGAAAGACAGTCCGTGGGAGAGAGCTGAGCTCTGATATATCCCAGGTAAACATGAGAATCGAAGAGAAAGGTGGTACACCTCTCGAAGAACTCGTGATGAAGCCTGCATAGAGATCTTCCTCAGTTATTCGTGGTTCGAACCATATACTTCATATGGGCAACGGGAAGACAGAGACTAATGCCCACAATGAACAGTCGGAAGTGAAGATTAGATGACTAGGAAATACGAGGGACAGTCAGAGGTTAGCATTGGCGCGTTGGGTCATGTCGATCATGGGAAGACCACGCTTGTTTCATATCTAACAGGAGAATGGACCGATCGTCACTCAGATGAAATCAGACGTGGTATTTCAATTAGACTCGGGTATGCAGCAACCACTCTGATGAAGTGTAAGAGTTGTCCTGAACCTGACGCATTCACCACATCACATCTGGCAAAAGAGGGTAAGTGTAACAAATGTGGGGGAGAGCTAGAAGTCCTCAGAGAAATCTCATTTGTTGATAGTCCTGGTCACGAGTCACTCATGGCAACTTGTCTTAGTGGAGCTAGTCTGATGGATGGAGCAATTCTTGTGATTGCAGCTAACGAACCTTGTCCAATGCCACAGACTTCTGAACACCTTCATGCCCTCGAGATTGTGGGAGTGAAGAACATAATCATAGTTCAGAATAAGATAGAGCTAGTATCCAAAGAACAGGCGAACGAACATTATCAACAGATCAAGGACTTTGTAAAAGGAACAGTTGCAGAAAATTCCCCAATAATACCAGTTTCGGCCATTTTCGGAGCCAACATGGACCTGCTCATTCAGACTATTCAGGAAGTTATTCCAACACCAGAACGTGATGGTGATGCTCCACCAAAGATGTTTGTTGCACGTTCCTTTGACATAAACAGGCCTGGAACAATGCCATTGGAGATGCATGGCGGCGTTGTTGGTGGATCAATTGTACAAGGAAAATTGAGTGTTGGTGACGAGATTGAGATTTCTCCCGGTGCCAAAGGTGAGAAAGGATTCAAACCAATCAAAGCACAGATTGTGAGCCTTCTATCTGGTAGTGGAAATTCAATTCAAGAGGCATATCCTGGAGGGTTGATAGGTGTAGGAACTGGACTAGATCCAGCCTCAACTCGAGCTGACCGATTAGTTGGAAATGTCGTTGGGAAAGTAGGAAAAATGCCCAAAATCATCGATAAACTCATGGTGACACCTATCCTCATGCAAAGAGTTGTCGGAACGGAATCGAAGAAGGAAGTGGAGAATCTCAAGTTAAATGAACCAATGATGTTGGTAGTTGGAACGGCACCCACAGTAGGTGTAATCACTCGGTTGCACGGGGATGAGATTGAACTCGTCCTCAAACGTCCAGTAGTTGCTGAGAAGGGGCAGAGAATTGCGATTGGACGCAGAGTTGAAAACAAGTGGCGATTGATTGGTTATGCTGAGATTTAAAGCACAATTCACCATAGAAACCATTACCTCATCTTGGTGAGAACTTTGCCGCTTTGTGTAATACTTGATACGAACTTCCTTACTGTACCAGCACAGTTTGGGGTAGATGTGTTTTCTGAAGCAGAGAGAGTACTCGAACGTAGTATTGAATTCATTCTCTTGGAATCAGTGATTGATGAGATAAAGACGAAGCTTGAGAGGGCGGGGAAAACTGAGAGGCGAATGTTCAAAGTTGCATTGGATTTGACTGAAAGATGCAAAGTTGTGAAGATTGACCAATCAATGAAGACCTTCTTGGTTGATGATCAACTTCTGGAGTACGCCGTATCAGTTAGGGGTGTGCTTGCAACTAACGACAAAGAACTCAGAGAAAGAGCAGCTAAACGAGGGGTGCCGGTCCTTATACTTCGAGGTAAGAAACACTTGGAACTCAAAGGGTCAATCTTCTAAGATTCTAAGACCGTGTCGCAACGTTTTTATGTTTTACAAAGCGAATCACCGCTGAGCCGTCGGGTTCAGACCTCGTGATAATTCTCGAGTCTGATTGTTCTGATTAGAATCGTCCTGCTAGGCAAGGAGCTTCAATAGTTGTATAGTATAGTGACAGTAAAAGACGTGGTGCGCATTCCACCATCACAATTTGGTTCCCCCATGGATGATGCAGCTATGCTTCATCTACGTAAGCAGCACGAGAACGTCCTCGATCGAGACATCGGCCTGATGATTGCAGTTATCGGGATTGATGAGATTGGTCAGGGTCGTCTCATGCCAGGTGACGGTGCAACCTATCACGCCGTGACATATCGTGTGCTTGTGTTCAAGCCTCTCCGACATGAATTGGTGGAAGGTAACGTAGTGGAGCTTATGGACTTTGGTGCGTTCATCCGAATGGGACCACTTGATGGACTCTGTCATGTCAGTCAAATCTGCGATGATTTCATCACACAGGACTCAAAGGGGAATGCCCTTCTGGGTAAGGAGACTGGCAGGATTCTATCAGAGGGAGACATGGTAAGAGCCAGAGTCACTTCGATAAGTTTTGAATCTGGTAACAAGTCCGGAAAACTTGGTCTCACAATGAGACAGCCGTTTCTTGGGAAGATTGGTCCTGACCGATCTTGGATAGAAGAAGATGTGAGAGCTGCTCGTGGTGAGACAAAGAAAGAGAAGAAAAAGAAATAATTAGGGAGAGGACAAAAATAGCCAAAATGAAAGCATGCAAAGCCTGTCATTATCTCACAGGTGAAAGTATGTGCCCAAACTGCAAAGGGACCAATCTCTCAACCTCTTACACTGGGATAGTGGTAATTCTTCCAGGACGAGACAAACGTGAAGACCCTAGACTGAGTTCTTATGTTGCATCCCGACTCAACATTGACAAGCCAGGGAAATACGCGCTGAAGGTGCGCTAGTATTTCGTGTCAATGGTGAAAGCTTTATTAGACAACTTCTTGGTCGAGTGGCTGACCCACCCCTGAGGCGGTCTGACTTTCGGTAAGTGATACCAATGAAAATCGAAATCCTAGGTGAACGAGAGAACAAACCTCTTGCAAGGATGGAAGTCGACTTCAGGGTCGATCATACTGGTGCAAGCACTCCAAGTCGGGCGGATATCCGTGCAAAGATTGTTGCACAGTTTGATGCAGATTCTTCAGCAGTTATCATCAAGAGTCTCGACACCAAGTTTGGTGCTGGCATAACTGAGGGAACAGCTAGAATCTATTCTGATTCAGACCAGATGAATCGAATTGAACTTAACCACATTGTCAAGAGACACGAGTCAAAGAAAGAGGGTGAGTCCTAAATGCCAAAGGCACACGAAATGTACAAGGTTGACAAGTCAGGAGCGGTCACTACGTCTAAGAGATCTTGCCCACGTTGCGAGAAGGGCACTTTCATGGCTGAACACTTCGACCGTTTTGCTTGTGGTCGTTGTGGTTATACTGAGTTTAAGCGAACGAGCAAGTAGACGAGTCATTCGCCTACGATGGCCATGACCCATCTCACAAAGATGAGGACGCCTATTATCATTGTGAGTACAACGTCTACAATGAATACTCCTGGAATCTGAATCTCTATCCATGCTGCTAGAATCAGCGCTATTGGGAAGGTCACAATGAAGGGTAGTGTGGCCACTGTCAATGATATCTCCTCACTCGACACCATTGCGTTCACAAGTAGGAGTAGCCAGATTGCATAGATTCCCACAAGGAGGGCGACTTCTAGCATCATTTGTTCTTGCTCCAATTTGAGATGAATTCGAATTACACAACAATGTGTGTATCATAAGGATGTGGTTGTCTTGCTCCTTTTCAGCTCATATCAGACGCAGGAAACTAAAACTTTAAATGTAAAGTCTACTTTACGTATAGTGAACTTTACATCTGAACCGGTGGTCAGCATGATTGTAAACAAGCTGCGGGAACTTCGTGATGTCAAGATGAGTGAATCAGACACATCTGAAATATGGACCCAAGAGGGTCTCGCAAAACGTCTTGGAGTCACAAGGCAGACCATCATCTCGATGGAGAAAGGGACTTACAACCCATCCCTTGCACTTGCATTCAAGCTGGCAAATCTGTTCGGGGTGAAGATTGAGGACATCTTTGAATTTAGAGGTGACAAGAGTGAATCGTAGTTTAATGGCAGCACTTAGTGCTGTTGTAATGGTTATGATAGTGTTTGTTATACTGTGGGCTCTGGATTTATCATCTATGAGCAGCATTTTTGGAGCCATCGGGGGCATGGTCGGCGGAGTTCTTGGTGCTACCTATCTTCGACGTTTCCAAGACGAGCGCTTCACTCAGATTATGACCCTAGCCGCGCGCAATGCGTTTCTCTTTCTGGTGATCATTCTTCCCTTGAGTTCAATCGTACTCATTCGGGTAGAAGAGATTACACTTCAGATAACTGCAGGTCTGATTTTTATGCCATGGATATCGTCACTTGTGATACTCTGGCTATCATTATTCTACTATTATCGAAAGTAGAGGTGAATTAGAATTGAGCTTGAAATTCTCGAATAAGACTTTGATTGTAATGGGAGTCCTCTTGGTCTTTGGATGGCTCATCGCACAGATCATTACTAGTTTTCTTTTCCCAACTTCAGAGATACCATTTTCCATCCCCTCATTCGGGGCAGAAGTTGTTTTTATTTCAGTGTTAATAGGATTCACTGTCTATGCTCAGAGATTCCGTGATGAGCGCGCAATACAGATTTCTGACAAATCAACTCGTAATGGGTTTGCTTTCGTTCTCTTTGTAGTTCCAGTTGCACTCATTGGTCTTTCTGCTACTGACGTGTCTTCTGATGCTCTTCTTGCCCTAGCAATAATATGGATTGGGGCTGTTGTCTTTGCGGGGGCATCTGCATGCTATTACTATAAGAGGTAAAACTAGCATATGGCCTCTCAAGAAAAAGTGATGGTAGCGGGTGGATGA
>JAGXOC010000053.1 GCA_019894665.1 Candidatus Thorarchaeota archaeon
GCTTGCAGTCACCGTTGTCTTATTCCCATTTGGTACACAACCACTCGAGATACTCGTCTTCTACTCGATTTGGGCTGGTTTGGATATGGTAGACATATCAGTACCACCTCTTGCTATTGCTGAGAAATATCCGAAGGAAAGACGTGCATCGATAATGGGAGTCTATTCGATGTCTGTATCCCTTTTGAGCATGATTGGACCCGCATTGATTTCATTCGCCCTTCTTCTCGGTGACAATGTGCCATTTTACGTGAAAGCTATAATGAACTCTTTAGGAGTTGTGTTCTTTATCATTGCTGCCCGAACTAGTCAAGTCAAGGATGATGAAATTCTCTTTGAAACTCCCAAATGACGGAACAGGAGCTGTGTGGGTGGTAAGTTAAACACCAAAAGTGTACACGCATGCTTCATGTAGGGCATGTTCTCTCCCTCGCTGGATTCAATCATCTGGTTTAGATAGGTTCCTGTATACTTAAGATTAGTATTCGTATATCAAGTGCACAGATACTATGAGGGCTCGACAACAAGACAGCGAACACTCGTTTTGGGTATCTTAGCCGAGGGACCTAGTTTGTTCATGCTCCTCTTGATGCTGGTAGCTCTTCTGGTCCCATCTATTTGGTTATACTTGTCTATTCCAACTCCCCTGCTCTTATTGAGCGGAACACTCCTTCTATGGCGAAGGCCTCTTCCTGAACCTAAAACCCCATGGAATAGCGTGTCCTGACCAATGAAAACACTCAATTGCAGATATGCCAATTAGTACCTGGGGCTCAGTAGTATGGAATTTCAAGTCGATACTAGGAATCTTTCTAGAAGCATTTCGATGAACTACATAGTCTTCAGTATTCTCTATTGTCTGAGTATCATGTTTGCAGTAATCCTTGGGGCAACTGGAGGTTTTGTCCCACACAACAATCCCTGGTATCAAACCATCAATCCCCTCAACATAGCAGACCTGACAGCTAGACTCTCTATAGTTTTACTTCCAATGTCCATTCTATTGATATTGAATACAATTCGATTTGAAGGGCTGCTCCAAGACAGGACCTTCGCTCTTAGAAATACGATGGAGGATGTTGTGTTAGGCTTCTTTGCGCTCCTCCCTCTCCTCTTCATTACAGTCTTTTTCTACATTTTCTTAACCTTCTTCATTTCATGGCCTTTCATTGTTGTTGCTCAGACTTTCATAGTTTCAGGCTTCTTAATGGCTTATGCACTAGCAATAGTCACAATCACTGCATCAAACACTCGCCAGTCTTTAATTCGTATATTGAAAAATCCACGCACTTGGTTTGCAGCTCTTGTCCTTGGTGTGATACTCATGCTCACAACTGTAGGTCTGATAAATCCGCTTCAAAAAGGGTACTTTCGATACTTTCCTCCCGGAATCCCATTTCTCTTGCATCTTCCTGACCTCTTCCTGCGAGGGTTTATGCTTGGATTGGTGCTACCTGCATTGCCGTTTATATTAGTCCAGCTTAGTCGTGTATCGAATGAACGCAGAGATTCCTAGTAGTGAACTCTAGTGACGAGAAAAGATGGAACAGGGTGAGATCATCAGTTTCCATTGAAATATGTCATCCCGTTTTCATTGTGTTGAAGATTTGCAAAAGATTTGATCCCTCTTAGTTCATTGTGACGGCTCGACCAATAGTCCTCGTAATGACCATATATCAAATTATGATAGATGAGAATTGATTTGTTACTCATTCATGGACTTCCCACGGACTAGTAATCGTAGGTGGTGGTCTCAGCTTCACAAGAATCAGACCAGCAAGCAGGTGCAACGGAAGAGGTCCAATAATCTGACTGAAAAATGGACCTACATGCAATGAGAAACTTACAAGGTATGGAGGAACTTCTCCAAGTATTCCAGCAAGAATCAAACGTTCGCCAGTGGTCTTTCCCTCGTAATATCTCATCATCAGATAGGCAAAGGGGAAACGAAAGCCCACAAATGGGAGATACTGCACAATAGCCCATGCGTCATGAAGGTAGAAATGTATCGAACCAGAAGGGCCGATAGACCAGTACCACAATAAAGTGTACATAGTTACTGATAACTGGCCGTCGCGTCCGAATGAGGTGATGAAGATGAATGGTGATAGTACAGCTATAAACAGTACTAGTAGACCTGCACCAATGGCGACACTATGGCGTCCTACCAATACGAAATCCTCCCCTGTAAACAGATTAGATACACCGAAATGGACCATATATCTTGTGACGATTTGATGGTTGTACTAAGTCTGGTTGGACAAGAAACTATTACAGATCAAGAACATTTCCAATAATTGGTATCTATCAGTAAGACCAATTCCATGACAAATATGCCTATTTTACATCCATGACCAAAGAATTTGTTTCTTGCTGGCATACTTTTCGATAATCAATGGTAAGATTGGCAACAAGAGCGCTGTTGGAAACTAACCTTTGCTACAACCTTGGTCACAATACAATCAATGTTTTCAAGAAGAAGATGTGTGCTAGTGATTCTTGACCGATTTACGAGATTTAGATAATTGGAACAGATGTATAGAGAGGTCTAATGAAAGGATGACCAAGCCCGACATCAAGACCCAAAAATGTGGAAGACTTCTGGATATGACTAGGGTATATAACACAATATCTGAGCCGGTCGTGATGAATATGAAGTACTTTCCAGGTGCTCCTAAATCAGGAATACCAGAATACTCATTGATATTTTCAAGGCTGAATAATATAGTCAAGTCTTCAATTGGTTCTCCATCAATGAAACGAAAGCTATCTTCTAACGACACTATGAAGAATGAAATGTTTCTATCATGCCATACTTCGATTGTTATATATGGATTAGTTTCACCTTGAAACAGATATCCAAAATAACTTCCTTCTTCAACATCACCAACATCGGATACGAGGGTACTTGGAATAAAGGATATCACCAGCAAAACCATTCCAAGCACCAATAGAGTTTCCTTCAGACGCAACCGACCCACTTGTCAGATCTCCTGTCTTTTAAATATGAATACACTTAGAATCAGGAGAGCAACACTGAGTATTAATGCTGAGCCGCTTCCAAAAATTACATCAAAGAGCGTAGTTTGCTCTCGGAAGAACACCGATACGCTTGAATCTATATAACTGACAGCAACTTGAATAGGGAACAGAGGATACCTCAATAATGGATGTGTGTATGGCATTGAAAGATCCGATAATGCAACCATCCACAGCCCCATTCCTACAAATGCTGTTATGCGTGCACTTCTGGAAACCACTGCGAGTAGAGTGCAGGTAGAAGCAATCAAAGATACTGAGATCCAGAAGGTAGCTATTAAAATTAGAAATGAATTCAAGCTGATCGAGAACGGAAAGAAGTATAGCAATGAAAAGAGCACCCCTAATGTTCCTGATGAAGACACCAGTAAGATGACAAGACCACTCTTCAAGAGCAAAACCGTTCTTCTTCTAATAGGGTATGACAGTAACGTTCGCATCTGACCATTGCTATATCCTTGCGCCAGATTAAAGGCTATGAGTAAAGGTACTAACAGTACCACAACATATACAAAATCAAGGATTGGAAATGCTATCGCACGAGAGCTCACAGTATTCACAGACTCAACCAACTTTTCTGTGATAGCAGTACTGTTCCACCCTGGTGAGAGATAGAAGCTCATGTTATATCTCCCTATTCCAAGAATGGAATATGCTGCGACAATAATGAATATTGAAACAATACTCACAATGGTTGGAAAGGGATAAGAGATGTTTCGTTCCAACCGGATGGAGTTGAAAATATCCTTCCTATTCTCAGGCATGAGTGATGACCTTCCTATAGACGTCTTCAAGAGTACCTGTGGTCTCTATTCCGTAGATCTTGACATCTGTACCCTTGACTAGTTCCTTAAGTTGTGATTCTATCCCTGTTAGGAGATCAGACGTGACCTCTACTATGATTGATGTTGAGCTATCAACAAAAACGTCAACAATTCCTTCTGTTTCGCTAAGAATCTCTTCAAGAGTCCAAGAATCGGAGGTGATCACTCGGAATCTCTTTTGTGTGTGTTTTTGTACTAATTCCTGTATACTCCCCCTTTCTACCATTTTACCAGCGTTGATGAATGCAACATTATGGCATGCTCTCTCCAATTCAGAGAGGATGTGAGAAGTTATGAAGAACGAGACATCGTCTTTCTGGTACATCTTGACAATCAACTTGACCACAAGGTCACGGCCACTCACATCCAAGTTTGAAGTGGGTTCATCCAAAAAGATCAATTTTGGTTTTCCGACAAGGGCCTGCGCTATACCAAGACGTCTGTGCATTCCTGCAGAGAGATGACCAATTTTTCTATCTGCTGCATCTAATAGTTTCACCATTGACAGGAGGTCCTCTGCAGGTACACTCGTGGGATAGAGTGATCCAATATCATCCAAGTATTGTCTTGGGGTCATTGAAGGTGGAAAATAGGGGTTTTCATGCAACACCCCTATCTGTTTCAAGTATCTCAAAGGATCACCCGAGGTCTCATTTTCAAGAATCTCTGCAGTTCCTTTGTCTTGTCTTGCCAATCCAAGCAGTATGCGAAGTAGTGTTGTCTTACCAGCACCATTTGGTCCAATAAGACCAAAAATACCAGGTTCCATTTCTAGTGAAAACTCGTCTAGTGCTTTGATCTCCCCAAATGTCTTAGTGATCCCTGATATTGAAATGATGTTCTTCAATTACACCCCTTCACATCGAGAATGGTATCTCGCTCTAAACCCCTGTCAAATGCATTGACGTCTAAGGTATCTGTGTTTTGACATTATAAATACTTCTCACCAATGTACATGTTCTTATTACAAACTAAGTACACAGATGATAAGATTGTATAATGATTCATTCCCAATATGCCCAAAGAATTGGTTCATCTTCAAAATACCAGGTTTGCTGGGTTCCATCGCCTGATTCGATACAACCTCTGAACCTTATTTGAAACGTTGATAGGTAAAAAAACATAAAATCAAAAAGAAAGATGAAGGATGTTTCCGACATGGTCGTAGATTCGCTTGATTCAGATGTCAGATATATTACAGGTGTGACTGGACTTGTTTCAAAGACGGTAAGTCTCTATTCAAGGAGGGTAGGTGTCTATGTTGCAATCGTTGGCTTTCTTCAGCTGATTCTTGGCTTCATTGTGGATCTCGTTTTCTTTTCACAGCAGCCCTTGATACGACCGCTTTCAAGTGCCGCAATGGGTATTGATCTCTTTTCGCTTCTGACTAGCTCTCTAAACCTAATAGGATTTCCCAATAGCTTCATAATGTTTTATCTTGGTCTCAGTATAGCTGGAATAGTGATAATGGCACTTTTTGGTGGGGCAGCAATCAAGTATGCCCTTGACAACTACGAGGATCCCTTGAAAGGAAATCCAAGAGAGAGCTTACCCTTTGCCACAAGTCGTGCATCTGCGTTAATTACAACACAGCTTGTCATTACATCCATGATTCTTCTGATTGTGTCACCTGTACTAATCGCACTGCTATATGAAGTTGTAATGCTGTACCCTATCAGTCCCTATGCCTACATTGACGTCATTATGACTTCTATGCCTGTCTTACTGACCTGTCTTGTGTTGGTCATTTATGTTTCTGTCCGACTTGCTCCAACTTCAGTAATAATTATTGCTGAGGATTTGTCTGCTTACGACTCTCTTAAGAGAGCGTGGGTTCTGACGAGCGGCAAATTCTGGCATACCTTTGGAGGCATCTTCTTACTTATGATGATACTGGGTCCTATTGCCGCAGCTCTATCATTTCTAGGATTGGTCACGTATTTCGGGATATCTGTGTGGTTGACTATTGTGCCAGCATCCATCATTCAGCTGTTTCTGAGCCCAATATCATATGTGTTCCAGACTGTTCTATACAAAGATCTAATCTCTCGGAAGGGACTCCAAGCTGGCAGCTGGTGGCAGTAAGAAGCACAGAAACCCTGCTCAAAGATGTCATCCCAGCCAAAGACAAGTTTCTCAATTATCACGATACCCCGAGTTGTTGAAAAATGGACAAAAGAGATTGGTAAAGCATGAATCAAATTGAGTCCTAGAGGTCCCTGCGAACTCCTACAGAGCTTAGATATAGGTCCTTTTCAATCCCCATCAGTACATACTCTCGGTGTACAAGTTGTGCGATACGATAGAACTGAAGAGCGGTGCCAGATGGAAGACCCTCCGCAGAGCTCGCAAGCAGGACCCTGTCGCTGGTGAGATGGTGGTGGTCTGTCCCCGGTGTCATGTAGCCTTCATTGTGAAGGACAGAGAAGTGGAAGTGCCTGCTCCAGTATAGACTGAGAGGACTTTGAAACCGTGTACTGTGGAACCTGTGAGAGAAGGAGATTCATCAAGACATTCACAGAGGGCATAGTTGCAGTCATTGAGTACGATCCGCCCTCAAGTATTGCAACAGTTGAACTGGCTGAGGAGGACGAGTTCTTTGAGGAACATGAGTGGGTGGACACTCTCAAACCAGGCACGTTCGAACCGATGAGTCGGGTCCGACATCCCGCCATGATAGAACCGATTCAACACAGAATAGACCTTGTCACCCGATCCACCAGACAATGGCAGGTGGTCCCCACAATCACCGCTGCTGGGAACACCAGACTGCGGCAGTGGATACCCTTCTACGAGAAGATGAAAGACCACAGGAGCACCAAGATAAAGAAGGCTACTGAGAGAGCCCTGAGGAATGTCCATCCACCCTTCGAGGAAGAAGAACCCGTGTAGCACTATTGGAAGTATCTGGTCAGTAGTTCTGTTCCCATTAACTATTGACTAGTTTTTACTTTCAATCAAAAAGACGAAAATTCTATGGATTCAACAGCTTTGAGCACTAGGTATCCAAGTATTCCTGCTGAGATGGTTTCACCTAGACCAATCATTAGCACGCTGCCATTGAGCTTGACAAGTTCCTCGCAATCGAGCCACTATCTCCAAAGGATAGCGAGCTTGATGAGGAAGACCTGAAGTCAGCCTTAGCCGAACTAGAACGTGTCTGAATCTAGTAGTTGTATTCACATCTGGCAAAATTGCTTACTAGTGAGCATAAGTTCTAGAGAACAGACATCACCTAAAGCCGACTTCATGCCGTTCATCTGGTGAATGATTTACTGCAGTTCTGACAGACAATCTGATTTTCGTCCCTAGGTATCTCGTACTCATATTTAGCATCACAGTGAGGGCATACAAGTCGTACGAAGTCAGCTGGTTCTCCATACTGAATGATTTTGCAGGATCGGCATCTGTATGAGGGAACGTAGTGCATCTTGAACACCTCTGTTGTATTGGGAGATAAGAGAGTGCCTGGTGCAATGAATCTTGGGACATGATCATCCCAGTATACCCCCATCTTGCTAATGAGATACCCCTTCTCCATCTCTATGCCGCACGATGGGCAGGTATGGTGTTCCTGCTCTTCTGTCAAATGATTTTCCTCTGTATACCTCTTCTCTCTAGAGCTTGATAATGATTTGGACTCTCCGCCAAGCTTTAGCAAACTCAAATATAACACACACAATTGTGACTGCGCTTGGCAGTATTGCTTTAGTGAATATTGGGGTGAATCAGTTCAATCAACCAAATAGCAGTCCAATTCATCTCAAACTAGTATTCTATAGCCTATCGCTGGACACTTAGACCGCCGCGCTCTTTCGGTTATATGACATTATAACTTCAGGTGTCTTCACAGCTATCAGACAGAATATTACATTTAGGTAACAGAACTCACGGCTCGTCTTCGTTTCGTCAAGATAATCTCTCGTCCCATATCTACTATCATGAGGCACCCCAACCCAGCAAAAAGTGCTCCAGCCAGAATTCCTCCAATGTCATACATGACATACATGAAAACAAACGAAAGCACAACCACTGGAACACTAATTATCGTTCTCAGCTTTATATGTCCAAGTAATCCTCTAGGATACTTCAGCTCAGGGAAGTTTTCCCGAAGGAGAAGATAGGCTATGGCAATTCCCCAGAATGCTATGCCCCACGCATATAGAGTCACTGTATTGCCTCCAGCTCAAGCTGAATGCATATATCTTACTGCTCCAATTACTGAACGATGGTACTCATCAAACAAATGACTAAACGGGTGGAAGAACCCCCAGAAGTAGTCCATTACATCCATATGTTCGAAAGACGTATCACCCCGGACCCTGTAATCATGACCAGTTTCATGCATAATAAGTGAGAGGAGTCCTGGCAACCCATAGTCAGAAAACGTACTCCACCAGAAGACTGCTGCAAGGTTAATTAACAGTGCATTGTGGCCGCGCCAAGTTACTCCGAGGACACCTGCATGAAGAGGTTCAACAACGAACATCACCAATAGGTCAAAGTATGAACCATGACCTGAACCAGCAGGTGCGAGTGCAGTACCCCGCGTTGTCCAACTGGAAGGTGCTGGCCATCCATAAGAGTTTGTGGACCACATAGAAAGAAGTTCGCCAAGGTCGCCCCAAGGTTGCTGACAACCAATCACGTCAAGAACACTCCAGTTAGGGTCAAGTCCTACATAGAAGTCCATGTCACTCCAAAACTGTCCAAATCCTAAATGAAGCGCAGTCCACGCCATTGATGTGAAAAAGACAGAAGGTATCTGTGAACGTGAAATAGCCCACGCAAATGCATTGGCGTCATATACGACTTTAATGTCAATCCAGTAGCTAATCGCTCGTGTTGGCAATTCCTCAGATCCGCTAAGGAACTCGTTCATCATTTCGATTGCGATGGTTGCATTCTTCATCATCCAATCATCTATGATGTCTTGTTCAGGGATTGTTTCCATCGCACCCTCAGGTGCGGTTAAGAAGATAGGTTCAGGTTTTGTGAGTCTAGTGCTGAAGATAACACACGGAAAAGAAGCTAGTACCACAATCGTTGCGACAAATACCGCTGCGTTCCTTCTACGCATAAATCGTACCCCCAATACTTCATTACACCTAATTTTCATTTAAAGATTTCTGAAAATTTAAGCATTTAACAAGCATATGATGAGCACAGATTTGTCAAACCTTAGATGATAAGGTCTAACATCTCGATCCTGAAACATACCTGTTTCAGAAGTGACCACACATCACAGCCAATTGCATCCTTCTCTTTTTTATTCCACTCCATAGTCGTCCTTGATGACTCCCTTTAAACACCCCCACAACACCCGAATGTCTGGGAGATGGGTGAAAGAAGTCCAGCAACCTTACCAATATAGAATCCGTCATCTTTCTGATGTCAGACTGAAAGCTTTTCGTCTTCATGCGATACTTGTATTCAGGTCATCTCGGAATGACAGAGCTGCGGGTCTTTATAGCTTAACAACCTACTTCTTAATGCAATGAAATATGATTATGACAACTATAAGAACTGCTTTGAATATCGGAGGTATCTCCGTAAACTAGTCGATCAGCATGTAGATATGAATGAAGTGAGATACTTCATTGACATCACAAACATCCTTGAAAAGTGAACTGATATGAGATCGGCGAATGAAACACTAAGGAAAGTCCTTACTAGAGATGAAATAATGATGATTACAGGTCCTGAACTCATTGAGATATCTCAAAAGAAATCGTATTATGGAAACATGTCGGGGTACAGTGATGAGTTCTCAATCAGAAAGCCACTGATTCTGGATCGCGACAGAGACCAATGTATGCTATGTGGTGAATACAGTAATCTTGTAGTGCATCATATTGATTGTAACAAGTTCAATAATCACCCGACGAACTTGATTGTTTTGAACAGACCTTGTCACAGCCCACGCTTACATCCAACTGTTATCAAAAAGAACAAGAAGAACATAGATTGGTTTACAATTGAACGACTAACCAAGATAGCAGTAAGTCGTTCCAATGTTTTCTTTGCGGGGGACGGACTTCCAGCCAAATACGAGAAGATCTTTGAGAATATAAAGGAAATTTGGTCTTGAAAATTGAAACCAAATTGCTCGTGGAGTTGTTGACTAGATATAGGCTATTCGCTGATGTCATCGGAGTAAGCGATGTTGACAGAATACTCGGATCCCATGTTCATATAGGACTAATATCCTAAATACGTCCAAATATTCAAAAGATATCTGAATACCACTGATTGAGAGCATGGAATTATCATATCACTATATTGCAGAGAACATGGAGAGGATGGGATGAAACTTAGTAGAATTAGAATTCAAAACTTCAAGTCAATCGTGGATTCAGGCAATCTTGACATTAATTCTCTTCAGATTCTTGTTGGAGAGAATAATGCGGGTAAATCAAATATACTCAAAGCTGTCAAACTATTTCTTACCGCTGGAAAAAACGGCATAGATGAAAAATCATTCTTTGATAAAAGTCAACCAATAGTCATCACAGCTGAATTTTGCGAATTAGGTGGACCCGAACGGAAAAATATACGTAAATATCTTCGCGGCGATTTATTGAGTTTAGAAAAGCATTTGATATGTAGTGTTGATGATTCTGGGAAATATGACATTGACGTGAAATATCATGGATATATCGCTAATCCTTGTGATTGGTGGTTGTCAACTGATGGCGTCAATGAAACTAAAGGTTCACGTCCTAGATGGGCTGAGATTGCAGAAGAGTATGGCCTGAGTGATTATGTAACCACAGAATCTGGAGATGTTAACAAGACTAGCTACGAAAAAGGTCTGAAAAAATATTTGCTAGATCATGATGATATTCTCTACGATGAACCCGCATTGGGTGATACTCAAGCTTTGGGCATCTCCACATATTTGGTAGATCAACTCCCTGAGTTTTACTTACTCCCAGCTATTACTGATTATTCCAATGAAATCGATCGAAGGTCTTCTAAAACCGTCTTTAGAAAATTAATGGGTGAGTTATCTGAACGTATCATTAGCAGCGACCCCAGATACAACGAAGTGGAATCTACCATTCAAAAACTTGTTTGTTTGCTAAATCCAGATGATAATCATGATTTAGAACCTGAACGAGATGAACGATTAGAAACACTTGGCATAATCGAATCAGCATTACATGAGAGAATCAGTAGACTGATGCCATCAGTCATTTCAATTCGGTTAGAAGTGTTAATTGATGAGGTAAAGGATTTCTTTTCCCGTGGTGTTGCAATTAGAATAGACGATGGAGTAATGACTGATGTACTAGATAAAGGACATGGATTACAGAGGTGTGTGGTATTTGGGCTCCTTCAAACATTGATTGCCAATGTTAGGGGAGAACTGATTCCTATTGCACAAGAAGTCAGTCAAGACCAAAACAAAATAATCCTGGCAATTGAGGAACCTGAACTATACATACACCCTCAAATGCAAAGACCTGTATATGGCGTTCTGAAGGAATTTGCTCAAACAGATCAAGTAATCTACAGCACTCACTCACCAGCTTTTATTGATGTTTGGAAGTATCATCAAATTGGAGTTGTTCGAAAAGATACAATAGAATTGGGTACAAAAGTACATCAGTGTGAAGAAGGAATTCTAGGAACTCCTGAAGAGAGAAGGGGATTTCAATTTCTGAACAGCTTTGGTCTTGAACAGAATAGTCTGTTCTTTGCCAAGCACTCAATATTAGTTGAAGGGGAACAGGATGTAATAGCCCTCATTGCTACGGGACGCAAACTTGGTCTTTTCGAAGAATTTCCAGAGGAAATAGGTTATTCCATAATCGTAACTGGTAGTAAGGGTGAATTGCCTAAATTTGAAATTCTTTTGAATGCTTTCGGGTTGCCTTTTACGGTCCTCTTAGAATTGGATGGAAATGATGAGAATGAAGAAACGAATAAGAAAGTTCTGGATTTGTTAAATGGGCGCAAATGTGTAAAGATTCTAAGAACACTTGAAGATCTGTTAGGAAGAACTGGTCACTTTGGTAGGACATTTACTGCAAAGAAATTCTTTGAGAATCCAGATAATATTAATCCGGATTTAGAATCACTGGCAAGAGATGTTTTTTCATCATAGTATTAATGTAATTGCGAAGATCACGACCTCGAATCGCATTTAATTTTTCTAGAAACCGAAAAGCTCTACTTTAAGTTCAGCAATAGAATTGATTGAGAGAATCAGGGAGATTCTGTCTTCTACATCCCCAACGGCATATTCTTTCTCAGATTCTCTCCTCCACCCTCACGAGTGTGTTTCTATGACTGTTGTTAATATTCGAGACCCTGAAACCCTTGTGTGACAATCGAAGGAGAATATCCTTGAAAAAGTGAAAAACGAAATTGAATCCTAATTAAGGGTCTTCATGGCATCTGTTACCATCAATTCGACCTCTGACCTCCTCCCGAAGTCGATGATATTCATCCCACTCATCCTCACTCTTCGGAATTCTAATGGACAGTTATTCACTAACTCCTTCTGCGTCATGAACGCGGTGTATGGTTTCTGTTGATCAAGATTCGGAAATACTCGGTCACGAATCCGCTCCAAGCGACAACCTCTTCCAAACAGCTCCCTCACAGCATCAGCACACTCTGGTGTGCTCATGAGCTTCCGCGAATCGTTCCAGCCTTTGGAGGGCAACAGCCAACCCCATCCATGCGTGGGGATAGTCTGGCTCGAGGTCAAGAGCCTTCCTGAATGAGACCTCCGCATCAATCCACTGTTCCTTCTTCAAACATATCTTCATGTTCTGTTTCGTTCAACTGAAGATATCAGTAATCGTAAATCTTAATTGATTTCTAACAGAAATAGAAAATACCAGACACAATCAAGATTGAGGAAGTGTAGACAGGAGTGCAATCAGGAAGAAATACTCGTGGCATCATTATTGTCTTTCTATACCTCACTCTGACCAGTTTCCTCATATCCTGTGAATCAACCATGGCAACAAACACCCTGAGTTTTGATCCCTCAGAAACCAGTCCAAGTATCAGCTGGCCCCCAGAACCATACTTTACTCTAGTCATCGATGGTGCATACACTGGTCAGAGCCAGGAAATCTACGAGAGACGGGTTGGGGTCAATGATTCTCTTGGAGTTGACTCTGTGATCTTTCGTTTCAAGTGGAGTAACGATGAAGAGTGGCTGAACAGAACTGCTGTATTAATAGAAGGGGACGAGTTTATCGGGAGATACAAAGGGAATCTAACCTGGCCGGCTCCTGGGGGTGGGATTTTTCAGCTTAAGGTATTTGCCAACAACACGTTAGGATACTGGAATGAAACAAGTCCTATAACTATCCATTTTGGCTACATGTACTGGGATCCGATTTACACTCCACACTTCTGGATTCTGTTCGTGATTCTTCCAATAGCATCATTGATTGGTATAGCTGGAGTCTGGAAGCTAAGACAGAAACGCAGGTCTTCCTAAACATATGGGATTCTATCCTTTGCCTCGTTCCACCACCCAAGTGCAACAACCCTCATGAGGTGGAACTGATGACTACGGGTGAACTATTACGCAATATAGTCCCGCAACAAGACCTGCGAAAGGGCTGCGTGTTTGAAAGGGCTCGTACATTTGTGGGTATGTACCCACTGTGGTTTCCCAACATGACTCGTGAAGTATTAGTTCTTGGGGTGTGTCTTTGTCAGTGTCATGGTTTGTTCTAACACAGAACTCGGGTCGAGGCCAGAATGAATATTGCACTTGGTCCATTATACAGAAGCCACTCCACCACCATGGTCCACATTCCACAGTCCAATCGTCCTTATCGTACTCATCAAGGACCCCAAAAAAAGCATGAGCAAATTCATGTGTTATTGCGTGGTACGACATGTAAGATGACCAAGGTGGAATCCACAGGTAGGGTAGAACGAGCTTTTGTGAACCGGGCCAAGCATATGGCCATTTATCATAGGTTTCATTTACATACATATTTGTGTGTGAAGGCCATGTCCAAAATTCGTCCATGTCACACACTTCGTTGAAATAAATATCAATGCTGATTACAAGCAGTTGCTCTTCGGTAGCAGCCCATAGCATCTGTACATAATTTCGGAGTCCCTGGATGAAATCATCTAGGTATTCAGTTGTGGGTGTCCACGACATCGAAACTCCTAGACTTACAGTATATGGAGCATGTTTCGCAACACTCCTTTCAACTCCCAAATAGACAAGGTTCCATTGTCTATAGGCACCGTGCTTGATTTTGATTGTGATTTTGTGGATGTCGGTCATCGACATATACGATGATAGGTCAAGAGTGACCTCCCAAGAATGGTAAATGACTCTTTCATAGATTAGCTCGTCGTTGACTTCCACATAAAGCCGCCGAGAATACGGATCCGATGATTCCACCGCCAGATGAAGAACTGGATCGTAACCATCAATATTAACCACGTATTCGTCGATTGTAGCAATATGGACTAGGGGGAAAAGCTCATCCTCAGCAAGGTCGGCAGATGTATACAGGTCTTGATGTTGGTTAAGTGTCCATAACTCTGCTCTCTCCAAAGCCCAGCCTTTGCCGTATGCTCCGTGTTGAACTTCAAAAACAAATTGACGTAAGCCATCTGGAACTGTTATTCGGATGGTTTCTACAAGCCTCTTGGTGTTGTGAGGCTCATTATAAACTGGCACACCATCCATGTAGACCCTAAAGTACCTTGGATATCTTTCATCAGGATTGGACATAATAAATGTTAAATCGCAGGAGGTTTGAGATGAATAGGGATGGTCTATCCACATATTTTTGGTGACTCTGGCAACTGAAACATCCGGGAAATATTCACCGGGAGTCAATTCAAGAGTATAGCTTGAACTTGCCATAGCTTGATTGATTTCATCGAGAGAACTGTTATCGTTTTGAGTCGGAATTGTAGACTGCTCCTCATCAGACGTTTCAGAGGCGTTCACAAAATCATTCGGGAGTGTGGATTCTAATTTTTCGATGGTTGGTCTAGGGTGAATGGAAATCGTACTCCCTAGTGTTGAGTTGGTTGATACAGTTTTTGTTTCGGTTGCTGGAGATATACTGATATCTGATGCAGCAGCAGCTGGCACTATAAAGATTGACATGACAAAAACAAATACCACAAAAACTCTACTAACAGAGAGCCTAGTTCGTTTCAAGGCCCTTGCATTCTTTTTATTAAACATCTTAATCATTCCTTCATTCTGCATCGACGTTATCTATATTTCTTACTTCGATGCAGTATTCAATATGAGTCAACACATATAAATGTAATGTTTATCTCAACTCAATATTCAGTAAGCATGGTGATGTTAATTGATAGATACAGGGTTTGCACAATTGGCACGTCTGGAGAGAACCGGTGCCCTTCGTCTGTTAGTTGCTCTGCTAGATGGACCTTTGTTCATCTCACAACTGATTAAGCGACACGACAATCTTGGCATTGCCTCCCAGCCCGCCATCGAGAAGACACGAACGGTCTTGGTAGAACTCGGTCTATCTGAAGAGTACGAGAAGTACATGGAACTCACACAGAAGACTCGGCTATATCTCCGACTGACCAAGAAAGGGAGAGTAGTGGCCAAAAGTCTCAGGAGAGTTGCCCAAAGCCTTGCAGAGTCTTAGATGTTGTAGAAATCACGCACACTACTAACAATCTCGGCCTCTTCTTGAAGCCCAGCTTTTCTAAGCTTGACAGCGAATTCTGACAGCGTCTTCATCACAGGGCAGTCCTTACATTCTGATGGTAGAACCCCTATCTGATCAGCCAGCTCTCCCAGAATGTCCTGCAGCGTCCTGAGAAGGGTGTCACGTGCTACAGTGGAAAATTCACTCATTGTAGACCAAGTATTTGTTAGTATTATACTATATTAACTCCTTTAATTTTCAATTAGGACTGTCATTTCAGAATAATCATAACGGTGATGGTAGTGTTCACATAGAATGAAGAGGACATAGTGGTCTCATAGATGCGATTCAGAGATGTGACCCCTATACCTACCACTGCAGAGGCATTCTACTGACCGGCTCAAAAAGGGCGGAGCTGCTAATCATTCACACCTCAGCAGGTCATACATCACATGTAGGGTCTATAATCTCGCCGCTTGCCTATCCAGTCGCCTATGAATGCTCCGATGACTACAGATGGAATCGTAAGAAGGGGCATTGCTATCACCCAGGGAATCGATCGAATGACTGGGGCGAAGAGGAAAGTCAATGGAACTATCAAGCACCCGAATCCTATACCACTAGCTCCAAGCATTATGAACGCTGCTCTCCACATTCTCTTGGTAGCCACTTTACGGATATAGTAACTCATTGCGTACATTGGAATGCCAACTGCTACGGCTAGGAAGAGCTGTATGGGTGGCAGTATTCCAAGGCCAATCAGTATGACGTAGAT
>JAGXOC010000054.1 GCA_019894665.1 Candidatus Thorarchaeota archaeon
ATGACATTTACCTTCTCCTCGGGAATATTCAGTTTATCCATACAGTTGAGGGGTACAATACTGAAGGCTTCATTTATCTCCCAGTAGTCAATATCCTCAGCACTTAGCCCAGCATGCTTGAGGGCCTTGATAGTAGCAGGTACAGGTCCACGACCCATGACGGAGGGGTCAACTCCTGCCCACCCCATGGAAACGATTCGTGCCAAGGGTTCAACACCTCTTGTTTCTGCCTCCTTTGCCTCCATTAGAACGGCAGCGGTTGCACCTGCATTGAGAGGTGAGGAATTGCCGGGGGTAATCACTCCCTCATCTGTCCCTTCTCGTTTGATATACCCCTCCTTTCCGCCATTTTTGTCAAGATAATAGGGTTGTGATATTCTTGGCAGGGTTGAAACCTTCTCGAGTGTTGAAGGTCGGGCATTCATATCCCTATCCACCAGCATGGGTTCATCAATATTACCCGGTGTATGTCCCTGCAGGGGTATAATCTCCCCTTTGAACCATCCACTCTCCTGATTTTTGATGGTCAAATTGTGACTTCTCACACCAAATTTGTCCATATCTTCCTTGGTAAAGGTGGGAACTTCCTCCTCGTATAATTTCTGGGCGGTCTGTAACATGTTGATTACGGTACTGACATCTATGTCAGGTCTGTAAAACTCCGAGTCCGGGTCACCAATGGATAGGTTAGGTTCGACCCCTTTTCCCCTCACCCGGGTCATATGCTCAAAACCCGTTGAAAGCACGGTTGTGCTGAACCCTGTCATGATCTCCATGATGCCAATATGCATTCCAGAACCTGCAGATCCGCACTGACGGTCGATGGAGAAGGAAGGTACATGGTGTGGAAATCCAGACATGAAGGCGGGTATTTTTCCCCCATAGGTCCAGTTCTCAAGGACTCCCGAGGCCACACCGACGGTAATCTCATCGATATCCTTTTTCTCAATTCCTTTAGCTGCAAGTGACCCATCGAAAAATTTCATGAGCAAACGTGATAGGAGCTCATCTCCCCTGATCTCACCAAATACATCAGTTTCTGGCTTTTGAGGACGTGATCGCGAGAATGGGGTCCGCGCATAGTCAACCAACCACACATCTTTCATACTGTCTTCTGTAAGAGTCCTCTGTTTTAACTTTTCTTTATGCCACTTCATTTTTGCCGCAATAGCAGGTACTAATCTCATTCCGAATGCATCAATCAAACCAGTCGGTGTAATAATGTTGGATATTCCTGTCGATTCATGGTACGAAGCAGTTTCCCTTCGGCATTCACAGAGAAAGTACTCCGGGGAAGTTCCGAGTGATGAAGTGACCGCAAGAATCGACAAAGTCTGTAACGAGTTCAAACCATTCCCTGGTGCCCGAGCTGTTCTTGTGAGAGAACCCGCGAATGATGTATTCAAGGGCGCAGTAGGTCAGTATTTTTTCAAAGTCACAGAAGCTCCATACTATATCGCATTCATAGCTAACATGAACGCACCCAATATTCAGGCTATCACAGGATATCTTGGAGAGGGGGTCATTCTTGAGGCCACAGCTCTGGGTCTGAATACTTGCTGGGTTGGAGGTTTCTTCCGTCGTGAATCGGTCATGAAACAAATCGATCTCCAGAATGATGAACGTGTGCTGGCTATCACACCTATCGGGTACTCGAAGGAAGCTGCTGACAGAGTGGGTGTTTCGTCCAAACAATATAGACGAAAGATACTCGATAAGCTCATTGTGAGTGGAGAAGTAGATGACATCAAATGGGCAAAATCTGCATTAGAAGCCGCAAAAATTGCCCCATCAGCTGCAAACAGACAACCTTGGAGATTCCAAATCAACGATGGCTCAATTACTGTGTCATCTAATAGCAAGAGAGAAGGATTCGGCGTATCAAGACGACTCGATTGTGGAATTGCTATGTTGCACATCGAGTTAGGTGCACTTGCTACCGGTGTGAATGGTAATTGGGAATTTCTCGAGTTCCCTGATATTGCAATTTACAAAGTCAGCTAAATCCAATCCTCAGCATCAATCACTTCGTTCCATATTCAATCTATTCAAAAGGTAGGAAAGATTCCGAAGTTGCTGTGACATGACATGTCTGTCCATTACAACCTTAGCTGCAATATTGTTCCTCAGAAAGGGACACTAAGAGTCAAAGGTGAGGCCTATATCCCTGTACCACAGACAAAGTCCCTTTTCGTGCTCAATCGTGGATTGAAATGGAAAGATGTGTCACAAAGGGTTGTAGATGGAACTCATCCTGTGAATCTATATCGAACAGATGAATTGGAAGTGCCTCGGTTCTACAATGGTGAATTATGGGCAGTAGAAGCAACAGCGAGGCAAGAAGAGGACAAAGAGAATCAAATAATCATAGAGTTCGAGTATAGCGGGCAGATACATCCTCCAAGAAAGGATGCAGAGATGCCGACTATGGGATACATCAAGAGTGATTTTGTTGAGCTTGCCTGTTACAGTGCATGGTATCCAGTCCCACTGAGTATGGAGACATACATGTCATTTCAAGTCGCGTTGGAAGGTCCTGAAGATTGGACGTGGGATGCAAATGGAGAACACAATGAAATTGAAACATCTGACCAGACCTCTGTTTGGAACTGGAAACAGAGTCGTCAAGTGAACGATATCACGTTGGTAGGAATGCCACTTCGCGATGCGCATATTGACCCTGAGAGCTTTTTCTGGGGGATCAAGAGAATGGTGGGTTCTCAGAAAGTGTTTGACAAGCACATTCACAAGTTGAGAGGAATGTTAGAGGAGTGGTTGGGTCCCCGAGGAACAAAGGCTCCGTTGAGGTTCGTGATAACACCTCGTCAGCAAGGAGGGGCATATACCAGAGCAGGCATGGTTGTAGTGGGCGGTGGTTATCCAACAGAATCGAGTTTACACAATGCAGTTCTTCAGGCGATGTCTCACGAGATATGTCACGACTGGTTCTCTAAAGCATCTCCACTGACCTACGATAATTGGGTTGATGAAGCACTTGCTGAGTTCTGTTCGATACACATAGTTAATGACTATGTCAATGATGACTATCTATCCTCACGAATAAACAAGACAAAAGATCAGCTTGAGAAAGCAGGTGAGCTTCCAGCAATCACAAACCTTGTTCGTGAAAAGAATGAGTCCTATGCAGCCTTCTATTACCGTGGCTTTCTGTTGCTGAATGAAGTTGCAGAATCTGTTGGAGTTGCAGAGTTCAAACAAGTTGTTGGTGATTTTGCTAGGATGTGCACCCAGAGCGAGTCTATCACATCAGACATGTTTCTCAATCTGATTCAAGAGAAGCTGGGCAAAAAATCGCGCTCAAGTATGGAGAAATGGCTCGATTATTCAGGAAAGGGAGTTCCTGAGTAACAATTAGAGGATATTTTTAACGAGATAGGGACCCCTATCGGCGAAACCAAGCGCTCGATAGTATTCTTTGACACCAATGCCACTGTTGACAAGAACTTGTGTGGCGTCGAAATCAGCTCGTCCAATCTCTTCAGCTTCTGACATCAGCTTTTCTCCGAAACCTAAATGTTGCCAGGCATCAGTGTTTCGCAGTCCAATCTCTACAACTGGTCCATATACTCTAAGCTCGCGGATAAGAATAGATGGCTTTTCGGTCAGTTCTATTCTATGTGCATCTTCACTTGTCGTCCTTAGACGGAGAAATCCAAAGAGTACATCCAAATCGGGGTCTTCAAACGAGAGGAATACCTCAGTCCCATCAGATGCATCGTAGTCACGACGTGTGAGTTGCATGTTGTCTGGATTGACCTGTTCCTTTGACCGCATCTGAAAGTGACCAATCTCCCTGTAACGAATTGTTGGATTCCTTTGACCTTCTGTTGACATTCTCTGGTGTACCAATTCACGGAGATGTCCCTTGTTCAGACCAGCTTCGATTTGATGTAGGGGGATATCTCGTTGCATCCTCTGTATCCTGACATATTCTGGCATCTCACTGACAGCATCTGATATGACAGATATTATCTGTTCATTTGTGAAAGGAGTGTAATCACCTGATTGCCACCAGTCGTATAGTTTCGTGTTTTTGACAACAATTGTGGGATAGATTTTCAACATATCAGGACGGAATCTAGAGTCTGAAAACAGTGTCCTGAAGGTTTCTAGATCAGTTTCAGGTGTTGCTCCCGGAAGACCAGGCATGATATGATAGCAAACTTTCAGACCACTATCACGGAGCATCTTCGTGGCTTTCGCAGTTTCTTCTACACCATGACCCCGCTCTACCTTCTGCAGGATTTCATCAGAAAGAGTCTGAACACCGATCTCAACCCTTGTCGCGCCCAAGTTGAGCATGTTATCTATGCTTTCTTGAGTGACCCAGTCAGGGCGTGTTTCAAAAGTGAGTCCAACATTGCGAACTTCTGCAGTTTCGTTCATCTTCTTTGCATGGTCCAGGTCAATGCTGACAGACCGATTCATGGCATCTAAACAGCCTTTGACAAAGAATTCTTGGTACTCTGGGGGTTTTGAGCACCAGTCGCCACCCATCACAATAAGTTCGACCTTGTTAATGCTGTGCCCAATCGTTGATAGTTGTGTGAGCCGGCTCTCTACCTGCCTAAAGGGGTCAAATTCATTCTGAATCCCCCTCATCGTAGCAGGTTCATGTCCAGTATAGCTCTGAGGGACACCCAGATCCGGGCCGCCCGGACAGTATGCACATTTTCCATGAGGGCATTCATGGGGGGTTGTCATTGTGGCTACGACTGCAACACCAGACACTGTACGGACTGGGCGCTTCTGAAGAAATGGTCTGAGTATCTCTGATTCTTCTGGGACGGTGGCTTGTAGTATGTCGGCATTCGTGGGAGTCTTTGCTAACTTGTATTTGGCGCAGACCTTGTTCTTAATGCGATTAATCACCTGCTTGCTAAGGGGTATAGGAGACCCAAGTAGCATCTCGACTATCTCTCTGTAAATATGATAGTCGTCTACAGGTGCTGTCATAACCCCAAGTATCAGAGTTTCCAGTTTAATAGAATGCGGTGTGGCTTAGATTGACGAAAAGTTCATAACCTGTGTCAGAATCTTGCCTCTCAACTCCGGGGCAGTGGCCTAGTCCGGTATGGCGATGGGCTCCAGATCTATGCACACTTTGTGCATGAAATGGACGGGGTCAAAAACGACCATCGTCAACGAAGACACTCATCGATCGTGGGTTCGAATCCCATCTGCCCCACCACTCTTTCTGTGCCTACACATCCTGACACTGAGGGTAACCAATTCATCGGGAAGACCCTGACAGGCTGGGAGGAGATCAGGCAAGCTCTACAGTTCGTGGAGGAGCTTCGTACGCAACAGGGACACACTGACACAAGGGTAGAGGTGTATGAACACAGTGGGGACTCCAGTCTGAAGCTGAGCTTCAGAATCTTGCAGAAGCTGGATGACTATCTGAGGTCACAGTTCAGAATGTTACTGATAACACCTCAAAGCAACTGGATGTGATGAGCTAGGTTCATGAAAAGGATATTGAGATATGACTATCAATGTTTGAACCGCTGGTGTGATTTGAACATATACGAGTTTTATCTTGAATTGTTTCCCTCTAAGTGGGAGCCTGCGATTGTGAATATTCACATGGCACGCTCTACGTTCAACCAATATAAACAATAGTTAATTGAAGCGTTATCGCCTACCAATAGTCATAATGGACAAGAGATTCCTCATACCTATCGAGAGCAGGTTTTTCTTCAGCGGGATGACCGATTCCAAATACAGCAAATGGAACAACATGTTCAGGCATACCAAAAGACTCACGGATGGCATCAACCCGTTCAGCTATAGGATAGATTTCTAGCCATACTCCTCCAAGTCCAAGACCATGTGCAGCTAATAGAATGTTGAGAGATGCAGTTGCGCAATCCATTTGCCATCGCTCTTCGTATTTCTCTCTTGATTGATCAAAGCATACAATGATGGCTATCGGAACATCTCTGAGCATCTTTGCATATGGATAGGCGTCAATAACCTTCTCCATTTGTCCTTGGTTTCTCACTACTAGAAATTGCCACAATCTCTGGCCTCCTGAATTCGGAGCACTCATGCCAGCTCTCAATATTTTTTGCAACGTGTCATCTGAAACATCACCCATTGCGAATTTTCTAATGCTTCTACGGGTGTAGATTGCTTCTAAAATTTCCATAGGAAGAAGTTTTTATCTATCTCTAATAAGACTGGGCTACTAAGCAAGGACGACCCTTACTGGCCTCGATACTATTCAGTGAAGAAGTTTGATTCTTCACCTTCATCTATTCATTCCAATACTTGGGTGGAATATGCTGGGAAAGAAAATGATAGGTCAATGAAAGTAAGAATGGCTACGAGAGCGATAAAGAATGGAGGGGATATAGACTCAGGTTGGCAATTTATGGAAGATGTAGGACAAGCATCAATTGAATTCCATCAGGATGTCAAAAAAAAGTGGTCAAAGATGAGTGGACTGGCAAGAAATCAGTATAGAGAGAATATGGAAAGTGAAGTGGGAGCCTGGATAATTCTAGGTGAAGTATTGGACTCGATTGGAGAGAGATCGAAGAAGGAGAAGTGTGACAAAATACGAGAAGGAGTGATTGGGTAAGTCTTTCTAAATCCCCATCCACCCCACCACTAATTCTGACGTCCGCGATTGTAATAAGTCAGCAATACCTTCAGTGACATATGACAGGGCTCCATGGAATAGCAGGTATCGATGAGGCAGGTCGAGGTCCAATGATTGGTCCAATGGTCATCTGTGGAGTGTTGATTGATTCTAAGAAACTTCCTGAGCTTGAGCAGATAGGCGCAAGAGACTCCAAAACACTCTCTCACTCTCGACGTTTGAAATTGAAAGTAAAGATAGAGCAGGTTGCAACCAGGATTGAAATCAGATCTGTTTCTGCAGCAGATATTGACAGATTACGAAAAAGAACAACCTTGAATGAGATTGAGGTCGCAGAGTTTGTTTCAATTGCAAAGGCACTGAAGCCTCAGAAGCTCTATCTTGACGCCGTAGACGTGATAGCTGAGCGATTTGGGGAAAAAATTGGCAATCTTAGTGGACTCGCTTCTAAAGGCGCAGTAATTATTTCAGAGCACAAGGCTGATTCAAAGTATCCCATTGTTTCTGCAGCATCAATAATCGCCAAAGTAGAGAGAGACCGTGTGATTTCAGAGTATCATAAGAAGTATGGTGATTTTGGCTCTGGTTATCCCTCTGACCCAAAAACAGTCAATTTTGTGAGAAACTTGGTCAGAGACCATGAAGAATTGCCACCGATTGTTCGGAAAAGCTGGGACTCCGTCAGGAAAATTATCGACGACGAGGCAACAAAACAGTCAACACTTGACTAATTTTGAATCATTGACTGGATCGCTCATCAATAATCTTCTTGAGTTCACGGGGTTTCTCAATACTATCAAGTTCAAGCTGTCTAATCACTGGAAGGTCAGACACACTTTCGTCGACCTTTCCCTCTTCTACAATAATCACAGCGCTTGACTCAGTCACCTTTGAGACGCTTTTGAGAAGTCCCATTCGTTTCTTTAGGGTCAAGCTGGTGATTGAACCAACTCCGGATATTAGTGGTGGTCCTTTCTCTTTTGCCGCAACGTGGAATGGAGCTCTATCAGTCCAGAGAACAGTCATTCCCAACCGTTCGAAGAACTCGTTCACGCGCTTCTCTAGGTCTGGTATTTCCTGTGGTTTGCCTAATTGTTTGAGGGCTTTATCCGTGGGTCTCTCTCGTAACAAATCAATAGGTATCATTAGATCGGTCTCAAGCACCTTCTCGAGTCTTTCTGCAACATCTGTGCTGACATCCATCTCATCCTTTTCATAAGCTAAGATAGCCCTTGCAGATACCTGAACGCACTCAGCAAGTTCCTCAGTTGTCATATGCTGAATGAGTCTTGCGTCTTTCAGTTTCGAACCATCAATAGCAACGAAACGACCGCCTCTCTGGATGAACTCTCTAGGTAATCGCTCTTCTGCAATCATACTCCGAAAACTTGGAGGCGCAATCGTTGACACACCATATCTCTTGTATACAACGCCAGAGTCCAGTGCACCTCTCCTTGTCTTGGTTCCCACAACAAGGGGTGTTGCGTTGAAGAAATGCGCCACCATCTGAAGAGCCATTGCATCTTCACCTGTGAGTGCATCAATATTCGCGAGCACCTTGACGAAAATCAGCTGTTCACCCCTACGTGCGACGAGATCAAAACAACTAGGTCGCACATCACATTCCGATGAAAGCATAAACCCAGCATCCTCTAGATGTGAAATGACCTCCTTCGTTAGCTGGGTTCTTGCTTTAGTCAACTGTGTCTACCACCGTCTTTTCGGATTCGAACCTTTTTCAGGATATCTAATAGTGAAAATTCGTGTTTGATGATAAATTATTGACCTGCGTTGAAACCAGGTGTTTCTTTTGATGACATTCCAATGCCAATACTAGTTGTTGATGGTAGCTTTCGTCTGAGTAGCTGGACTTGAGGTCTGGCCAGCTTTTCAACTGATTTCCATGTAGCAAAATCCTCCCATCCTAGGTCAACATATCCTATGATTCTGTGGAGCATGAATAATTCGGCTTTACTACCTGCAATTGTGTAAATACCTGGACCATAGTCCAATCTTCTGAGGAAAACAATTGGTAATCTGATATCTCTATGGAATCTTTCTGGCACTTCCAATGATATTTCTTCAATCTCTTCTATTCGGAAAACTGATACTTCTCCAATTCGAGTCTTAAATTGTGGAGAATCCAGTCCAATCAAGTCGCTCAATGGAACTCTTGATTCAGGAAGATGGTCGTTGAGCGTGTCAATATCATGTTCAATCATCTTGTCGATAAAACCACTCAAGTCATTTCCTCCGTGACTCGACAGACGATGAACCGATGATCTTTCTCAAGAGGACTAAGATCTAGGTTATCCACTATCTGAAGACCTAGATTATCCAGTGTGGATATCTCTTTACTGTATATTTCATCAAGATTTGCCGCTGAGTCGATACTTCGTGCTTTGATTGCCAACATACCCCATGCCCCAAAAGAACAGAATGTCTTTAGGTTCTCATAGAGGATTGTTGCTTGGTTTGGCTGTGCAACATCCTGATAGACCACTTCTATTGGACCTGCAACCACCGACGCATATCTTGTTGGATGTCTCGCATCTTCAACGATAGGTACTATGTTGTTACGAGATGCGGCTAGATGGATCAATTCTCTTGCAGTTCGCTCTGAAAACTCAACGGCATATATTGTACCGTTAGTTCCCAAAATATCCGAACAATGGCTCACGGTAGTGCCGGATGCAGCACCGAGATAGAGGATCTTAGAACCCGGTTGAATGGGCATCTCTGAGAGTCCCCTTTTGATTGCAGCTGACAATTTGGACCTTCGTGTAGACCAGATTCGATATTCTTTATCCTCATGACCGATGAGCTTCTCTCCATAGACGCTAAGCCCAGGAGCCAATGACTCTGTACAGAGCGATGTTCGCTCTTTGTCTGTGATTGTAAAAACTCCAAGAAACTGGTGAGGTGTTATTGTGGTCATTCTACCAACCTCCACTTCTTCTCTTTGGGGCCCCTTGCCATTCACGTCGTCTCTTCTGTTCAGGTCTGGGTTTTTGTGGCTTTGGAGGAGGTGCCTTGGGGTTTTGCCTTCGAATCTCTTCCACTCTCTTGATGAACTGCGCCCTCAGACTAATTCCAACATCTCTATCAGAATATGCATCGATTCTTGCCGCAATCGAGAGTTTTCCAGCTAAGGATCTTGCAATTTTCCCTCTCTGCCAGAATGGTGCTGTATTGATCTCTGGGACACGATAAATGATTCCATGTTTCGGCGGATCCGCACCTGTTTTCAGGCTTCTGAACAGAGCCTTCTCAGCGCCAAAGACTTGAATTGTACTGGACGGTTTTCTGGCAAGTTCCATCAATGAACCGGCCAGACTGATCAATCGAGCTCCGATCATCGGTCCTGCTAATACTGCAAGATTTGGTGCCACGGTTTCCATCATGGAAGAGATATAGATCTCAAGTTCATTTCTCATCTGATATAGACCATTCACGCTCTTTGCAAGACTAGCAATTATAGCAAGGTCAGAATCCTGTAATTCGGCCCCGATGTCTCCAGTCAGGGCCTTGACTATTTGTTCAGTCACTGTAGCAGGAACCCCAACAGACTCTAGACCATCCTTGTTGATGTTGGCCTTACCAGTGCAAACACCCAGAATCTTTGCATATAGCTCTTGGTCCTCAACTAGTCTGTTTAGAGATGGATGATGTAGCGAATACCACTCACGTAGACGCATGATGAGCACATTGATCGATTTGTCAATCTCATCAACGGCATCTATTGCGTTCTTTATGAGAAGGTCCTTCGCCTCACTTGCTGCACTCACCTTGCTCTTTGCTAATATAATGGAAACCTCACGCCTGAAGGTAGTGACCTCTTCGCGTGATGCCACTATTCCTTGTTCAATTAGGTAATCATCTTGACTGTCTCTAAACCATCGTGGGGCATTACCTTCCTCAACTCGTACATTGAGGTTCTCGATCTTTGAGAGGGCTCGAGCAAACATCGCATCCTCCACAATGACGTCTGTTCCTTCCAACTCTTTCAGGCTGTTTTCTATTGTGTCAGTCACAGTTTCATCACTGACTGCCATCAGATTGGCTGCTGCTTTATCCGCATCTGGATGGAACAAATGCTTCGAGGTCACCTTCCCTTCCTCGTCGAGAATAAAGACCCCAAATACTGTGAGCGTGAGATAAACTGGCACTTTGAATCATTCCTGTGGAAATCCGAGTGCAGAGAATGTTGAACTCCGGATAAGTCTGTCGTCCTAGCTCCATTTATCTTATTACAGACCATTAGTTAATTCATTGCAGGGTGTCAGATTGAAGATTCAGGGTTACTGGTTAGCATCTGGGATTCTAGGAGTTACAGCCGCCTCTTTGGACAAAGTAGCTGAGTCTGGCGCTGATGCAGTGGTAACAAAATCCATTGGTTTGAATCCACGAAAGGGGCATCCAGGACCAGTGCTTACGACGTCTCATGGAGGTCTCATTAACGCAGTGGGTCTTACAAACCCGGGAATTGATGCATTCAAAGAAGAGATGGAACTCCTGAGAAATAAGAAAGTTCCAGTGGTACTCAGTATATTTGGGAACACCGTTGAAGAGGTCTCTGAAGTTGCGAGGAAAGGCGTCCAGCTGAAACCAGCCGCTATTGAACTGAATCTCTCTTGTCCGCATGCAGAGATTGGTCAGGTAGCTCACAGCCCAGATTTGACTCACAAGTATGTTTCTGCTGTCAAAGACGCTGTTGAATGTCAAGTTTTTGCCAAATTAACACCTAATGCCTCCGACATCATTGCAGTTGGCAAAGCTGCTGAAGAAGCCGGTGCTGATGCCATTGTAGCCATAAACACACTCCGAGGAATGAAGATTGATATCTATCAGATGCGTCCGGTGTTGGGTCACAAAGTAGGAGGGCTGTCTGGACCTCCCATCTTCCCAGTTGCAGTGAGATGCGTCTATGATCTGAGTCAAGTCCTGACTATTCCAATAATCGGTGTTGGTGGTGTTTCTACTTGGGAAGATGCTATAGAGATGCATCTAGCTGGTGCAAGTGCAATCCAGATTGGCACGGCACTCATTGAAGGACTTGAAGTGTTCTCAAGAATCAAAGAGGGAGTCGCGAACTACCTGAAAGAAATGAAGATAACGAACCTATCTGAGATTGTTGGTGCTGCATGGAGGATTACAACATGAGTATGGATGATCTCATGGGAAATCCGATTTCGGTGAAAGTTTCTGAGCTGGTTAATGAAACTGAGAGTGTAAGCACAATCATATTCGATATCAAAGGCGCTGATTTCAACTTTGCACCTGGTCAGTTTCTCATGATATGGATCCCTGGAGTTGATGAGATTCCTATGAGCATCTCATTGTGGGAACCACCCAAAGTAGGAATCACAGTCCTTCCCGTTGGTGAAGCAACAGATTCACTTACCTCCCTTCAACCAAACGACTGGATTGGTATCAGGGGTCCTTTTGGGTCATCATTCACGCTTGAATCACAGAAAGCCTTGGTTGTGGGTGGTGGAGTAGGAATGGCGCCACTGAGACCGTTAGCTGTCGCTCTTCTGAAGAAGGAAGTAGAAGTGACTTTGGTGATTGCAGCCAAGACGAAACAAGACCTCATTTTCTTTGAGGAGTTCTCACAAGTATCAGATACCAAATTTACACTGAGAACATCTACTGATGACGGATCTGTAGGTTTCAAGGGACTGGCTACTGATGCTGTTAAAGAAATTTTGAAAGAAAACGAGTTCGATACGTTGTATACTTGTGGACCTGAGCTGATGATGCGAGGTCTCTATGATGGTACTAAAGACAGTAGGATGTCGTTTCAAGCATCACTTGAGCGGTTCATGAAATGTGGTTGCGGTATTTGTGGAACCTGTGCACTTGATCCAACTGGGTCCTTAGTCTGTGTAGATGGTCCGGTATATACAGGAAACAATCTATCGAAAATATCAGAATTTGGAAAATACTATCGTGATGCAATGGGTGGGAAGAAGAAGTTTTGAATCTGAGCTACAGATCTTGAGCGACCTGCTCTCAGAGATGTTGGATTATTTGCGTACTCCGATTGTCTGACCTTTCACAAATCTTTTGATATAATTCCTCTTATTGCGTAGTCGAGGAATTGGTGTGTGTCTCTCACGCCCTCTTACTTTAGGTGTGGATTCACGAACCTTTCCAGCCTTTGTGAGTGAACCGTGTGAACCTGGCATATTACTTTCCTCTGTTCAGGAGTTATTCTTGAGTTCGAATTGTTCTCATAAAAAGCTATCCAATTGGCACTCTGTTGTACGACCTTAATAACCTCAGTCGATACCGGACTACATGACCCAGCCACGGCTGCGCTTACTGTCGACGCCTTCCCACATTGAAAACCATACCCCTCTTTATGTTGATATCGATAACGCGCGGCTGTGGAATCTTGTAGAGGATGAAACAGTCCATCTGATTCTCAGGAAACCGGCTCTTCTTGAACTAGCTCGCAGGCAAGACTCTTTGCTCATGGATCACTGTGAAAAGCTGCTAGCTGCAGAAGACTATGAGGATTGGCTCATGGGCATAAGCATACTTGTGGCGTTAGGTACTCCTGAAGCTGTAGACAGGTTGGTACTTGTCTATGCCCAATCTCTCAATGATGAAAGAAGACATGTGCTTTGTATGGTTGCAAGGATTCTTACAGCTGAACATGTCAAACCCTTCAGTATAATGGTAAGAGAAGTAGCAATTCCAGGGGAATTGGATGTTTCTGGGTGGACAAAGACAGCCGTTTCAACACTGAAAGATGTCTGTAAACGATTTGGAATCCAAACCTGTGGAGATGGTGATTTAATAGAAGATATTGACTCAACAGGGTCTCTTGATGTACTGGATATTGATGAGATGTCGACATTATCTGATAGATGAAAAATGTGTTCGTCATTCAATTCTTGAATCATGTCTGTGTATCTGTTGATGAATTATCCAACTGTTTTGTGCGAATGTATGATTATCTAAATTGCAAATCAAACAAGAAGAACTAGTTATGAGCATCTCATAGACTCAAAATAGTAGTTTCAGTTCCTGAATTTGTGCAATGTATGATTGTTGTCTCAAATAAAGTGCCCCTAAAAAAAGAGCATTCATGACTCCGAAAATGATACTTTTTTTCAAAATTAGTATCTCTAATTGCCCCAATTTTCTTTCATATGTTAACAGAGTTCTCAACCCTTTATCTACTAGTGATGATAATGAACCCTGAAAGATCTACAATGCCCGAACCTTGGTAGCCACAATGTATGTGATGCCAAGTTAGACCAACCATCCTCAACGAAACCACAAGTCGTCCTATTGTAGGACGACATTCTGTTTTTTTATATGGCCATAATTTTGAATCCGGTGAGAGAGAACGATTTATGTCAAGAGCAATTCTAAAATGGACTCGGACTGATCATTATCTGGAACAGCCTCGGAGACATCTTGTATGTCAACTGATGACTTGATTGTGAATGTTTGGAATAATTCGCAAAACGTAGACAGAGGAGTTCTTAGAATCAAAGAAGACTATCTATTGATTACCTTGGAATCAGGAAAGGTCATATCAAGTGAGGATACAGCTAATGTTTTGTATTCACCAATAGAGGACCCGCATAATACCCAATGTAGGATTATCTTCAATCCAATACTTGCTGTAACGCGACCCTATGCCGCAGATATAGGACAAGCTATTGAAGATATTTTTCCTCCATCTTCTGGGGGATTCTATGGTCGATTAAGGGCAGGACAAGATGATGCTGTATACATTGTTCAGAAGATTGAGCGTGACACAAGACATTGGCTCACTATAGGTGATTCTCGAACTGGTAGAATATATGAAACCCAAGTAATACAACCTTATGAGGTGGAAACCCTCAAGCTCCTTGATGACCATGATCTTCGTAATTCATGGTTTACCAAAGTGTGGTCAGACAAAGAGGAGTCTTTGCGAAAGGAGATTCTCGGTGTACTTGATGAACCCTCCCCTTCATGGGAAGGGATTTCAAAGCTTGTGAGCGAAGTGGCAATTCCTAATCTGAAACTCGGAGAAACTGTGAGGGACACAGTGTCTCCATTAGTGCCAAATTCATTTCCTGAATCTATTAGGGAGCAACTAATGGCATTTCTCGCATATGTTGTGATGTCCAAAATGCAAATGGTGGATGTTATTGATTCTTCATCTCTTACAGATGCAATGCCTCTGTTTGGATCTCTTATACGAGGACACTACAGGTGTGTTGTTGATAATCAAACGTGGCCGCCTTACTTGAAACTGATGATACTTGCTTCGAGGAATCAGTTGGAACAACCAAAGGTCACTATAGCAGAATTGACGAGTGAAACATGGAGGATTCTCTGGCAAAAAGTGATTGAGCTATGTCCTAATTGGTTTGGTAATGCCATCATATCAGCGAAAGAACTGAATGATTCCAATAGTTTTCGTTCTCGACTACCAGTAACAAAGACTCAGGCAATGAGATCTCGAAAATTGTGGAAAAAACGTCTAGCTGCTATATCATATGGTTTGAGAGTTCGCGCCCATGTAAACCCCAATACAATTGGACTCACAGAGCTTGTGTATCTTGGAGCTGCATATAGATGGCCCCACCGGCATATGAGATTCATCACGCGTTTGGGAATAATTAGTGATAATCCAGCACATTTGCAAGTAATGACTATGCCACCATCTAGCGTGGAACGAGTAATGAGAGTCCTCCCTCAATGTATCAAGGTATCTACGTCTACGCGAACCGTAAATCTTGATCTTTATGATGATGATTCTGGAAAATGGAAAGTACCTATTGAAAGAATTTTGGCATCATTATACAGAAAAAGTTCAATGAAAAGAATCTCTAAACGTTTTGCTGGTGTTATACAATCAGATACACATCAGATAACACCTGATGAAGCAAAAGTTTTGGGTCTTATTTCTGCGGGTGTTTATCTACAGGATTTCGAAAGGCCAGGATACTTCAGGTATTGGGACATGAGTAGAAAACAAGTTTTTTCTATTATATCAAGATTACAAAGAAAAGGTGTGATACAAGTAGCCCATGAAGTGGATGATGTTAGTCTTGTTTCCCTTGCTTCGATAATTCAGGGTAATAAGGAAAATGTCATTTCATTGGTTGATTCATTCTTGACAAACACACCTACATCCACAGTGATGTTGAATGAAGAATGTGACAAAGGTATTGTTCTTTCAAGACTTCCAGAAGACAGGGTACATGAATTAGTTTCTGAATTCAACCAACAGGGGATTCAGCAGGATATTGTGATTCGATGTATGAGACCCCGAACTTTTCGAAGCTTCACTTTCAATCTCTACCATCGCCTCTTAAGAGATAATGGAATATGGGATGATAACGTGAGCGCATTCCTCTCACAGGCCCGTTCTATGCGCAAGGAGCTGTCAGAGAGTAATGCTTAAAACCAAACGGGGGGACCGAACGACTTGATGGCGGCCATAGGTGCCGGGGTTCACCTGAACTCAGCCGAACTCAGAAGTTAAGCCCGGTGTCGTTGTGGGAAATGTGCACTGCGCGAGCGTGTGACAAGCCCATGAGCTGCCACATTCTTATTCTT
>JAGXOC010000055.1 GCA_019894665.1 Candidatus Thorarchaeota archaeon
AAATACATGGGAGTTGTTAGTGCGCTCACGAACATATCTAGAACTACTGGTTTCTCAATCGCAACTGCTCTTGTCACGACTATCTTTGGAATATTCTTCCTGATAGCCAATCCAGGAGGTCTGACATCAGGTCCAATCTTTACTGCAGGATATGGTCAAGCTGTTGTGAACACAATATGGGTGTTCTCAATTCTCTGCATCATTGCTGCGGTGATCTCATCAATGAGGGGAACGAACCAATCGGAGGATGAACGCATCAATAATGAGAAGTCTATTGAAGCTACAAACCAAATTCCTCAGCAATGAACAGGACCCGTCTTCGAAAGTCAGGATGGTCAAGTATAAGGAGATTTGCTCCAGCCTCACTATCAAAGAGCATTTTCTTTGGATTCTCGCGGAGTTTCTTAAGAAGGTCAACCAATTCCTCATCTGAGAGACGTCTATCCTCGTCATAGTCGACTTTCCTCCAGTCGACAACCTGCAGGTCCTTGGTTGTTTCCGAAACAGGTTTGGTTTCATCACGTTTCTTTTGTAGACCAGGAACTGCTGCATCCACAGCAGTCTGAATCTGGTCATCGGTCAGCTGAATTCCATAGACTTCTCGCATGTGTCTTAATCTGGTTGATAAGAAAACACCTGGTGCAACCAGTCGGGCGTTCGCCTCATCGATACCATCTAGAGGAAAGTGTGTAATCATTCGCATGAGTTCCGCATATGCAATCTTGCCTGCACGTTCAGGGTTCAATGATTCTAGCCAACGTATCTCATCAACTAACACTGTGATTGCCTCAACACGTTGACCCAATCGAATGAGCGCATTGATTGTTGCCTGATATCCAAGAACAGAGGCTGCATGATAATCACTCATCAATTCAGCAGATCGCGAAGCTTTCTTCATGAACAATTGCGAAATTGTGGCAAGAATTCTTGAGAGGAAAAAGAATCCACCAAGTACCACAAGACGGATTCCCGCGAGACCGAAATCTCCGACGAGGAATATTGCACTAGCAACCCCAACTCCAAGAAGAATGTAGATGTAAAGATAGATTAGGTCAATAAAGAATGAGGGCATCCTTACAGCAATTTGAACAGCCGAATCGCGGTTTGCTATATGCCCTAATTCATGAGTAATGATTGCCTTAACTTCATCTTCGTTCAAGACCTCAAGTGTGTTACTGTGAACAACTACAACTGAACCAAATAATGGAAGATTAAATGTGAACGCGTTTGGAAGTGGTGAGTTCATCAGGAAAATCTTGTTGATTTTGACCTTGCTCTGTTTTGCTAGATCTTGTGTCCAGTTCACTATTTCGTCACGAGAGTACCTGCTTCTCCACTCAGTTTTCTCATCATAACCCGGATATAGCTTGATCAAATCTTCCTGTCTAAGCATCTGGGTGGCTGTGATATAGAGCATTGCTATCTGCATTATACTGATTGCGAAGAACAATGAAACAGATATGAGAGGATTAAAATTGGTGATGTCAAAATCCAATACTAAAAAAATCATGATGCCCACGTAAAGTACAGAAACAAAAAGAATCTGGGCAACATCCATTATTAGAAACGCATAGATTGCCATCCATTTCTTTCGATTCACTTCCTCAATCATCTACGGGACCTCAGATTTGGGAGTGAATGATATGTTTTGAATTATACGGTAGGGGTTCTACATTCTTGATTCAGAGGCTTTATCACGAGGATACAGCTAGTGTGCCACTGGTGTCTAGTTTGAAAGAAGGGAAAGATCTAGCCGAGTACTGCATCGAATTTGGTAACAAACTTGGCGGCAGCTATGTCGAAGCGAGATATGTCAAAGACATGACAAGGGGACTAGTCTACCGGAATGGAGAGCCAGTTTCTGGAGGAGTTACACCCTCAGCTGGAATTGGAGTTCGGATTCTGGTCGATGGCAGTATGGGGTTTGCGTCTTTTGATAGGTTTGAGAAAGGTCTAGCAGAAGAATCAATCACGGCAGCCTACAAGATGGCAAAGAATGCCAAAAGAAAAGAACCAATTGACTTGGGGGAGCCGTTTTCCACTGAAGCAAATTGGAAGATGGAGGCGAGAGAAGCACTCACAGATGTCAATATAGAAACAATGATGGATTTCTCTAATGAAATGAATAAGCAAATGGAAGGATTATCATCATACCTCTTCATGTTTACTCCCAAAGTAATTGACAAATATTTCGTTACTAGTGAAGGAACTAGGATTGAGAGTCAACTTTCATACATTCTCATGCGATCCGCTCTAACCGCTCAGGCTACTGGAGGTTCAGAACAAAGATTTCTTGATATGACACAAGCTGGAGGATGGGAAAGAATACATGAAGCAAAGGTTATAGAATTTCTGAAGGATGAGGTTGATAGACTCAAGAAATCAGCTGAGAAAGCTGTTAAAGTTGAAGAATTAATGGGTCAACCAATCGATATGGTAGTGGGACCGGAGGTAGCGGGAATAATCGCTCACGAGAATGTGGGGCATCCAAGTGAGGGAGACCGTATCATGGGTCGAGAGGGGGCTCAAGCAGGAGAGAGTTTCTGGAGAGACCTCAAGATAGGGGAATCCCAAATTGGGTCTAAGGCCGTGAATGTGAGTGAGGATCCAACCATTGTGAAAACCTCAGGCCATTATGTCTATGATGATGAAGGAGTGAAAGCGAGAAAGCGTGAGCTCATCAAAAACGGAATTATCAATGAACCACTCCTCAATAGAGAGTTTGGCACCAAGTTCGGTACAAGTTCCAATGGCGCCGCGCGTGCAACTGCATTCAACCGAGAACCAATCATTAGAATGGCAAATACATACTTTGAACCTGGGGACCAATCTTTTGAGGAACTTATCGAGGACGTGAAACTTGGTGTATACATGAGAAGCTTCCAAGAATGGAATATTGACGACAGACGATATCAGTCAAAATACACAGGGTCTGAGGCTTATTTGATAAAGAATGGTGAAATCACTGACACTATGGTTAAGAAACCAGTGATGGAAACCACAAGTGTAGGACTGCTAACTGCAGTTGATGCTGTTTCTAATAATCTGAGGTTTGATTTTCCCGGTACTTGTGGCAAGAGTGATCCGATGCAAGGGGCACCTGTCTACGCGGGAGGAGGAGAGATTAGATTCAGAAACATTAGACTTGGAGGTGTTGGATAGTGACTAACACTGACAATTTGAAGAATCTAACAGACTATGCTATTGACTATGGAAAGAGTAAGACCGATGCAATCATAGCTAGGACTGTACAAACAAAGAACTCACAGATAAGATTCTCTCAGAGTTCCATTGATATAAGCAAGAGATGGGACGCGCTTCAGCTTGAGTTATTTGTTGTCGTCAAGGGGGCGAAGACAGGTACAATTGAGAGACCTGTCTCTTCAAAGGATGATGTCAAGAAGGCAGTTGATGATGTTATAGCATTCACTGAAATTCTTCCAGATTCCATGTTTTTCGCTGGACTCGAGGATAAAATCCAACCATATCCAGAATTGAAGGAGCAGTACGATAGCAAAATAGATTCCTTCGTGGAGAAAGCTCCAGAGGTGGTTAACTCGGTTGTAGATCAAGCCACACAAGAGGGCGCAATTAGAGTCGCAGGTGCGTTGATGATTACCAAGCGTAACTCCGTCTTCCATTCAAGTTTAGGTCCTGAAGGTGCTAGCAAAGGTACTACATTTGACCTCAATGTTAGAGCTCTACAAGACGATCTTGATTACTCAGGTCAAGGATTAGAGTGTGGAACTATGCCATCAAAGTCAGAGAAAGGAATGCTTGAAGCAGGAACCAAGGCTGGCAGGTTGTCTAAGCTTTCACTTGGAGCCGTTCAAGGAAAACCTGGAGCTTATGACCTCGTACTAACACCAACAGTTGCAGCGAATGTTATTGGAACCATTCCGGAATTGGCAAATCCCTTCTTGATTATGATAGGAATGTCTCCTCTCAAAGATAGGATGGGAGAACAAATTGCTCCCGAGTTCATTTCTGTATATGATGACTCATTGTTCAATGGTGGTCTGAACAGCACTACATTCGATTGGGAAGGAACACCTGGACGCACGACAAAGATAATTGATCAAGGCGTACTCAAAAGTTTGATCCATAATACTACAACTGCGAAGATGTATGACACTGAAACCACAGGCAGTTCTGAAATGATGGAGATAGGTGATGGTATGAAAATGTTACTTCCTGGCGCTTCCAACATTGTATTCGAGAATGGAGATCATACAATAGATGAGCTTCTTGATGTTAGTAGACCAACCATCTATGTCACTTGCAACTGGTATTCAAGATTCCAGAATTATCAGACAGGTGAATTCTCAACCATACCAAGAGACGCCATGTTCCTAGTCGAGAAAGGTGAGATGAAACCTATCAAGAACATGCGTATCAGTGATAACACCATGCGGATGTTCTCGAACATTGATGCCCTAGGCAATGATAGAACTCAGGTTTTCTGGTGGGAAGTAACAACTCCAACAGTCATTCCTACTATGAGAATTCGTGACTGTAGAATGACTGCAGCAACGCAATAGAAGACGAATATTGCAACGTATGTAATCTAGCTGGTGTGTCGGAGTCGACGTGACTCAGAAGCTGCAAAATGGAAAAGCTCACTCACATTCATACCTGTTTTGGCAGAGGTCTGAAAGAATTTGAGCGTGAGGAGGTCTGCGAGAAGTTGACCATCTTGAGCTGTAACCTGGGCTTCTTCCGTCATGTCAGATTTGTTTGCCACAAGAGAACCGCCAAGAAAGGAGTCGCGTTGAATACAGATCTTCTCTGTCAGAGCCTCATGTAGATCTGCTATTCGGTCAAAAGTTGAACGCTCAGTGACATCATAGACCATGATGAGATGGTGTGCACCCTGATAGAACTGGTTCCGAAGTCCTGCGAAAGATTCCTGTCCACCAATGTCAGCAATCGTAAGAACAACTCGACCTTCAGGAAAATCAAAAGTTGCTGCACTGAGATCTGCACCAATTGTTGCGGTGTGTGCGTCCCTGAACTCATCGCTCTGATATCGTCTCACCAAACTTGATTTCCCTACGTTTGGAGGCCCAACGATAATCGCTTTGTATAGTTCAATAGACACTGAGCTCACCGGTCCCAAGCTGAACACTTCTTCGTTATCTCCGTGTCTTATCAGGATTACGGGTCTGGTATTCATGGGTGTATCGAAGACTTTTAGAAGGACATACTGTGGAGGTATGAATATGGTCGACCTCAATGAGATCAGATCACGTACAACCAATACACGTGAATACATTGACAGTCTCAGAGACAAAGACAAGGAAAAGTTCCTTGAAGTATACAATAACTACAAACTAAATGCTGATGTGGTCGACGAGTTACGTGATGCCCTGAAGGATCTCACTGTGGTAGTCTTTACTGCCGCATGGTGTGGAGACTGCAAGAGAGCAATGCCAGTAATGATGCAAATAGAAGAACAGATTGGTCTTGAGGTCCTAGTCTTTAGTAAAATCAAGACTGCACCTCTGGATCCAGACCGTCAATGGGCGGTACCTCCCTCACCTCCAGATATTGATGAATGGGGTGTGACAGCGATACCCTGGTTCAATTTCTATGATACTGATGGAAATTTGGTAGCGAATCTAATCGAAAAACCAACTGTCAAAGAGACCCTTGAGGCGGAAATCCTTCATGTGCTCAAGAATAAATAGTAGTATTGACCAATGCAGATTACATCCAGAGAGGAAAATGCAATGGATATTCCAGTTCTAACTCGATTCAATAAGGGTCTAAGGTTGTTCTTTCAATCAAAAAGATTGAGATGGCTATTTTTAATTTTCATTCTCTCAGCTGTCTTTGTGCTTGTATTTAGAGAATTAGGAAATTTCTTCCCAATATTCGCAGGAGGATTCATCGCAATAATCGGCGGTATCTTCCCGACCTTCTTCATGATAACTGCTTTTCTATCCCTTGTAGGACTCCAACGTTTCGTAGCAAGTGAGGAATCATATACGAGATCCTTTGTTTTCTTCATAATCTGGATTGTCATCAGCGCTTTTGTTTATCTCATTTTGTGGTTAACTGGGATGGTCTTCTGGATACTGGTGGGAATTGCATTTCTAGGCTGGATAGGATTCCAGGCATATCTTTCATCCAGAACTGCGTTGGGATATGCAGAAAGTGTTCAAATTAAAAGCAGGTCCCGAGTTGTCGCCTTCTTGTTGGGCACCCTGCATATACTAAGCTATGTGATAGTAATAGGAGCGTTCATCATTCTATTCATCTGGTATGCTGCTACCACCGCACTTTTCGATTGGGTAGTTGTTGGAGCGGCATTGATTGGTGCCCTATTGGCGTTAGGATTCAACTTCGTGAACGGATTCATTATGCTGAGAGAACGCAAGAGAGTTACTGTAGATAATCTTGCCCTGCTAGGTCTGTTCATAGCAGCATATGTCGCCTATTTCTTGTATAACATCCTCAAACCTGTAAGTGCATCTATTGACCTTTTGTCACTAGTGATTGATGCAGGGATGTCTATCTTCTTCCTCCTCTATGCCCTAAGCTCTGTTGGACTAACTTTGGCAAGTCGGGCAGATCTGGATACGAGATGGAAGATATCTAGTGAACTTGCTGCCACTATGACCTTCTTCTTTGCATCTGGATATCTGGTTGTCCAGGCATTATTCGGAACCCTATCGGGGGGTCTGATTGGTGAGCGGATACCAGATGTCATCAAGTTATTCGTATTTCCATTCGTTGCTTTAATCATTGAGCTGCTCTTTATTCGAAGGTCAAGGAAGGCTCCGGAACCTGCTGAAGTCCCAGAGGAGATTCCAGACCTTACAGAAGATGAACCAGCAGTGATTGACGAACCGGTCGAGGAAGAAGATGTTCTACGGGTTCCAGAAGAGGAGGATATAGAGAAACCGCTTGAAGTAACTGAGGAACCTGAACCATTGGAAGATGAGTTCGACGATGACGAGTGAGCGACTTATCGCTCCTCTCTTGACTCGTTCCCACCAATCCGAAGGCTTTTATCTACTAGAGCTAAGACCATCGCGCGGATGAATTGTCCGCGAAAGATAGGAAAAATCCGGAGACACCAAGATGGCTAAATATGAATGCATGGTCTGTGGTTGGGTTTATGATGAAGATTTAGGCGATCCTGATAGTGGCATAGCTGCTGGTACGCTGTTCGCCGATTTGCCCGAGGATTGGGTATGTCCTATGTGTGGCGCGGCAATTGCGGATTTCGAGCTGATCGAGTAATCCACAGATTTTGGGGAGCCTTTTCCTAAGGCTCCTCATTATTCTCTTCAGCTTTTACGAAGTAATCATTTAGTCTAGCTCGTTTTCTAACATCGTTTGGTGGGGCAGGCGATGATATAAACGAGGCTGAGAAAGTGCTCAGAAGAACTATCCATCTAGACCCTCACAACGCCATTGCTCGAATGAACCTTGGATATGTCTTCTATAGAACTGGGCGGACCAAGGCTGCAATTCGAGCCCTGCTAAGATCAATCAGGATGGAACCATCCGTGGAGGCTTGTTACAATCTGGGGTGGATCCTGCATGTTCTGGGGAGGAATGAAGAGGCCCGAAGGTTTTGGGAGCAGGCGCTGTTTCTCAATCCGGAGTTCACACCAGCACAGGACGAGATAGACGACATGAGGGAGAAGGAGTCGTCATGAAACACTCCCACTGATGCACGGGAAGAAATGGTTAGGAGATCCAGATTTCATTGTCTTCTCCAATGCATGGTTTACCGATATCACGAACGCTATAAACAGGTTAGTGGTCCAATGACAATGAGAGGGAAAGAATGGTAAAATGTAGGATTACTGTACTGAGACGGACATTCCACGAAGACCTTGCAGAAGAACACCTGCAGGCAAGAACAGGTAAATGTGGAGAATTCGAAGAAGGTCAAGAATTTATCACAGAGAGTCCAACAGCCAAGCCAGATTCTTTCCCATGCAGCTTTGCTTGGCATGACATCCACAGATTTCTCTTGACCCTTATGCAAGGAGGAAGTTTTGACAATTATGTGGGGAAGACTGGTAAGATGTGGAAGTGGATGAAAACCGATAATTCCTACATAACTTGCTGTACTGATGGAATCAGACCTGTTATCTTTAAACTAGAGGTAATTGATAGGTAATCGATAAGTCCCAACACGCATCCCAGTTTTACAGTACTCCAGAAGTCCAGTTGTGATTGTGAACTGAAAAACAGCAAGCAAAGAAGACTTCGAAGCAATCGAGTAATTTTGGCTGAATCGGGGGAACTACGCCCCCCTTGCAGCATCTTGTTCCAATTTATTCTGGTATCAATTTGATAAAGCAGCACAACCTCCGTCAGAAACCCATTTTTACTTTGTTCAATGAACTTATTTTACAAATCTGAAATGAGGTTCTGAAGAGTAATTCAAATGAGAAGAGACAACTATAGGATTTTCTCAGAAGGAGAAATTGCAGAGCTCTCTCTACCCAATCGTCTAGTTAGATCAGCTACTTGGGACCCCTCAATAGTGAATAGTCGCCAGATGTCGAAGGAAGTTCTCAATCTCTACAAGGAACTTGCGCTTGGTGGTGTTGGTCTGATTATCACGGGTGGCTTTACAGTTTGCAACCAACAATCAGCGGAAGACGATTCAAATGGGTGGCTTCTAGGATATGATGGTCTGCGGGTTGAAGGAATTGAAGAACTCGCTGAAACAGTACACTCCTCAGTAGCAGATTGCAGTGTTATCGCACAGGTCGAAAATGGTAGCGTTAATGCGGCGCCCTCTGAGTTCACCTCAGCTTTTTCGAAAAGAACGTATAGACAGCTAACTGTAGAAGAAATAGGAGACATCGTGCATTGTTTTGTAGAAGCAATTGTGGATATGAAGAAATCGGGATTTGATGGCGTTCAGATCCACGCGGCGCATGGTAGTCTGCTGGCCCGTTTCTTATCGCCAATCACCAACAATCGAAATGACGCCTACGGTGGTTCGATTTCGAACAGGACGAAAATCATCAGAGATATAGTTACGAGCGCAAGAAAGTCAGTGGGCAAGTTTCCTATTCTGATTAAGGTGAATTGTACTGACTACTTGGTAGGTGGGACTGACATAGACAGCTTTCCTGACTTGGCGACTGAAATCGAAAGGGCAGGTGTTGATGCAATTGAGGTAAGTGGTGGCATGTGGGAGTGTCTCTTTAGAAGTGAAAAAGAACTTGGATTTCGACCCGTTCCAGCGCCTGAATCTCATACACGTATAGGTAGCACTGAGAAGCAAAGCTATTTTCTAAAGTATATTGAGAAACTCGATATTGCGATTCCGATTATCCTTGTTGGTGGAAACCGAGATATCGAAAGACTGGAAGAGATTATTGGTAAGGGGGAAGTAGATTTCATTGCGCTATCACGTCCTCTGATTCGAGAACCAGACCTGCCAAATCGTTGGTTAGAGGGGAGAGGAAGTCAGAGAACAGATTGTATCTCCTGCAACTCTTGTATCTATTCAATGCACCATCACTCTGACAGACTTGTCACATGCGTGCATAAAGACGACAAATCTCTGCATGGTGTTGCTCAAGAATGGCTTTCGACTTGGGTGGAGAGAGTTTCCCGACGACAATGATATTTGCGTTTCATAGGAAGACTTTGAAGCAATCGAGTAATTTTGGCTGAATAGGGGGCGCAATGCCCTCATTGCAGCATCGTTCTTCTTCTCATGCCGAAGATTCCTCTTTGTTCGGATAATTGATATGTTTTCAACCACTAGTTGTATTTAGGATCGTGTTGGCATGGGAGATGTCTATCTTACATATGATGATGGTGGAACATATTTCAGACGCTGGGTTTATCTGAACATATTGGTTCTGATCGTGACTGGATTCTTCTTCGTCGTCACCACTGTGGATATCATTATCATACTATTACCAGCTGCTCTCGTAGCAGGCACGTCTCTGGTCTACGCTCTTTACTTCATTCGCAAGAATCCACCAATTGAGCCTGAAGAGGACCATCCTTGAAAGCTCTAGGTATCTTGTTAACTAGAAGTTGTCACTCCTTTTGCTCAAAAATCTCATACCAATCAAAGATTAGTGGTGCCAGGAGTACCCATCCAATGAGCATTCCCACTTGAACATGAACAAACATTACATTTGCCACGAGGATGTCCAATGCGAACCCAATCAGAAACGATATGATTCCTAGATACCCTCCAATCTTGTTTGCTCTCAGTAATGACTTTGATTTGTTGAATCCTTCTGCCCTGCTCAATCATGTTATTCTTAGGGTCAAGAAAATGAATAAGATTGGAAGATTAGGCTATACAACTGCTGATATTCATGGTGAATCTGTTATGATATTGTTTGATGGGCCAATTAGGATGCAGATTTTACCGGATGACTGCATGAGGTTTTTCATATCGTCTCCTTGAGAAAATGAGTCCCACCTACTTAACCAGCTCTCTCTAATTTGGAAAATTATATTAGAAATGATTAGAACTCTTGAATTCGTCGATATTATGATGGATTATGGGTTTCTACTATTTGGTGTCATAGTGATTTTCCTTCCAAGCATGATTATTGCAATGCTCGTTGATGAGTCTGACCTTCACATAATACCTAGAATCATCATGCCTCTTGAGTTTCGCTGGTATAATCCAAGGGTTTCAGGTAAAGGATTGATTTATTGCTGTATCACAACATTTGCACTACTACTCATTTGGGGAGTTGGTTTATCCTCATATGCGATTTTCAGCGTCTTGGGATTAATAGAGGTTTTTCCGCTAATAATTGGAGCGAGCGCTGGGTTCCTAATAGGCAACACTCTGGGTTACTATCTAAGACCTTATACTGAAGATTATAGATGGAGTGGAAAAGATTCTTGGCAGAAAACTTCACCATGGGAACATTAGAATCCTTCTTCTAGCTGGGGAGTCGAGAAAGGTAGAGTCTGAATTAGCCGAGATCAACACTGCCATCCGAGCGAGTGTACAGAACATTCGTGAGGTCCCTGTTATGTCCCATAAGGAGGACATTGAAACAGCGATGAAACTCATTCCATCACTTACCACACCTCAAATTAGCTACAACCTAGTACTTGTTCATTTCCATTCAAAAGAAGACTTTGAAGCAATCGAGTAATTTTGGCTGAATAGGGGGCGCAATGCCCCTATTGCAGCATCTTCCTTCTTAGAAAAACCTGTCAGAGATTGATTCCAGAAGACATATCTGCAAATGAATACAGTATGTAGTGAAAGTATTGCTGGAGGAGATGCGTGGTTCCTCCTGCAAATAGCTTACCGGGGAGAGATCTTCATGAAGAAGAAACCCTACTTATTTTTGACTGTCTTTACATTCATATTCATATTAAGTAACTTCGCGAGTAGCCTTCCAGCTATCCCGATGATTACAAGTAATCCTTCAGATCATACTATGGAGGACCTTGGTTCTCCTGAATCAGTTGATTCTCTACAACAATTTGAAGATGACAACACTGGTGTACAGCAGTCTAAGGAAACTGTCGACACCAAAACCCAATTCATCTTAAGCGATATTGATCCAACTTATGGCGATTTTGATTACAGCGAAACACCGCTTCCCTATAATTGGGAAGATGCCACAGGCGGCACGTGGAATGACCTCAGTGTGAGTGAGAGTGTTATGCTTGAGCTTCCCTTTGAGTTCCCATTCTATGGTGAGAACTTTACAAACATCTATGTGTCAAGGCATGGGTGGATGTCGTTCTACAACACTGATCCTTACCAACCATGGGTAGGGCTTGGTTCAACTGACGAATCCTCTTGGTACGCAGTTGCTCCATACGCCACTCCAATAGACTGGCAATCTGGTAATCCTGGCGTGTACAATCTGACCCTTTCTTCTCCCAGTCGCTACGTGATTGAGTACAATAATGTAATGAGTGCATGGTACCAAGATGATTTGGTGGGTACTTTTCAGGTCATATTCTATGATAATGGAACTATAGACTTCAATTATGACTTGGTTGAGAATACGTATGATGTCCCATACGCTATTGGTCTCAACCATGGAGCAATTTGGAACAACTATGAACAACACTCTATTGCCTCATTCCCAATAGACGACCTAACGCTTCGTTTCGACCCTCCAAAGAAGTGGCTCTTCATAACTTCAATTGATGAATCAACATCGACAGATTACACTCTGACTTGGGAAGGACATTCGAATGAGACTATAGTCAAGTATTACGTGTTCTTGAACTTTGCATGGTATGGTACTACACTCTTAGAGTTCATGTTCATGAGTGGACTACCTAATGGTGGGAACTGGATTGAGGTCTATATGGAAACTGGTGGTATGAATTACACGATAGGTGCTCAAGTTCTTGTTGACACCGACGATCCCACGGTTGCGATTGACTATCCTTCAGATATGGGTACATTGAATGATGGTAAGGTGAACTGGACCTATGGCGATCCCACAAGCTGGGTTGAATACTTCGAAGTCTATGTCAACAACTCATTTCACCAGCAAGTCGGTTGGGAGAATTATATCTACCTGGCTCTTGAGAATCAGAAATGGTACAATGTCACTGTAGTTGCATATGATACATTGGGCCATTCTGGCTCAGATACTGTGACTTTCTATTATGATCGGACTGTTCCTGCGGCTGGATTCATCACTGCTCATGGTGAAGGTAATATGTGGGAAGTCATGGATCTTTACATTAATCGAGGATATGTGACTGCTGAGATAACGGGTTCTCTCACTCTGGATGACTTGACATTATTTGATGTCATCTTCATTGGTGGTAGCGGAAACCCATGGCCAGCACTTGATATCACAGCTCTTGAGGACTTCGTCAATGGTGGTGGCAAGCTGTTTGTTACCTATTCCTGGGGATTCTCTGAAGGCTTGCATGCGTTCATGGCGGGTCTTGGTATATCCTTTGAGTTCAACATAAATTCAGTTGCGGATAACACCACAATTTTCGAGTCTAGCCATCCCCTGATGACTGGTGTGACCGAGCTTCAGCACTTTGATCAGGACAATACCTATGTTCTGAATCATCCCGCAAGAGAGCTTATTCGTACATCTGATGGTCAGAATATTATAGGTGCAGTGAGTGAGGTGGGAGAATCAAAGGTTCTCTGCATGGATTACACAATGACATGGGACTTGTTTAGAACTGATAATCATCTCGTCTTTGAGAATATCTTCGATTACTGGCTCACACTTCCTCTACATGACCTTAGCGCATCCATCGATTCACCTGCTGGTGCTGGAGCGGGTTCATTAGTTGATGTATATACATATGTGATTAACCAAGGTTCTTCAATCGAGGGCGGGTTCTATCTTGATCTCATTGTTAATGGTACTCTGGAGGACTCACTCTATGTAACCAGCTTGAATCCAGGTGAATCAGCTTTCATGCATTCGCAAGTTTTAGCACCAACTTCAGGCACTATGAACCTGACATCATTCATTGTACCTATAGGAGGAGAATCTCTAATCTATAACAACAGACAAGAGAAAATCCTGCCTATCTATGGACTCACAATTTACACTCCAATAACAGACCAACAGGTCCGTGGTGGTCTTGTCTTTGTGAATTATACCGGTACAGATGTGGTAAACCTTGTGAACATCACAGTGTTCGTGAATGATGTGTGGATATCACATGTCAGTGGAGTTAGTTCTTATCCTGAACTAACCATCTTTGTACCAGTGTTTCAAAACGGGACCAATACAATTACCTTGATGGGTACTTGGCACAATGGAGCTCAGGCGAATGGGTCGGTAACAATCGAGTCCTATCTCGTCATCCCGCGGGTTGATCCTACCTATGGTGACTATGTCTTCATGGATATGCATGACCCTGCTTACAATATGCAGGTGGTATTCAACTTCACCTTTTTAAATTGGTTGTCTCCATTTGAGATCAACTGTTCAATGACTTTGAATCAGACCCAAATGGGTGTGCCTGTTTCATACACTGATACTTGGCTCCGAGTCAATGTTTTGAACGGGTATATCTCTGATGGCTGGCCGGGTGCTTCGGCGGCAGAAACCTGGGTGTACAAACATCTACTTATCATCCCTGGAATTTCGGTTCCAGAACACGTGCCATATTCAACCACGATAGACGAGAACTCGTTCCCAGCCGCAAACATCGGTGATTCCGCTTGCTTGATTGAATGGAACCAGATATTGCGAGTGACCAGTACAGGCGAGTGGAATGGATATGCCAGCTTCAATCTGAGTATGGATATGGGGTATGGTATATTCATGAACGTCACAGTCCTACAATGCAGTGGACTTTTTGTTTACATAAACCAATTCGGAATGATAGTGGGTGATGTAGTAACAAACATGCTCCCGCCAATTGACAGACCTCCACTCATTTCCAATCCTGATGATATCTACATCGAGTATGGATCAATCGATAATTACCTGACTTGGTATATTTCAGGGAATAATCCAGATGGATACACATTGTACGAAAATGAGGTTCCTGTAGATTCAGGTGACTGGCAAATTGGAGTGCTTTACGTCGTAGACCTGGACTCACTTACTCTTGGTTCCTATAACTACACTCTCCAGTTATGGGATAGTAATGGGGAGTGGTCCCGTGATGTTGTTTGGGTAAATGTCCAAGACACGATAGCACCTGACATAGATCCACGCTCAGATAAGTATGTAGAGTACGATGATCCACCAGGGTCAATCAACTGGACTGCCTCAGAACTATTACCACACTCGTATGAAGTCTACCTCGATGAGGTTTTGATCGATGATGGTGTTTGGGGAGGCGGTATGATCTCGGTTTCAATATCTGTAAGCGACCTAGGTAGTTATAATTACACTGTGTTTCTCAATGACACGAGCGGTCATATATCAGTTCATACAATATGGGTGTTTATTACAGACACAACATCTCCAGCTATCAATGACCATGCGGATATCAACTATGGCGAGGGGGACACAGGCTATTCTATAACATGGTCACCTAGTGACCTTCTACCAAGCTCCTACATTGTCTATGAGAATGAGGTTGTCATAATATCTGGTGCATGGAATTCAAGCGCTGAATCGATTGTTATACAAGTTGATGGACTAGCTTTCGGTGCACACAACTATACAATTGTTGTTGCAGACACAACAGGAAACATCGCAACAGATGAAGCGTGGGTATATGTTCACGATGGAACTGTGGTTATAATTGACCATCCAGCTGATTTCGATTACGATGAGGGTGAAACTGGAAATATAATCACCTGGACCCCTAATGATTTACATCCGAAGAACTACACCATCTACAAG
>JAGXOC010000056.1:0-10567 GCA_019894665.1 Candidatus Thorarchaeota archaeon
AAAGAAAATTGAGAAGCTGATGCAAAACAGTGGAGTTGTTAGGAATCGGAGAAAAATTGAATCTGCGATTACAAATGCGAAAGCGTGTCTTGGAGTGCAGAAGGAATTTGAATCATTCAACAATTATATCTGGGGATTTGTTGATGGAAAGCCTATTGTGAACAAATGGAAGATTATGAAGGAGATTCCTGCAAACACAGAACTATCTGAAAAGATTAGCAAAGATTTGAAACGAAGAGGTTTCAAATTTGTCGGATCCACTATTATCTACGCATATATGCAGGCAACAGGAATGGTAAATGACCACACAGTTGACTGTTTCAGATATAATGAAATATGATTTGACAGATAAAAGGAGAATGGCGCCGAGGACGAGATTTGAACTCGCGCTTCACGAAGAAACTGGTTTTCAAGACCAGCGCCGTAATCCGGGCTTGGCTACCTCGGCTCAACAAGCCACCGTTGGAAATGCCTTTTAAGCTTCTTGTCGTAGTTGACTCTGGAGATTGAGAGAATGGACTGCGGATTTAGATTTCATGATCACACCGCAGACATAAACGAAGGTTCTAGGTGTGAGTTTCTTGGTTAACAAAATCAACTCTCTATCCCTCATTGCATTCACTCTGTGTAGCATATTGTTGCTTATGATTCAGTTTGCATATATCTCTCCAAGTGGAATTATCGTAATTTCCTACACACAATACACATGGTTATTTTGGTTTTCAGTTTTAGCTTTTATTCTCTCTACTGCAAATCTCGTTACAAGAATCCCAAGGCATGCAAAATGGTCTACAGGTTTTAGTGGAGAGATTGTTCGCACTGTAAAGATTACCGGTAAAAACAAGGACTATTTCATTCGGGGCGCAAGTGATACTCCAGTCAAAGAGGTCCTTCTTGAGAATTGGCCATTTAGTGAACATGATAAAAAGTCAACCTGGCATGTAGTTGATGAACTTGGGAATGATGTCACGAGTACGCCTCTCAATTCGTTAAATGGAATAGCGACTGTAGTCATCGATGAAGATAGTTGACGGTCAGGAAAAAACTCCATTAAGGCACCGAGGATGGGATTTCAACAGTCTAGTTTGTCTTGTATCTGGCAACGTCTGGATGATTGAAGAATTCCCAATGTCTCTAGACTCCATACACACGTGCACCTAACTCTAGATGTATCATAGCAGTCCCACAATTGAGTTTCCTCTAGACACTGAATCCTTTTCTCTCGCTATTAGTTGATACAGTGATTGAATCATCGTTGCAGCCGATGGAGCAATCTGCAACCGTTGGAAATGCCTTTTAAGCTTCTTGTCGTGGTTTGCTGAGAGAAGGTGAACTACTAGATTGGAGCGCGGTTTCAACTATCATGATCATACAGCGGACATCACGATAGAATGCTGGGCTCCAGACCTGATTGATGCGTTCGAACAGGCAGCCCTTGCCACATTCGAGGTTATTCTTGATACTTCCACCGTGAAACCGCAGGAAACCACTGAAATTATGGTCACAGGAACAGATCTTGAGGAACTTCTAGTGGAATGGATAGGTAAGCTCATTTCACTGATTGACATCAATGCGTTGTTCTATTCTAAGTTTCACGTGGACCACCTTGAAGCAACGTTAGAAGGCTACGTACTAGAAGCTCGTGCATTAGGTGAGAAGATTGACCACGAAAAACATGATACTAGAACCGAGGTCAAAGCCATGACCTATGCTGACATGAAAATAGTTCAGGAACCTAATCGTACAACCCTATGGTTCACCCTGGACCTCTAGGAGAAATTGCTAATGACTCTAAAGGTTGCAATCCCCGATACATCATTGATAGATTGCTCGGACTTACGTGAAAAGACTGTAAAGGCTGGATCAATAGCTCGAGCACTAGCTGTCTTTCGTGTGGAATTCGTGTATATTTATGACACTGGGTTGTTAAGCCCTGAAAGGAAAAGGGATGCAGACCTCCTCAGTAAGATACTCCGGTTCATGGATACACCGCAATATCTGCGCAGGAGAAGTTTTCCCAAAACACAATCTCTCAAGTTCGCAGGTCTCCTTCCACCTCTAAGAACAAGAAGCCATCCATTAGAGACCGCTATCGCTGATCTTCAGGAGGGCATTGTAAGATGGGGTTTGCAGGTTCGACCTGGGAAAATTGACTTGGGACTAAGCAAGCTAGTCGACTATTCAAAGACAGTGAGTGAACGGGACCCCACTCTGTTCAAAGTGAAAAAGATCAAACCACAGATTTCACTCGAAAGGATAGAGCGAGAAGATGTCAGTGATTATTGGGGATTTGAAGTTGAGCGAGTGACAAAACTTCCGAAATTTCTCGAAGAATCTGATGACTCAACTAGAATCGGATTTTCAAGGAAGGCACCCTCCTATCATCAACTTGAGAATGACTTGAAATCAACAATCGCAGGCACACAGTCAGTTCTAGCAGTGTTTGGTGGGCCTGGCCACGGCATCCTCGAATTCTTCAAGAAGGAAAGGGACGATGTTAAGTTTCACATCGATTTCTGGGTGAACACTATTCCAGATCAAGGTACTGAAACGGTCCGTCTTGAGGAAGCACTGTTCACAAGTCTTGGTCTGCTGAACACATCCGTAGGCACCATGATTGCCAAATCCGGTTTTCATGAATGACCAATGCATGCATACGTGACCTTTATAGAAGAAACATACTAGACCACCAATAACGAGGACTATTACATGCAGACTGAGAGAGTGAAACGTCTTCGGGAACAGAGTGTGGGTACAAAACCCTACATCTCTACCGAGAGGGCGGAGCTTCTGACAGATTTCTATCAGAGTGGTGGGGCAGATATGGTTTCCACACCAATCGCGCGGGCTTTAGCTTTCAAGCATATATTGGAGAACAAGACGGTCTGCATCAATGATGGTGAGCTGATTGTTGGAGAGAGAGGTCCTGCTCCACGGGCTGCACCTACATATCCTGAACTCTGCTGCCATACACTTGAGGACCTTGATATTGCCAATTCACGGGAACGAACTCCATTCTTGTCAACTGAAGACACCAGAACTACGTATCGTGACGAGATCATTCCTTTCTGGACAGGCCGAACCATGCGTGACCGCGTTTTTAATGCCATGTCAGAAGAATGGATGAAGGCATTCAATGCAGGTGTTTTCACAGAGTTCATGGAACAACGTGCTCCAGGACATGCTATTCTTGACGATAAGATATACCGTAGAGGTCTCTTAGACTTCATTGATGATATCCGAAAACACTTGACCGAACTTGACTACTACAATGATCCAGAAGCGTACAACAAAGAGCAAGAACTGAAGGCAATGGAGATTGCCGCAAATGCAGTCATCGTTTTTGCAGAACGACACGCAGAGAAAGCGCGTGAGCTTGCAGAGAGTGAATCAGACGATGGTCGAAAAGAGGAACTCTTGCGAATCGCTGACATTTGTCAGCAAGTTCCAGCAAATGCCCCTCGAAACTTCTGGGAGGCACTAGAATCTTACTGGTTTGTTCACTTAGCTGTCATAATTGAGCTAAATATCTGGGATAGCTTCAATCCTGGTAGATTGGATCTGAATCTCTATCCATTCTATAAGAAAGAGATAGAGAAAGGAACACTAACGAGAGATTTCACCAAGGAACTCCTTCAGTGCTTCTGGGTGAAGTTCAACAATCAACCTGCTCCATTGAAAGTGTCAATTACTGAACAACAGAGCGGGACCTACCAAGACTTTGCGTTAATCAACACTGGTGGGCTCACAATCGATGGTAAAGATAGCGTGAACGATCTATCTCATCTCATTCTTGAGGTCTGCAATGAGATGCGGCTCATACAACCTAGTGTCTGTATTCAACTGAGTACTGAGAACCCTGACAGTTTCCTCACGAAGGCGGTCGAAGTTGTCAAGGAGGGTTTTGGACAACCGTCTATTTTCAACACTGATGTGATAATCAAGGAGTTTCTACGTGCTGGAAAATCAATAGAGGATGCTCGAGTGGGAGGTCCCAGTGGATGTGTGACAATCAGCGCCTTTGGCAAGGAAAGCTGTATCTTGACAGGCTATTGTAACTGGCCAAAGATACTGGAAATCACCCTCCACAATGGAACTGATCCTCGAACCGGAGAAAAAGTGGGCATTGAGACCGGTGATCCAACCAAGTTCAAATCATTTGATGAGTTGTTTTCTGCTTACAAAAAACAGCTCGAGCATTTCATTGACCTGAAGATCAAAGGCAACAACATCATTGAGCGTCTATACGCAGAATATATGCCTGCACCCTTCATGTCCCTTTTGTTTGATGACTGCATTGCACGAGGAAAGGACTACCATGATGGTGGCCCTCGCTATAATTCGACCTACATTATGGGAGTAGGAATGGGTACTATAACTGACTCTCTTTCAGCCATCAAGTTTCACGTCTTTGAGAACAATCAGTTCACTATGAAGGAACTACTCGATGGGCTTAGGACTGATTTTAAGAATAATGAAGTCATGAGAATGACTCTCCTCAATAAGACCCCAAAGTATGGCAACGATGATGATTTTGCTGATACACTTGCCAAAGATGTGTTCAACGCATACTTTGACCTGATTGATGGACGTCCAAACACGAAAGGCGGTGAGTATCGAGTGAACCTGCTTCCTACCACGGTACATATCTACTTTGGACAGGTCACTGGTGCAACCCCCGATGGTAGAAATGCTGGAGCACCACTCTCTGATGGTATCTCTCCAAGTCATGGTGCTGACACAAAGGGACCCACAGCTGTCATCAAATCCGTATCCAAAATCGACCACTGGAAGACAGGTGGAACACTCCTCAACCAGAAGTTCATGCCTGAGGTCTTAGCTGACTCAGAGGGTCGGAAGAAGCTTGGAGACCTCGTTCGAACCTACTTCAAACTGGGTGGACATCATATCCAATTCAACGTGGTCCATGTTGACACACTCAAATCTGCCCAGAAGAGTCCTGAGCACTACCAAGATCTGATTGTTAGAGTCGCAGGATACAGTGACTACTTTGTCAACATTGGCAAAGATCTGCAGAATGAGATCATTGCCCGAACTGAGCAGAATCGTATCTAGACCCAATTAGGAAACCGCTTTTGGTCTATGGGCAAATCTTAAAAACACACTCCGACTCGGCACGCGATGTAGTACGAATAGCCCTAGTCTAGAGGCCGTTCGATACGGTAATTATTGTGGTGTTTTAATTGGCACACAGAAAGAAACATGCACCAAGGCGTGGCAGTCTAGCATACTTGCCACGAGGTCGCGCTTCTAAGTTCGTGCCCCGTATCAAGAATTGGCCTGAGTACAATAACTCGGCTGCAAAACTACTTGGTTTCGTCGGCTATAAAGCCGGTATGACACATGCGGTGATGACCGTCGATAATCCTAACAGCCCCTACCAGGGCCAGGAGACAGTGATTCCGGTCACCGTCATCGATACACCGCCAATCAGACCATTCTCAATCCGTGGCTATAAATCGACACCTTATGGTCTCAAACTAGTCACTGAGGTTCTTGCTGAGACTTTCTCAGAGGACCTTCGGAAAGCAATACCTTTCCCCAAAGAGTATGACTTCGGAACTAAGATGAAAGAGTTCGAGGAGAACCTCGACTCGCTTGCCGAGATTCGGATGCTAATCCATACTCAGCCAAGACTTGCGGGAATACCTAAGAAGAAGCCCGATATAACAGAATACAAAGTAGGCGCCCCAAGTGTCAGAGAAGCCTTTGAGTACGCTCAGAGTATTCTTGGCACTGATGTTAGAGTCGCAGATATCCTCAATGAAGGAATTCTCATCGATAGCATCGCTGTGACCAAAGGTCACGGTTTTCAGGGTCCTGTACGCCGTTGGGGAATTCGAATCCTCCAACACAAGTCACGAAAGACAAAACGTGGTGTGGGTTGCATTGGTCCATGGACTCCTAGCAACATCAGATATTCAGTACCCCGTGCAGGACAGACCGGTTTCCATACCCGTACCAGCTTCAACAACAAAGTCTTGAAGATGGGTGAACGTGGTGAGGAAATTACCCCCTCCGGAGGTTTCGTGAATTACGGCGTGATTCGCGGCGACTACATAATGCTTCACGGATCTATCCCTGGCACAGTAAAGAGACCAGTACGAATCAGATTCGCTATTCGTCCCAAGAAGGGACACGTAGATGCACCTACCCAGGTGAGCTACATCAGCACATCATCGAAGCAGTAGTGAGGTTGATGGTTATGGCAAGCGTAAAGACATACTCAATGAAGGGTAAGGCTACAAAGGAAACAGTTGCACTACCCTCACAGTTTGAAACGCCTTATCGACCAGATGTGATAAAGCGAGCTGTTTTGGCTGTTCAATCTCGGAGATATCAACCACATGGCGTTGATGAGCTGGCTGGAAAGCGTAACACTGCCCAGAGTTGGCAGACTGGACATGGTAGATCAAGGATGCCCCGGATTAAGGGAAGTGGTACTGGAGCTGCCAATAAGGCAGGATTTGCTCCAGGTACTGTTGGAGGACGAACCGCCCATCCTCCAGAGGCTAGGAAAGTCCTCATTGAGCGAATAAACAAGCAGGAAAACCGTTTGGCGATTCGTTCGGCTATTGCAGCTTCTGCAAATCCAAAGTTCGTTAAAGCGAGGGGTCACAAGATAGACAACGTTCCTCAGATACCTTTGGTTGTGAGCGACAAGTTGGAATCTCTGTCTTCCACTAAGGATGCCTTTGAAGCATTGGTCTTCTTAGGTCTAGGGGATGATCTTGATAGAGCCAGGGATGGTCGTAGTATCAGAGCTGGTAAGGGCAAGATGCGAGGTCGCAAGATGAAGACTCCCAAGTCACTACTTATTGTTGTAGGCGAAGATTTGGGTATCACAAAGGCTGCAAGAAATCTCCCCGGTGTGGACATCGCAGAGGTTCATGGGTTAAACGCAGAACTTCTTGCTCCTGGGACACATCCTGGACGCCTAGTGGTCTGGACAAAGTCCGCCATTGACAGGCTCGAGAAGGAGAATCTGTTCGTTTGAGGTGAGCATATTATGGATCCAAATGAAATCATTATACGCCCTGTTGTGACAGAGGCTAGTCTTGAGGGTGTGGATGAAGAGAACAAGCTCATCTTCTATGTAATTCGAACTGCAAACAAGAACACAATCAAGTGGGCTGTTGAAACACTCTATGAGGTTGTGGTCGAGAAAGTTAACACCCTCATAATGCCTGATGGAAAGAAGAAGGCATTTGTGAGACTGGCACCTGAATACAGTGCCGCAGAGGTTGCAACCAACCTCGGGATATTCTAAGGAGACTTGTGAATGGGTAGACGAATTCTGGTACAACGAAAAGGTCGTGGTACTACTCAGTGGAGGTCTCCAAGCCACAAGAAGATAGCACCGGCTAGACATCCCAAGTGGGCTCCAACTAAGACTTACATAGGCACAATTGTGAATCTTCATCATGAATCCGGCAGAGGTGCACCCCTTGCTGAGATCAAGTACGAAGGTGAGTCCAAAATCCACTACATGGTAGCACCTGAAGGTGTTCAGATTGGTCAAACAATCGAGTGTGGTGAAGACGCCCGATTGGCAAATGGTAACACCCTGATACTTGAGCACATCCCCGAAGGTACTCCGGTCTACAATATAGAAGGAAGCCCTGGAGATGGTGGAAAGTACGTGAAGTCATCTGGTCTTGTTGCTACAATAGTATCAATTGACAAGGCCAAGGCAATGGTCAGACTACCTAGTGGTAAACAGAAAGCCTTCAGTCCAAGATGTCGTGCAACAATCGGTATCGTGGCTGGTGGTGGTCGCCAAGAAAAGCCATTCCTGAAGGCTGGTGCAGTATGGCACCATACCCGTGGAAAGGCTCGAAAGTGGCCCGTAGTTAGAGGTGCTGCTATGAACGCCGCATCACACCCACACGGTGGTGGTTCTCATCAATCACCTGGTCGACCAACCACAGTTAGTAGACATGCACCACCCGGTCGTAAAGTTGGCAATATCGCGGCTAGACGAACAGGTCGCAAGAAGTAGATTGAGAAGGGAGATTTTCTCCCCCTCTCTTCTTTATTTTCAAAATCCTCAAAGACACATGTATGTAAGTAATATCCACATTCATATCTCCCTAGTTCCTCAGTATCTAAGAGGACTAGACATGCGTCTCATAGCAGTACACTTGCCAGAGAAGATTGTCGAGGATATTCAACACCTTGTAGAGAAGGGTTTCTATCCTAACAGATCAGAAGCCATTCGCAATGCTATCCGTGACTTATTGAAACGAGAGTTATGGGAAGGCACCATGAACACAAGTGGTAGGCTGAGAGAGGTAGTAGGATAATGAAATCGTTGATTGATTCAGCACGTGAAAATAGTCGTGGAGAACGAGGCATGTCTACAGTCCGTGATATGGGTCAAGCTCGAATTGTGGTTGTAGGATGCGGCGGTGCTGGAAATAATACAGTGAAACGCCTCATGACTATTGGTGTCCAAGGTGCTGAATGTATTGCAATCAATACTGACCGTCAACATTTAGCAGTCACGACAGCTCATAGGAAGCTCTTGATTGGTGAAAGAATAACTCGCGGACTAGGAGCAGGCGGCTATCCACATGTGGGAAGAGCTGCTGCAGAAGAATCAACTGGACAAATAACCGAACTCCTGCGGGACGCTGATTTAGTGTTCATCGCTGCGGGAATGGGTGGCGGTACTGGAACTGGAAGTGCCCCTGTGGTAGCAGAGATTGCTAAGAAAAATGATGCAATAGTTGTTGGGGTCATTACAATGCCTTTCAATCTTGAAAGAACTCGAATTGACAAGGCAAAAGCTGGTCTAGCTCGTTTGCAGGAAAATGTGGACACCGCAGTAGTGATTGATAACCAGAAACTCATGGAGTTAGTTCCAGACCTCCCACTAGAGGAGGCTTTTGGAGTTGCAGATGAAGTTCTTGCGAACATGGTGAAAGGCATAACTGAAACAATAACCATGCCAAGTCTGATCAATTTGGATTATGCTGATGTTCGCACAATAATCTGCAATGGTGGAGTTGCGCTTGTGGGTCTTGGAGAAGCCACAGGAGCAGACCGTGCTAATGACGCAATTAAGAATGCTCTCAATAGTCCGCTCCTAGAGGTGGAATGGAGTGGAGCAACTGGCGCTTTAATTCACATCACAGGTGGTCCGGACATGAGCCTCGCAGAGTCAAACAAGGTTGGGGAACTCGTGTCTGAAAAGATGAGCCCTGATGCTAATGTTATCTGGGGAGCTCGCGTTGACCCACGACTCACTGGCGTTCTCCGTGTGATGCTCATTCTTACTGGAGTCAAGAGCCCTCAACTACTGGCTCGCTCCAAGGAGGAGGGTACTCTTTCCTCAACAACAAAGCGCCTTGCGGAATACGGGATAATTGGTTCTCAAACAATAGCACTTGGTTCCAAAGAAGCACGCGCACGAGCCTTCGGCAAAATTCCTGAATCAACAGGAAGGTCTTGGGAAGACCGCCTCAACCCTTTGGACCGAACACTGACCCGAAAACCAACAAACGAAAAAGAAGCCAAGAAAAGAGAGATTGAGGAGCTTGGTCTTCGAAAACTTCTCTAGTCCATAACTATCAACAATGGCCTCAGTCGCAGCGAGATATCTGGCCATGCCTAGTTTTGACTCAAAGATGGGCTCGGATCACATGCTCATTTGTTCATAGCAACTACTATGCTAGACCGTGTTCTTTCAACCAGTCATCTGCAATGACTGCAACTCGCTCATAGAGAGGGCCACTACCCTCGATACCGTCCTTTGAGATACGGATCTTGTTCATGACGAGTATTATTCCTGTGTCAGGATAGAACTGCACTCCACCGGGTGGGAATGTCTTCTCTAGCTCCTTTACAAGTCCTTCAAGGCTTATCTCTCTCTCTGCAACTGAGAATGAAATTATGCTACTACCGTAGATGAAAATCTTCGGAATGCTAATTTCACCATCAGCAACAACATCTGAGAGAATAATGCTCAGACTGGTCTGATCAATACCCTTCAAGGTACCTGTGTAGGTCTTGCCTGTGTTGATTGCTACTTCAACTGTTGCGCCAACAACTGCTGCAAGTTCGCGGTTGAAGGCTCTCATTGCTGCGACTTCAGACATATAGTTTCACCACTAATGTGATAGAATTCAGAATGGAGGGCGCAGTCATGCCGTTTTAAAATTGATGCTAGCACGGTTTCTATTTGAGGTTGCCATTTTCATCCTTTTCAAGGTACACGACTCTCAATTCTCTCCAGGTTTTATCTATCTGGGCTTAAATTGCACTAACAATCACTTCATGACAGTTCATAACAGAGTAGAGGCCAGATATATGGCAACAACACAGACTCAAGAGATAATCGAATCCGAACAAGTAGAAACATCTGCATGGTCATCAATTGGCCTCCTAAAGATCGCAGGAATCATGCTTACAATTGCCGCAGTTTGGCGATTAGTAGATCAATTTGTACTCGGTCTTGGTAGCACTTGGATGAATATTCTTCCTTCTAAGCTGTTTCCGTTCTTAATCATTCTCGGCTTTTTCTGGAAATATCGGCCAAGAG
>JAGXOC010000056.1:10667-15143 GCA_019894665.1 Candidatus Thorarchaeota archaeon
TTGGATGAATATTCTTCCTTCTAAGCTGTTTCCGTTCTTAATCATTCTCGGCTTTTTCTGGAAATATCGGCCAAGAGAAATTGATTCAGTTCTCGGTTTGTCAAGGGAGAACTTCCAGGTTCAACTAGCTATTGGACTATTGATTGGTATAGCGATCTCCTTCGGTATTGACTTTGGCGGGACAATTGTATACGGTCTCCTGATTGACCCAACCTATCCTCTGCAACTCCACATTCTAAACCCAGATCTATTAGGATACATGCTGTTCTTCTTTCTGACAAACGCCTTCCTTGAAGAAACTCTATTCAGAGGACTTCTAATTAACGCCTTCAAGACTCGTCAGACCACAAACAGAGCTATCTTGCTATCTGCCATTATTTTTGGCATTTGGCATGCGGGCTGGCCCCTTCTCAATGGAGCTGCAGGCTCTGATGCTATGAATCAGATCGTCACTATGGTCTTTTTTACTACGATTCTAGGGATATTCCTTGGTATTTACTATGAACGATTCAATTCTAGTCGGTCACTTGTAGGTCCAATAGTGATTCATACTATGTTCAATTACGTTAGTGAATGTTTCAAGATTGGTCCTGAACCCGTAATTCAAGGTCCCGACCTAGTCTTCTCAAATCCTGGACTAATGGCTGCTACACTTCTGATGTTCTTCTTAGTATTCATTCCTCTTGGCCTGCTCCTGTGGAAGTTCAAAATCGAACAGGTTTCTGCAATGTGGCATCGGATGACTGGCAGAGAAAACGATGGAGAACAAACACACTCTGAAAATGAAATTATTGAAAGTACAAAAGATAATGAGGTCTAGAATATGCAAATTGGTACAGAATTAGTATTGTTCTCAAGTATGGCAACAGTGATCATCTCCGCAGTTATCGGTGCTTACTTGGGTCGGAAATGGCTCGCTCAAAATGTCCGACTTCTCACCGACCTTCCTTTGGTCTTTGCAATCGCGTTTGTGAGCCAAGCTATCAACATCACATTCGTTACATTACAACACATTGGGCTGCTAGATACAGCAATGATATTCTTCCGAATTCGGACAGTGGCGATTGGGGGTTCTATCATCCCTATCTTCGGTGCTATTCTCCAAATCTGGGCACCCTCTATCCAGAGATATCATAATCGAATCGTCTATCTCCTTGTCCTGTATTGGTTAATAATCGACTTTGTAGGAGCGACAGAACAACTGATCATGTCATTATTGATTCCAGTTTTGATAATCGTTGGAATCATAATGATGGCTACATTCATCATAACCTGGAAAACTGGTCGATTGAAAGAGGTTCGAAGTGAACTCATGGTCGTATCAGTCCTATTTGGTATGGCCAGTCAGGTTCTTCGAGTCCCGCTTCTTACAACACTTCTATTCTATATTCCAGACGTATTGCTAACAATCTCAATGGTTCTGACTGCAATTGCGTTTGCCAATCCATGGTATAATAGAGAAACTAAATCCACACTAGAAGAGTCCTCACAAATGGTAGCATTCTCCGGGTGATATCCGACAAAACATCTAGCAGAAGAATTACAGCAAGGTCCAGAACTCCTTGGTCCTGCTGTAACATTTAGACACAGGTCACGTTTTCTTCTTCACGAAGTTTGTTTGATGTCCTAGAGAATGTGTTATTAGTCTCTCTCACTGCAGCGGGAACAGGTGTTGGTCTAATGGTCACCCAGAAGCACTTTGCAAGACACTTTCTCCGTGAAGAGAGTCTCCCCACCAGCTTTTGTCCTGGTTGCGGGAACGGAGAAATAACAAACTCATTTCTGAAGGCTATTAGTGACCTAGGTCACGAGGATTTGAGCAAGTTTGCATTTGTATCTGGGATTGGTTGTGGAGCATGGATTCCATCCCCACACTTCAAGGCGGATACCCTTCATACCACGCACGGTAGAGCAATTGCATTCGCTACTGGTCTGAAGATGGCCCGACCTGAATTGAAAGTCGTTGTGATAAGCGGTGATGGCGACCTAGCAGCAATCGGAGGAAATCATCTCATTCATGCTGCTAGACGTAACATGGACATGACAGTCATATGTAGTAACAACTTCATCTACGGAATGACTGGAGGACAAGTTGGGCCCACGACATTCACCGGAGACCGTACTACTACAACACCTTATGGTAATCCAGAGCGTCCATTTGATTTAGCGAGACTGGTCTCAGCAGCAGGCGCAAACTATGTAGCAAGATGGACAACTGCTCATCCAATCCAAGCTGCACGATCAATAAGAACCGCTCTTGAAAGAGAAGGGTTCTCCTTCATTGAGATAATCTCCCAGTGTCCAACTGCTTATGGTAGACGAACACGCGCTGGAGGACCTCCAGAGATGTTGAAGTGGTTCAAGAAGCTCCCAGTCCGTAAGAAAGGAGCACCAGTTGATCAGCAAATCCCAACCAAAGATGGTATGGATTTGGGCGTCTTTGCGGATAGACACGAAATCCCATTCACTGAAGCACTACGTTCAATGCTCAGTAATCTACAGGAGTAATCCTTCATGAAGACAGAGATTCGTATTGCCGGAACTGGAGGAATGGGAGTAGTTCTAGCTGGTGTTATTCTTGGACATGCTGCCGCTGTTTACGGAGGGCTTGAAGTTGTTCAAAGTCAAAGTTATGGCTCAGAAGCCCGTGGAACTGCAGCAAAGAGCGAAGTGATAGTAAGCGACCAGCCAATCAAATATCCAAAGGTCAGAGAGTCGGACTATTTCATCGTGATGTCACAGAAGGCACTCGAGATGTACCTTGCTGGTGCTAAGAAAAACAGCATTCTCATAGTAGATCCAGACCTTGTTAACACCAAGGACATTAAGGGCTATGAAATCGTCGAGGTTCCAGCAATGAAGATTGCTGATGAGTTGGGCTTACGACTTGTTTCCAATATGGTGATGCTAGGTGCGTTTGTGAAAAAGTCTGGGCTATTCCCGCTCGAAACCCTCGAAAAAGCAGTTGCTGATTTGATTAGCTCAAAAGCCCTCGAGATAGACCTCAAAGCAATAGTGGCTGGAGCAGAACTCGTCTAGCCTCCATGTATCAATGGTAGGACCACTATAACATCGGATTCATTCAGTTCTGTATCGAGTCCTCCACTGAGACCAATATCTGCCTCATTACACAGAACCAACGCGTCGCGGTCAATTACTTCGGGACTGTCCCACACTTCTCTGACACACTCTTCTCTTTCAATAGCCTTACTCAACAAGTCTGATAGAGTAGCACCGCTCTCGAGCTCAATCTCAATTGCTCCTTCCTGAAACTTCTTGGTTAGAGGACCTCTGAATTGAAGTGTGACTTTCATGATTCACTGCCACTCGCTCTCGGTGAGTGAACGCTTGATAAAGTGCATGATTATGCTCACGTATGAACCTCTATATGGGGTGATTGTCAGGCGAGATTATGGCTGTGGATTGTGAACAAGACGAACCTGAGATTGTATCAAGCAGGTTTGCTAGAATCTTTGGCATTGCAGAACCAACAGAAAAAGTGGTCCGCCTAGTCAAGATTCTATCGGTTCTACTCCCAGCCTTTGCAGCAAGTTTTCAGATTAGCACAACATTCTGGATGATCTACATTGCTGAGTCTCTAGGCAACGGTGACTACTTTGCAGGACTCACCTTCGTCGGTTTTCTCGTAATCATTCAGATGGCAATCCAGACTGCGCTCGATTATCCCACAGGAGCACTCGGAGATTGGATTGGGCAACGATACGTGATATCTTCAGCCCTTCTATGTTACGCAGTCGCATTCGGACTAACATCATTGATTGTGAAAGACACATCGGCACCATTCTGGGTTTATTTCATGATATACGCACTCTTCGGACTTGGGTCTTCACAAGAGAGTGGGGCCTTCAACGCATGGTTTGACAACAATTATCGTGTCGCTATGCCGCATGACAAAGATCGCAAACAGTACGGCGTGTTTCAAGGAAAGCTTGGAATGGTGTGGCAGATCTCATCAACCTTAGTCCTTCTTCCAGGATCCTGGCTCGCGTTCTTCTATGGTGAAACATGGGTCTTCAGTCTACAGGCTGTCTTTGCCGTATTCTTGGCTTTCGTAGTATTCAAACTTGTCAGAGACCTCCCTGGCGTCAAGGATGAAAAGGATGAACGACCATCCATTGGAGAATATGGGGCCCTCCTGAAGGATGGCTTCAGATTCCTCTGGTCCAGCAGATTTGTCACACTCCTCATTCTTGGCGAGGTTGTGCTTTGGAGCACTAGTGTTGCTTGGTGGAACTTAATTTTATTTCCTCTCTACTTCAGTTTCCTTGTCACATTGGTGGCTGTCTCAGCTTTCCGTACGTTAGTCTTCATTCCACAGGCTCTGGCCAATGAAAGAAGTGGAGTTTGGGCTAAGAGATTTGAACCAAAGAAATGGATTCCTCGCTTCAGAATCGTGCAGTTCATGGGTATTATCTTTTACTTGGTACTAGCAGTAATAGTGTATTTCTTCCCCGG
>JAGXOC010000057.1 GCA_019894665.1 Candidatus Thorarchaeota archaeon
GATCATAGCAAGGAAAGATTCTGCAAGGCATCCATTCGCCTACAATCCATAAGATGGGTTGTCACCTCAACTATGTTGAAAATCACAAAACCCTTGCAATTGCACAATAGACGCCTATTCTGTTATCTGTTTCAAGAATGAAAAAGGCTTGTGGCCATTTGTTAAGACGAAGAAATCGTCTATGTCTTTGCGAAACTAGCATTTTCGGTTTCGCTCAGTATCCAATTATTGACCTCTGAGAGATTGACATCTATTGCAGTCTCGACACGTTAGAAAGACCTCATTTGTTGGGTTCTCCTATATATAGTGTGAATGGTATCTTATGTCGTCTTGCATCCCTCTTAGACTGTCGCACCACCACGCATCCGTCGGAGTAACATACAATGGCTGAAACCTACGTCATCCCCATGGGTGAGATCCCTTCGCGCAAGTTGAGGAAGACTGTAAAGGTCTTCATCAAAGAGGAGGATGTTTCCCTGTTCGATGATGATGGAAAACAATTCGGAATCACTCTGGAAAAGAATCGGCTCGTCTTGAAGACTGGTGTATAACCTGTTTCAAAATGTGCCCATGGGTGTCCTACTCTCTCGTGAGGTCCGTCATAGGTTTCGGTCATAATCCTACAATTCTTTTTGGTTGAAAATAAGATGTGGCAAATCTCAGCTTGCTCTTGGCTCGTCATCGCCGAAGCTCAGCCAGGGGTAACCGCCTCACTGAAATGCCACATACTGGTATCTTCTTGTTATCCTATAAGTCGTCCGAATCCCGAATTCAATGGGCAATAGGGAACCTTCTTAGCATAGTTTTGAAGTGGACCTCTTAGGAGTTGCATCTCATGGACGAGTCCCGCGTTCTAACTTTGGTGAAAGAACTTGTTGCCACAAATTCAGAGAATCCTCAAGGCATTACTGAAGAAGTTGCTACGGTCCTGCGTGATCATATGGAATCGCATGGTATTGCCTGCACCCCCGTCGGCCTCACAGAACGTCCTAATCTGATATTCTCAAGTCACGATGGGCAAACTGGTGACATCCTAATGCACGGTCATATTGACACAGTCCCCATTGGTCTACCAGAAAGTTGGTCTCATGACCCCTTCTCTTCAGAGATTGTTGATGGACTCCTTTATGGGAGAGGTTCTTGCGACATGAAAGGTCCGGTTGCAGCTCTTGCCGAAACCCTGATTCTCTACACCGAGGAACGTCACACAAAACCCCTCGTCGTACTTGCCACTTCTGATGAAGAGACTGGTTGCCATGGAGCAGAAGTAGTTGCCAAGAGCGGGAAATTAGACGGAATTAAGTTTGGTGTCTGTGCTGAACCTACAAACCTACAAGTCCTTGTTGGCGAGAAAGGTATTTTCTGGTCAAAGATCGTTGCTACAGGTAAGTCAGCTCATGGATCCAGACCTGAGGAGGGCCTCAATGCAATTCAAGCATGTATGGATGCGATTCGCCTGATTACAGAGGAACCATTTCCCTTCGAGGCGGATGAACTTCTTGGAACTCCAACAATGAATGTTGGTGTCATTGAGGGTGGGATGAAAGTCAATATTGTTCCAGATACATGTGAGGCGCAGCTTGACATGCGTCTCGTGAAGGGTCAAGATCCAGATGCGCTCCTTAAAGCAATGAACGCAAGACTCGAATCAGCAGGACTCTCAGACAGGGTTCAAGCGGAATACATCCATGGTAAGCCTGCGGTATTGACCCCGGTTGATTCTGAAATAGTCACTCTCGCCAGAACTGTTGTGGAGCGAGTGACGGGAAAGAGCCCAACACTAAGTACTGCAACCTATGGTACAGATTGCTCTGTCCTCCAACCTGATGTTGGAATCCTGAATGTGATCTGTGGACCTGGGTCGATAGAACAAGCGCATCAGCCTGATGAATTCATCTTTCTTGATGAACTCTATCAATCCGTTGATGTTTACTTAGAGATTGCTCGGAATTTCAGTAACTGACAGCTAGATAGTCTCATCAGGAATAACCTTAAAGTTCCCATTGTACGAGGAACAACACGCTGGTGTCATCAAGAAACATCAGAGGGGCGTTCAGGAATGCAATTCACAGAGATTATCGATCTTGTCATTGAGTGGGTACAAAGCCCAATCTTTCTTTTCGCACTTGCGATGATTATTGTTGTGGTTGCTGCTCGTCGTGTAACCGGGTCGAAATCTCAATCTGGAGTCCCCGTATTGAAACAAATGCGTCGAATGGTTTCTGAAGTTGATAAGGACAAAGACATGAAAGAGCCTGTTGTACAATCGCGTCAGGATATTATAGTAAAGAAGTTCAACTCTCAGATGCAAGAAATAGGCCTTGAACCTGCAACAGACGGTGGTTATGTCCCAGTTTCCCATACTCCTCTTGCCCGATTTCTAGTAGAGCGAGGTGTTCACGAAGATACTGTGAGCGCTATTCTTGATGGCCTAATGGAAGAAGAGGGTGAGGTACAAGTACGAGCAATCATAGATGCTGCTGCCGATACACCTGGTGTTGATCTCACTGGCGAGGAACTCGCTAAGGCACAGGATTTGGCAGTAATTGAGTGGACCAATTTACGCCGGTCAAGAGAAAGTTAGGAGCCCCCCATCATGACAGAGCTTCTTCACATGAGAGACAATTATGCAAAAGAATTTGATGCAGTTGTTGAGTCAATCGGTGATGACTATGTGGTTTTGAATAGAACAACATTCTATCCGGAAGGTGGGGGTCAATCAACTGATTTTGGAAAATTGTCAGATGGTGTTAGAACAGTCGATGTGACGGAAGTTAGAAAGATAGAGGGTACGATAAGACACAAGCTTGATGGCTCACCTTTTGATGTCGGAACCGAGGTTCATGGTGAAATAGACTGGAGCCGTCGTTACGAATGTATGCGTTTTCACACCTGCCAACATGTACTTTCCAGATATCTACAACTGAACTATGATGTAGTAACAGTCGGAAATATGATTAAACCAGGGGAGAGTCGGGCTGATTACACTCCACTGCAATCCTTTGATGAAGATATGAAACGTAAGGTCGAAGTTGGAGTCAATGAAATTCTTGATCAAAACATCGACATTGAGATTAGATTTATGCCGCGCGGTGATGCCATTGCTTTTCTCAACCAGCGTGGCTATCAGACTCGATACCTTGAGATGGTGCCGGAGTCAGTACAGGATTTTCGGGTGATGATAATTGGCGATTTCGATGTGGCATCTTGTGCTGGCACTCATGTCAAGAACACTAGCGAGATTGGACACATACAGATTGGTAAGTCCAAGAATGTCGGAGCCGGAAAGAGACGTATCTATTTCAAATTGACGGACTAGCACTTTAGTGATTCACAGCCAACAGTTTTATGCTCCATCGTCCTGAGTAGTTGTAGTGTGACGTATAATGAAGGCACTCGTGCTTACTGCTGGAGAAGGTCAACGATTACGACCACTCACCACAAAACGCTCAAAGTCTCTGCTGATGATTGCGGGACGTCCTGTTCTTCAATACATAATTGATAGCCTCATCGAAAATGACATTCGCGACATCGTCATTGTTGTCGGTCATGGACGTGAAGACCTGATTGATCATTTCCAGATGGGTGGGGATCAAGGAGTAAGGATTCGTTATGTGGTCCAACACAAGCAAGAGGGTGTCGAACATGCTATTCTGACAGCTAAGGATGAACTGGAAGGTGAAGAAAATTTCCTCCTTGTTTATGGTGATGTGCTCGTCGAGCCTGAGATGGTCACTCGAACTCTCAGCAACCATGCAACTATGGGTGGAGAAGTAACTATGCTAGTGACACTTGTGTCAAATCCAGAGCAATTTGGTACAGTGAAGATTGGCCCCAATGGTATTGTGGAAAAACTAGTAGAGAAGGGTGGTCCTGAGAGATATGTCAGTAATTATGCGGTTGCCGGGGTTTCCGTCTTTAGCACTAAGATACTTCCTCTTCTAGAAAAGTATGGTTCAATGGAACTTTCATTTGAGGAATTCATCAAAGATGGAAATCAAGTATCAGCATCAGTCTGGGAAAAAGAATGGGCTGAGTTTACTTGGCCTTGGGATATACTCAAAGCTAACAGAATTGTTATGGATCGCTTGCTCAAGGGCAAAGGAAGTTACATTGCGGAATCAGCTGACATTCATTCAAGCGTCGTGATTGAAGGCTCTGTCTATATTGGCGAAGGCAGTATTGTCCGCCCTAACACAACTCTACGAGGTCCAATTTACATTGGAAAGAACGTGTATGTTGGTAACAACTCATTGATTCGCGACTATAGCTGTTTGTGTGATGGTGTACGGATTGGATATGCCGTTGAAATGAGGAACAGCATGGTCTTTGAACGTGTGAACGTCGGACGCATGACCTATCTTGCGGATTCGATAATCGGAGCTGATACCTGCATCGAAGCTGGTGCCCAATTGTGGAACTGGCGTCCAGGGAGTGAACCGCTCTATCTCACACAAGAGAGTGAAGAAGTACAAATTCCTCTACGAAAATTTGGTGTCATTGTGGGTGACAATGTGGTTATTGGGGTCAATGCTTCAATATACCCTGCTACTAGGATTGGGGAGAATAGTGTCATTTCTGCTGGATGTGTAGTTCAAGAAGATATTCCACCATGCAGCCACGTTATACTAAAACAAAAATTAGAGATCGTAGAACGAAAGGATCTGACCGGCTGTGACTAATATCCTAGGTTTCTTCCTCGATAATTTCTCCCACTAAGATTTCATCCGCATAGACATATGTGATACTATTGCGTTCTACTAGTTTGATATCGGGATTCTGGATGCCCTGTGGTAATAGGAATTGACGACCCTCAACTGTGAGTGTGATTTTACTCTCTTCATCAAACATCGCGATATCATGACTCATCATGACTGGACTTGGGTGTTTTGTCGGAACAAGTCCACATTCTGAGAGAACTATATCTAATTGCTGACTTTCAAGATGGGTGAGTTGTGTTCTGATTGATCTGTAGCCAAAATACTTGTCTTTTCCGCGTTGTATCACATGGTCTTCGTACTTCCCTGCAAACAATCTCTCAACTGCTAAATACGGACCAAAACCTCGAGATATTGCATCTTTATCGGTTTTCAGTTCACTCAGACCAACTCCCCTCTGTGCAGGGTGACTCAGTTCATGTGAAATCAATCCAATTATGCCAGCTTCATGCCACGTTTTTACATTTGTATTGACTCTGATTGAAATCTCGTTTTTCGAACCTCCCCATTGGATCTGGGCAAAACTTGATGTTTTCCCCCATGACACGGTCATATTGGATTTTTGAAGTTCAGGATAAGCTGATGAAATTAGAACCTCTACCATTGTTGAAATGTCAGGAACTTCAGGCAATTCGATAATAGCTCCATTTTCTTCTTCTATAAAAACGAGCAATGAGCATCTTTAAAAGTCAAACCCAGGTTTTCCGCCGTGAACCTAGTAACAGGTGCCTAGGAGAGTAATTACTATCAGCCGTAAGAGATGGGGTAAATCAGCCGCAAAGACCGAGAGAATAGTCCGTGATGCAATACCCAAACCTGAAACCCAATCAGGAATCGAGGACTTTCTCAAGAAAGCAACATCAGTCACATGTTATGACTTGGCCAATCGTTTCAATATTCGGATGAGCGTTGCCCGTAAGATTCTGAGAGAGAAAGAGGTAGAGGGAGTTGTTGTCCCCTACATACGTGAAGGTGGTTTTGTTGTTTACACCACACCTTCTGAATTAGAGAAGAGAGAAGGTGGGGCTTCAATAATTGTATCTGATGCTCTTAACGAGGTTGCCTCAAGTGTTCCCAAGAAACCTGTGATCACCGATGAGATGAATGAAGCACTTGCTGCAGCATCCAGCCCTGACGAAGTAAAACCGAGTAAACTTACCCGGCTACGCAGGGAATCTGGTGAGAAGAAAGAACGCAAGGACAGCAGACCTGAGGTCATCATAGAACCTTTGGCGATTCCTGAACCTACCCCTGAACCTGTGACAGAAGTCAAGGAAAAGGTGCCCAAGAAGAAAGCTGCTCCAAAGAAGAAGCCAGCAAAGAAGGAAGCTCCTAAGAAGACTACAAAGAAGAAGGCCGAAGAGAAAGCTGCTCCAAAGAAGAAGCCTGCAAAGAAGGATACTGAGAAGAAGGAAGCTCCTAAGAAGACTACAAAGAAGAAGGCCGAAGAGAAAGCTGCTCCAAAGAAGAAGCCTGCAAAGAAGGATGCTGAGAAGAAGATAGCTCCAAAGAAGAAGGCCGAAGAGAAAGCTGCTCCAAAGAAGAAGCCTGCAAATAAGGATACTGAGAAGAAGGCTACTCCCAAGAAGACCACAAAGAAGAAAACTACTGAGAAGAAGAAGTGAGTCTGGACGGAATCTTTGCTTTCCGCCTGATCTTCAAAAACTTGAGACTGTTAGTCTAATAACATACTAACAGAAATCGAAAAAGAATATAGATTTGTCTCGCACTCTTTCAACTGGACTCAAAGAGCCTCAAGTGCGAGCCAAATTAATTATCGTGTAAAATCTGGTTCTACTTCAGAGCAGTGATCTGTTTGTCAACGTCCTCAAGTTGAGTATCTAGTTCAGACTCCTTCGTCTTGTACTCGTCCTCAGGAATGTAACCCCGCATGTAATCAAAGCGTAGGTCAGTCAGTTGAGCTTTCAGTCTGTCTTTCTGTTGGAGTAGGAAATCCAACTGGTCGCTACCTTCTGCTGGTGCAGCAGCTGGTTCAGGTTCTACAGCTAGTTCTGGAGCAGGTTCTGACACTGGTTCAAACGCCGGTTCTGGAGGGGCCTCAACTACCGGTTCTGGTATTGATTCGGGAGCTGGGGTCATAATCTCCGACGCGGGCGCTGGTGCCGGGGCCGGAGCTTCAAGGTTTGGGGCTTCTGTCTTGACGCTTTCCATTTTCTCCATGTTCTGCCTCAGAATTTCAATCTGATTGGCTATCTCAGCGAAGCTGTCATTTATCGTTTGATTGATAGACGTCTTCATTTTTGCGAAGTTTTCAGCCAAAGTATCCGCAAGCTGCTTAGTTTCAGCTACGTTCTCAGCAAAACCTTCGATTTCTTTTAGTTTTTCCATCATTGCGCTTATATCAAAGGACATGTATGGTCACCTGTGTGCGCTCGTTAAGTGGGTTAACGGTCTAAATGGTTCTTAACCTTTGCCTATACGGATATACGAAAAATATCCGATTCAAGAAGCTTTTGCTTCAGCTTTGCCTTCAAGTATGGCTCTTCGAATAATCTGAATGAGCCTATCTCTGTATGAGATATCAATAGCAACGAGCTCGTAAGTTGGAATTCCCAGAATTTGGCCAACTCTCTCTGGCGTCAATGCTGTTGGAAGATCCTGCTTGTTAGCGATACCAATGACTTTTGCATCAGGAACCTCATCTTTCACAAGCGTTACCAGTTTCTTACTCCTAAGAACATTCTCAAGAGTACTGTCGGTGACAATAATCACAACTTGGGCATTTGCAATCATTTTCGCCCAAAGAATACTGAACCGAGATTGACCTGCCAAATCCCAAAGAACGATATTCGCATTCTCCACTTCTTCTGGTAGCTTCTTGATTGACACACCTATTGTAGGGTCGTGCACTAGTGGAAGCGTTTCTCCACGGAGAAGATGGAGTGTTGTGGTTTTTCCAACACCTGCAAACCCTAAGATTGCAACCTTAACCATTGTGACCGCAATCTCATCGACCTTCTCGTCAAAACCATCAACTGGTTGGTTGGCAATGGCTAGATTAGCGTAATCTCGCATGAACGAGTCACACAGCTGTATCATCTTCTCTTCGATCTGAGTAGTATCATCCGCTTTATCTGCAATAAATACGAACGTGAAACTGTCCCTTTGCGCGAAGAAGATTCGCGAAATTGCCACATTCATGAACTCTGTCTTGTTTTCAAGGTCCACAGTTCCCAAAAAGTGAGTCAGATTGACCAAAAACTCTACCAAGTCTGCTTTGGACTCACTCTTGGCATAGTCCTTGGAATAGAGCATATTCCCCTGTTCACCAAGCACATAGACACTTCTGATCATTCTCGTTCACCGTAATTCTGAATCAAGAGTTCAAGGTGTCTCCGTGCAACTTCAGATGTTATTTCTTTCTCTGATACCTTTTTGCTTATCATCGGTAGAATATATTCAGGAATAAAAGATTCAATTCTCGGATTTGTCAGAAGAGCCCACACATCTTCCTCAACAAAGTGGACTACTACCTTTTCAGATTCCAGTGACCATAGCACCTTCTTCACAATAGATTCAGGAAGTGCTGTTTTCAGTGAAACATCAGATGAAGAGAGTGGTTCGGGACGTAACGAATCGAGAACCATATAATTCAAACTATCAGCAAGGAGGTGAGAGATTTTTTCTCTGTCCTCAAGAATCGGAGAATTAGGATCATTAACTGGCAATGTGGGATTGTACCCTTTACTCGGGGGTGGAGGCGAGAAAAAGGCTGTTACATACTCTTTGTATTTTTCAGCAATGCCTGGCATTGTCTGAGCGGCTCTCTTGATTGATTCAACAGGAGGTGCACGATAACCAAAGATATCCTTCACGAGAAATACCATCTCTGAAGTTTTTCCAACCAGTTCAACAGTGACCACTCCTGAGTTCATCAGAGGTGCCATTGCTTCACGGAGGTCTACTTCATCTTGGACTTGATTCTTTAGCCAGATTGAGAGTTTCGCGGCTTTCTCTACACCTTCGGATTGCATCCGTTCGAGAAGTAGCGCAGATGACGGAGTCAAAAAGATCTCTGCAAGTTTCTGTTCCTCACTGGTCTTTTCAAGGATACTTCCAGCCTTTACTATCTCCTCGAGATTTATAGATTCTGCATCCTCGTTCATTAGTGCAAGAATGAGTCTTCCTGAACCAGAGAGACCATCCATGACGAGGTCGAAATCTTCCTCAGCTCCGAGAATGGTGCAGACCATTCTCTTTGGATATTGTGGGGAACTAAAGATTGCGATTCTCAAACCTTCAATTTCAGCCAGGTTGAGATTCTCTTTGTTCTCCTTCTGCTGCTCATAGAATATCAAGTTCAGAACTTTCTCATTCAGTGTCAGTGTTGTGGGGTATCGTTGTTCAACAATGAACCCCTGAAAGTCATCAAGCTGAACCACAAACGTCGCTTCTGGCATGTGCCGTCCCACTTTAGGGAGGTGTGGCTTCGCATAAATGTGTGACTCTTATGTAGTGCCTAAAGCTGTTTCTATTGAAATATTCACTTTTCTCTTTCTTTTTCAACATGAGTCAGACAAACAATATCCCCGCTAGGATTCAGAATCCAACAATTCTCACAAACAACTTGGTGACACTCAACACAAGTTCCGACCCGTTGATGAAAAGTCCCTAGCTGATTCAACTCAGATCCCAATCCATGTGTTGTACAAAATCCCTGTCCACATTGCGAACACGTAAGAACCTGATCATTCATACAGATACTACAGAGTTGGTTGACGGGCTTCTTTGAACTATCTTCTTCTATTTCAGATCCTCCCTTTTCCAATTGTCTTAGAGACCCTGGACATGCTGGATTCTTACAATGCCCGACGCCTTTGTATTTTCCACAGTGGTTGCATATCGGAAGTAGTACTGGATCTTCTCTTTTCATTTTTATACTCCCCGAAAACCTTCTTTCTGCAGAGAGGCGCGTTCGAAACTGCACTTGCCTATCCATAAGAAAGTATGAAAAGCGTTCCCATGACTTCAACCATAGGAATCACGATGGACCTTGACCGCTGGAACCTCATTGTACCCTCCACAGCTACGAGGCGGCTCCAGTTGGCCGGCGGTCAACCAATGGAACAGGCGGTACCAGAAGACTATGTAGTTGCGGGTATGGTTCTCCGTGCAATTGAACAACGGGAGGGTCGAGAGCTAGAATTCATCTTGAAATGTTATTTACCCGTGGCTATCGCTGAATCTCCTTTTCCCAATAGAAGCTATCTTGTTGAACAACTCGGTCTGACTAGTGAAACTATGATATGTCACAGGAGATTCGATACATCGTCGATTATTGAGGAACTTGAATCTAGCACGGATACCAAAACCCTGTTGAAATGTGTAAAAGAGGCACGTGAGTTAGTAGCATCATTAAGGATTACTGAGAGATCCACATTACTTGGCCTGATGAGCGGTCTCATGGCTCGGGGAATTGCTCAAATTCTTGAACGACCCCTTCGCAATCAGATTGAGAATTATGAGATCCTGCTCTCTGGTCTTCTAAAACAGAAAGAATTCCAAAAATCAATTGATATCCTCCAAGAAACTGCAGCAACATTGAGCTCTGTTGAAGAAACAGTAACTCATCTCATTGAGCTCACCACGGCTAAGGTTGAGTCAACTGTAGAAAAGAGCGAAGCAGAGTCCGCACCCGTGCTTGTAAGATTGGATCTAAGAATTGAATCACTGCAGCAGCAAATTGAAAAACTGGAATCCGACTTGACTAAAGTTGCAGCGTCATCCTCAAGTACTAAACAAGCGCGACTGACTGAAATTGAGAAGACATTAGCTGCGAGAAAAACTGCACTTGAGCGGGATGAGGTAAGAAGAGATGGCATTTTTTCTAATATCCAAGGAGTTTCAAGAGACCTTCTTGTTGAGCGAGATAATCTGAGTGCGGAATTTCAAGCCGCAGCCAAGACAATCCATGATCAGCTCTCTCTGATTGTTGATATGTCTGTGCCAATATCTACTGAGAATGTGGGAGACAAAGGAGCTCTCATTCTATTACCCTTCTTCCTTGCTGGTTTCTCTAAGAAAGGTCAGCTGCGAATTGAGATATATCCCCCCTCCCAACTAATCACCAATGGTGAAAAGGTAAGTCGCCGGCGTGATTTTGTTGATGGTTTCGCAAGTCCTTCACGGGCAATAGATGCCATCGTGTCGTTGTTGAGTGAAAGAGCAAACAATGATATTACACTAAGGAAATTCATTCGTGAATCCTCTGAGAATTTGAATTTACTAGCAGTCAAAGAGTCAAGAGGCCTGATTATAGAGGGGGCCGAATCACTATTGGGTGATGGTCTAGTGAAACAGCCTCTTGTTGATGAACTAAAGGACATCATTTCTGGAATCCCTGAAGCTAAAATCAAGAAACGAGTGAAGCGTCGAGTAACTCCTCTCGTTGCTGATGGTTCCCTCTGTCGTGTGAGGTTCCATATCCAGGATGAAGCTGGCAGACCCGTTGAAGGAGCTGAGCTAGAGCTTGGCGCTCTTTCTGCAAATTCCGATGGCAAAGGCACAATTGTTGTTTCCATTCCTGTGAGTACCTATGAAGGTGTAGTTCGAGCAGCAGGATACATCGATAAACCAGTTGAGTTTGCACTCACCTCTGTAAGCGATGTAGCGATTCCAATAATGCTCAATTCACTTTCACACGAAGAACAACTTGCGGCTAGGTTGGATTCACTGGTTGATCGATCACGAGGTCTTGACATGATCCGTGAACGATTGTGGGAGGCATTCGAGACCCAAGGAAGTACCCTGCTAAGTATCCCTGCATATCGGACCGCGCTAGTCGAGCTGCTTGCTGAATTGGGGTACGAGCCTGAATCATGGATTGCTGAAGCCAAGAAGAAGTCTGGAATGGTTAAACGGCTCCTAAAGAGAGATGATAGGACTGATGGACTTCGTCGTGACATCTTGAGAATGGCTGAAGATTCCAAAAAATTTGGTGGAATCATGCTTTTCGCTGAACTATTAGTACGGTTGGATGATGCTGGTTGGGGAACTCATGCTAAAGAGATTGAGGATATCATTGAAAATATGACTAAGGAAGGTCTGATCCAAGGTCTCTCAACAATAGAGGGCGGAGCGCTCCTCGTTGAGTTTGTCCCCGTTGCTCTCACTGATGACCCGCAAGAGATACTGAGCCTTGCAGCCACTAATGATGGTCAACTTAGTATAGAGGATGCTGTTGTAGGTCTGAGTTGGAACGAGGAACGAGTGAGAAATGCACTCGAACTTCTTGTAAAGAATGGTGTGGCAAAAGAACAACGCAGCTACTCCAAGAGCACTCAATATTGGTTCCCTGGTTTGAGAGGGGGAAAGAAATAAGACATAGAACTCGTCTTCAGTTGGTTATCAGACGGGGTTTGAAGAATGAATCGTGTGTCACATATGGTGTTTGCTTTCGCACTCTTTGTCGGTCTCTACTCATTGATATTTGCCTTCAGCGTGTGGCTATCTGATATTGGCACGCTCACCGAACTGTTGGAATTCTACCTCATCGGTGGCATTCTAGTAAGTGTTGTCTGGGTTCCCATACTCTACTACAAAGCACCCCATAAGGATATGCACGTAAGAACCTCTAGCAACAGAAGTGCAGTGGGTGCATTCTTCTTTGTCACCTTTTGTATCGGTTCGCTAATTGGAACCATCGTGTATCAATGGTACAGTGGCGTGGCTATCATTGGTAACATATCCATTTTCATTGGTGCGCTTATCACTGTTGCAGGAGCATTAATGCCAGATTGGGACATACCATTCCTCGGAATCTCTAGACATCGAAACATTATCTTTCACTCAGTCATCCTTCCTCTGTTGGTTGTTCTAATGACACTAGTGAATGTAGCCACTAGAATTCTGTCAGCTACTAGTCTGAGTGTTGGAGCCGAGGTTGAATACTACATCACCGCACTCTTCCTTCTTGGATATGCGTCCCATCTTTACCTTGACATCTTCCCAAGCAATGCAAATCCATTGGAGATTCTATGGATTGCCTCAGATCCGTTTCACAAAGCACCAACAGGACTCAAACCGCTAGGTCCGTTTAAGATCGACAAGAAGAATGCTCGTAACTGGCTCATTGGAAATGCCACTTTACTTGTGATGATAGCGGCTGCGCTGTTTGTATTATATCTATTCAATCTTGGTCCGTGACAGCGTCTTTTAATAATAACTCGTAGTGATATCAATCTCTACCAATCGTCATCATCATCCTTAGATTCACGTTCTGGTGGAAGATCACCGTCATCATCATCTTCGTCATCATCCTCAAACAAGAACGTGTCTGGATCAACCTCAACGGTTTCGATTTCATCATCACGTTTCAGTGATTTTGGTTTCTCCGGCACTGAGATTGCCATACACAAGTTGTCAATGGGGTCGAACCATTCGCACTCAGGACAGCACTCGCCCTTTGTGGTACAAGTTGTGAAGGCTCCACATTTATTGCAACATTTAAGCTCAGACACGATTGAAGCACCTAAACGCCGTTTCTCAATTACGCCACCCTATATTGGGTAAATAAGCGTCTCCATGGTGCACTATTTTGCACGAAGGCTGGTTAGAATCGCTTTCTCCAGTCAAAGTTAAATGATACTCAACGACGTACCCAGTGGAGCTGTTTCGATTGGATGATTTGGAGCTCGAAATCCGCAAGGTTGTGTTGGATAATGCTGTCAAGTATGATGGCAATCCAAACGTGAAGTCTGTCATGAGTGCTCTTCTTGGATCCAGAGCTGACCTTCGATCTCGTGCAGGCGAGGTCAAGGATCTTGTTCAGAAGGTAGTTGGTGAGATTACCAAGATGTCATTGGATGACCAGATCTCCGAGCTGAAACAGATTGCCCCTGAACTCCTTGAAACACCCGATGCGATTGATCCTGTTAAGGACAAAGAACCCCCGGAACTTCCGAATGTAGACAAGTGGTCAAAAATCATTATGCGGCTTGCTCCATTTCCTTCGGGTCCACTTCATGTTGGAAATGCACGTATGGTAATATTGAATGATTATTACGTCAAGAGATACAAGGGCGAGCTCATCCTCGTCTTTGACGATACTATTGGCTCTGCTGAGAAAATAGTTGAAACCGAAGCTTTTGATTTGATACCTGAGGGTTTGGAGTATCTGGATGTCAAATGGCACAAGACAGTTTACAAGTCTGATAGATTGGATCTCTTCTACAAATATGCTACAGATCTTATCGGTCGAAAAGAGGCCTATGTCTGTGACTGTGATGCCAATGTCTGGCGTACTGAACATAAGATCAAAGGAATACCTTGCGCCTGTCAATCTCTTAGTGCAGAAGACAATATGGCACGATGGGAGAAGATGCTTGATGGAACATATCCTGAGAGAGCTGCTGCGGTCCGCATCAAGACAGGGATGGACAACCCCGATCCAGCAATGCGTGACCATGTGATTCTTCGGATATCCGAAACTGAACATCCCCGAGTTGGGACAAAATACCGGGTCTGGCCCCTGCTCGAATATTCGTGGGGCATCGATGACCATGAACTCGGTATCTCCCATATCATTCGTGGAAAGGATCTTGTGAAAGAAGGCAAGATTGAACAACACATCTGGAGACTTTACGGTTGGCAACATCCTGAATTGCTGTACTATGGTCGTATGAAGTTCGAAGATGCTACATTAAGCAAAAGCAAATCCAGCAAGGAAGTTCGCGAAGGCACGTACACAGGATGGGATGACCCTCGAACTTGGAGCATGCAGTCCCTCGATAAACGGGGCATTGATCAGAGGGCACTCAGAAAAGTGATGCTTGACCTCGGTCTTAGTCTAGTTGATATCTCCATATCAATGAAATCAGTGTATTCCGAGAACCGAAAATTGAGGGATGCAGAAACTCCCCGGGTCTTTTTTGTGAGCGACCCCAAATGGATACAAGCAGAGGGTTTCACAACCGAAATAACAGTCGCGAATGTTCCAGTTCATCCTGATTTTCCTGAACAAGGGGTCAGAAAGATACCTCTCGGTTTGAGTGATGATAAAGCTACGATTGGGATAGCACAACGCGACCTCGAGAGAATGAAGAAGGGAAGTGTCTTTCGCCTTAAGGACTTGGCAAACTTCACACTTGAGAAGATGAATCCTGTATTGGTGAAGCTGCATAGTGTAGATGTAGCCGAAGTTCGAAAAATCAGTGGTCCCATTATCCATTGGGTCCCCAAATTGAACAGTGTTCCAGTGGAGCTTGCATTAGTCGATGGGTCTGTCGTAACTGGATTTGGAGAGCCAGGAA
>JAGXOC010000058.1 GCA_019894665.1 Candidatus Thorarchaeota archaeon
TTCCAACAGTGCTTGCATGATGCGAATCACTTCCAAGTGAGAACATACACCCGAATGACTTTGCTAGTTCGAGGAAGCTGACATGCACAACTGAGTATCTCCCACTCAGCTCTATCGCGACCTCTGCATCAGCGAGCGCCTCTGCTGTAATCCATCCATCCTCTTCTCGATATGAGGAGAGATATCCATCCCAGTGCCCAAGAATCTGAAACTCCTTCCTTCTCAATGCCTTGACCAAGGCGGATGCCCATCTCGCAGAGTCAATGTGCCAGTGAAACGAGCCTATCACAAGGTCAAATTGCTCTAGACCACCAGCTACAGGTGCCACATCTCCATTTGACTGAATATCAACTTCAGCCCCATCCAGGATTGTCAGTTCTGGGTGATTATCTCTACTAATCTCAATCTCATGTCGTCTCTGTTCAATGAGATTTGTTCCTCCTTTTTGAGACCCCGAGGAAGGCCAGAAATGATCTGTAATTGCGATTGTCTGTAATTTGAGAGTTGCAGCTCTCTGTACAATCTCTTCTATACTAGAAGCTCCATCAGAATAGCTAGAATGAATGTGGAGATCTTCAAAGCCTCTTCTCATTTCACCCTCCAGATTTTCCTTTCCAATTTAACTCAACCTCTCGTACATGGAGAGTCCTTTTATGCAGGATATGAAGCGCAATCGTAAGTGTTTACAATGACGGAGTCAGATAGGTCGTGGGATGTTTCCCCTTTGGTCAACGGAGCTTCCCTAGAAGGAACAAAGAAATTACTAGATGAGTTACTGGTTGACGCTGAGAGATTCGGGGAAAAGTATAATGACAAAATTTCCACTATGACTGCTGCAGAACTCAAGACGGTGTTACTTGAACGAGAAGATCTGTTGGTTAAATGGAACGATTACATTAGTTATGGTTCAAGGCGAAACGATGCAGACAGTACAAATAAGGAGGCGGCTCAGCTCAATGATTGGTCCAATCAAACTAAGAGCAAGTTCGGACAGATACTTGCCCCCTACCTGTTGAGAATAAGTGAACTTGTTGCAAAGAACCCATCTATACTTGATGACCCTGAATTAGCTAACTTCAAGCACTATCTTTACCGTTTAAAGAATGAAGCCCCTTACAGACTCTCAGAGGCTGAAGAAACACTTCTCCTTCAGAAAAACGTGAGTGGCATACAGTTATTCGAACAATTGAAGGACGCTTGGATTTCGGAGAAGACCTATGATGTTAGTGTAAAAGGAGAGGAGAAGACGCTATCATTCTCCCAATTAGGTTCTCTACGGATGAATCCTGACCGTGAAATCAGAAAGATGGCTACTGAATCTCTATACAAGAGTCTTGAGGAAGATAAACTACTCTATGGATATGCTCTCCGGTCTATTTGCTCAGACCACGTAGCAACAGCGAAACGTCGGGGGCATCCCTCATCAATGACTCAAAGTCTGCTGGATCAGGATGTTGATGAAAAAACAATCGAGACCCTTCTCTCAGTATTCGAAACCACATCCAATAGATTCCATGAATTTCTATCCCTAAAGGCCAAGGTGATGGGGTTCGACAGTCTAGAAGGATCTGATGTTGTTGCCCCTATGACCACCAATCCAGTTTGGACGTTCAATTGGGATGAAGCCAAGGAACTTGCGATTGACGCATTTGAATCGTTTGACCCTGAAGTTGGTGGAATTGTTTCTAGCATGTTTACAGAAAAGAGGATAGATTCAGCCAACCGTAAGGGTAAATCTTACGGGGCATACTGTGCTAGGCATCTCGAAAAGAAGAGCTCGTTTATTTTAATGTCCTATAATGAAACAATGACTGATCTGTACACATTAGCTCATGAGTTGGGTCATGCAGTTCAGGGTCATTTGACATATCACAAACAGTCACCACTCAATTACAGAACATCTTCGTGTCTTGCAGAGATGGGTTCTATCTTCGGAGAGCTTCTGCTGACAGAAAAAATTCTGTCAATGTCCAAGTCAAAAGAGCAAAAGATGGAGATTCTATCTCAAGTACTTGGAGGTTTCTTCTACACTGTCTATTATGTGGGTGTTCGTGCACTATTCGAGAAGAATCTATACTCAACTATTGAAGAGGGTAAACTCCTGGACGCGGATGTAGCTTGTGAATTGTGGAACGCAGCGAAGAAGAGAGTATTTGCAGATTCTGTAGACTGGAATGACTATATGGAATTTGAGTGGGCTCGGATTCCACACCATTTCTTTTCGAGCAGACGGTTCTACAACTATAGCTACAGTTTTGCTCAGATGCTTGTATTCGCACTATATGAGGTGTACAAACAAGAGGGTCCTGAATTCGTTGAGCGCTTCAAGGGACTCCTTGCTGGAGGAAACACAAAGAGTGTGCGTGAACATCTGATGGACTTTGGATTTGATATTACTGACCCTTCATTTTGGGAACTCGGTGCGAAGCAAGCAAACAGGTTCCTTGACGAGTTCAAGAAGATCATCTAGGGGTTTCGCCATCACAAATACTTCTCAAGCTATAGGCGCAATGTGCTCATCAAGATGGTGAAAGAGAGCTCGAAGTAGTTTTGGAATTGTATGTTTGATGGTTATTGTTACGTTTGGCGGTCATCAAACAGTTTATAAGGATATGAGTCCTATTTTGATATGTGTCAAACGTTTGGTAAGTAACAAGCTTAACGTTTGCCAACAATAATATGGTGTATATAATGTCCACAACTTTCGGAACCATTCTCGATGACATGAAGACGAGCGCCAAGCTCGCCTGGAAAAGTATGCTTAGCTACTTCCTTGCGAACTTGGGCATGCTGATTGTCATGGCGGTCCTTATTGGAATCGTCGCAATCCCCGTGCTATTAGTGGCATGGGCTTTTCTCGTACCATTCAATGAAGCCACAATGGCTGCTTTGGCTGACTGGGCTACCGTAAACCCACTCCTTCTTGGCAGCTTAGGTATTCTTGTACTGATACCAATCGTCTCACTGTTCATGGTTGTCAGCGGCTCTATCTACGGAATGAGTCACGATCTGGTCACCAAGGGTGAGACCAAGGCTGAGGCAGCATTCTCCTATTTCCGTCACAAGTTCCTCTCCTTTGCCAGTACTGGAGCAGTTCTCACTATCATCGTCTTGCTGCCACCCGTTATCGCCTGGGGACTTACTTCCTATGCGATGGGCTATACCATCACTGCTCTCGCCACTAACCTCCTAGTAGTATTCACATTCGTGTGGGTATACCTAACTGCTGGTCTGACCTCATTGGTCTGGCCCGCTGTTGCTAGTGGTAAGGGAGTTCAGGCCGCGGTCAAGGAATCATTCTCTCTATCCCGCCAATACTTCGATCGCGTGTTCGGTGTCATGACAGCTATTGTGCTTCTACTAGCCGCCACCGTCGGTCCTGTAATCTTAGCAGCCTTTGCTATGATTCCGTTCGCTCCATCGGTCACGATTCTTCTTGCACCCGTCTTTGTGGGTGTTATGGTCTATACAGTGATCATGGTGTTCCTCTGGCTCCTCGTGTTCTTGCCAATGGTAAGGATTGCTTGGGTCAAGGTCTACCAGGAACTCACTGGTGGAGAAATCGCAACACAGAGTGTTGTCGATATGCCAATCGTGTAGGTGTGATGAACATGGAGGGTGCCTTGAAGGACAACTTTCAAGACACTCTCCTCCTATCTTTCTAGGTGTGAAAAATAATGAAAAACGCGAGCTTTCGAACAATTCTTGAAGATCTGAAGATCAGCTACAAGTTTGCGACCAAGAATGTAATCTCCTATATTCTAGCAATAATTGGCGTCTTCATTGCTGCAGGAATTTTGTTAGTCGTAGTCGCAGCGATAGTCTTTGTTCCCTTTCTCTTTGCTATTGGAGGTTTTGAAGCCTTCATAATCTTGTTCGATTCATTCGGTGCGTGGTCAGCAACTGAGGGTGTAACAATTGTAGCAGGAATCTTCCTATTCGCACTACCATTCATTGCTCCGATCTTTGTCGCGATTGGTGCACTCTTTGGTGTGAGCCGCGAGATTGTTGAGAGTGAAGGTACGACCGCAGAGGGTGTTTTTGTTTGGTTCAAACGAAAGTTCTTCTCTCTTGCGGGGGGCGGAATTGTGCTGTTCCTGTTTATCATGGGTCCCATAATCCTAATATCCTTTGGAGCCGTGCTCCTATTCGGAGACCAAGTTCTCAACATCGCATTCATTGGTATTGGGTCGGGAGAAACGCTCAGTCCACTGCTTTCAGCACTCTTAATGATCTGGATTACTATCAGTAGCGGTCTGATGACTATGCTGTTTCCAGCTATCATTGATGGCCACCCCGTCATTGAAGCCACAAAAAGGTCAATTCGGATGGGCATAGATTACTTCGACCGTGTGTTTGGAGTATGGCTTGCTAACGTCGGTGTCATCTTACTCCTTTTGGCACCAGTGATGGTTGGGCCATTCACACTGGGTATAGGAATGCCTGGCTTGATAGCCATGGGAATATATGCAATCCCAATGGCGTTGATATTAGTCTTCGTTGCTCTTCCTGCTGTGTCAATTTGCCTCACACGGGTGTACATGATACTCAGCGCTGACAACGACGATCTCTCTCCCCAAGAGAGTGAGGATGAGGGTGGACCAAACTTCATAGGAGGACTATAGAAATGAGTGGCTCCAAGAAACGAAAACGACGAATCAAAGACATGGAAGTCATCGAAGACAAGAAAGTGATCAAGCTACTCATGGAGCCAACCCGAGCCAAAATAGTATTTGACTATATAGTGAAAGACTCGATGACAGTAAAACAGCTTTCAGAAGTGACAGGCAAGAATCCTGGAACTATACTTCATCATATTCAGAAGTTGAAGGAAGTAGGTATTGTCTTCGAAGAAAGAACAGAACAGACCCAGACCGGCATAGTCCAGAGGTACTACCGTGCATCTGCACGAGAGTACAGGATGGGTATCAGTGAAATGGTACAAGCCACTGGGGATGATGCTACAAAACGTTTGAAGTCCATAATCAAAAGCCTCTCAGTCTATGGCATAGATGTTCCAGAGAATCAGATTGGCGAGGCTGTGGAACTACTGACGGCGCTGATAAGTCGCGAGAACGAGCTAAGTTCTTCCAATCTTATCATGGATGAGGAGGGTCATGACAAACTGACATCCTCTGTTAGGGGTGACGTATCGCGGATCATGCGTCGTTTTGCTCTGGAAGAAGATTCGCAATATAGGGACCTTCGGAAAAACTGGCACGCTTTTCTATGGTCTCACAGACAAGGTGTATGAAATGAGTAATAATCAAAGAAACACAAGCATGGTCGTGTGCATATTTGCAGTCATAATCGTGGGTGCTATCGCAGTAGGAGCTTTATCCTACTATGGCACCTCCTGGTTTAACTGGAGTTCTGCTGACACTGACTTCTACTTCGATGCAGAAGTCGGCGCCACTACCGGCACTGTAACCTTGGACATTGACCTAGATGTAGGTGGTGTCTCAATAACATTCGTCGATAACGCTTCACTGTTGTACGATATCGAGATAGTGGTCCAGAACACCACCTTAGATACTGATGGCGACCCAACGGTCACTTTTACGAGTAACACAATCGGGTTGGTTTATACTGCGGCCGGTGTGAACATCACCCTTGGAAGTGGTGTGAACTACACATTGGATATCGATACCACTACTGGTGGTATTTCAGTTGCACTAGTTGATGGTGCACATGTTGGTGATGTATCACTTACTACTGAGATTGGTGGAATTACCTTAGCTATGACCGATGATGTTGTCCTGCTTGGAAATGCTACTTTTGACCTGGACTCCACGACTGGTGGTGTCAGCGTTGTAGTGGATGTCCCGACAGGAATCGGTGGCAGTGTGGAAGCTGCCGTTGGAACCGGTGGTGTTGATATCACCGCAACTGGTTGGACCGAGATTACCTCTAACCACTATGAGACCTCTGACTATGATACAGCGTCTCAGACACTGACTGTCATAATTGAAACAACAACCGGTGGAATCACAGCCATCTTCACGTAATATCGACTAAGAGGGGGTTTCCCCTCTTCTCTCTTCTTTTTCTTACCTATTGCCAAGCTATGAGTGTAGTCACTCGATAAATTGAAAGGTAAAATGTGCGAATCAATCCTGAATCACTGGAGGGTTTGAAGTGGATTCATTAGATGGACGAAGCGAATATGATTGGTCTAAATTGAAACCATCTGAACCCGATAATTATCAAGACTATGTTTTTTTTGCACACATCATAGTAAGTGTCATCATTTCTGTTCTAAGTTTCTCTGAGGGGTTATTCTTATGGGGTGTCGGTACTGGTGCATTAACACCAATCCTGCTTTCAGGAACTGGACTTTTCTATGCACTTCCGGCGGGAATCAATTGGTACCGTGATGAGTTCATTCCATTCCTGAACAGAACTCAAATGATCCCTGAATTTGAAACTGACGGATTTCTGAAATACAAACGAATATCTCGACTCACTGCACTAATAGGTGGCTATCTTGCTACCGCAATCAGCCAGATTGTGTGGTATGAAGGAGCCTCTTTCGCTCTAGCGATTATTGGTCAAAATAGTGCTTTAGTTGAACTAGTGTTTTATGCGTTCTTTGCAATGATTGTGTTCTTCCTAATTATCATGACATTTTTGATTGATCTTTTCGACTATATCTTGAAATTGATATTCTCAGATGTCCGCTACTTGATTGAGATTGAAGGGAAGATGAAAGAACACTTCAATAAGAAAAAGAAAGACGATAAAGAGAAGAACACAAAGGATGATGAGAACGAAAAATCAGAATAGAAAATAGTTTGTCAAACAAACCATTCTGATTACAATCACTTAGTCCGCAAACCTTATTAACAAACTTCAGAGCGACTGATTTGCGCTTTCTGAGGAGACTACACTCTTGACTGACAAGCATACACAAGGCAAGGTACGCGACTTCCAGTTGACAATAGAAGATGGTGGTAGGCTTGCCGAGTGTCTTAATTCGTTCGATGATTCGGACAGCTGGCCCGGAGGATTTACTCAAGGCAATCCATTCACCGCACAACGAGTTTTAGATGATTGGAAGAAGAGAAAGGACATACGTGTCCTTGTGGCTTACACAGAAGACAAGATTGTCGGACATTGTAATGTGTGCGAAGCTTCTCTAGACACCGAAGCTGCGTATGTAGGTCTCCTAGGTGTTAACCCTAATTATCAGGGACAAGGCTTTGGAAAAGCACTCTTGATTAAAGCTGCTGAAACTGCAGCTAAAGAGGGTAAGCGGCGCATTGACCTTCACACGTGGGGTGGAAATCTGAAGGCTTTGCCACTCTACCAACGAACTGGCTACAACTGGGTCCCCGGAACTAGGGTGCTCATGGAGTCTCATATTCCCGGAATAATCGGGAACTCAATGTTCAGTGATTTTTTTGAGAGATACAATTGGTATGATTCATTCAAGCGTGAGATCCATCAGGAGGTAGATGATGTAGTTGAAGATGATCTTGGAGTTTTCAAATATCGTTTCGAAGGTGAGAATGGAGACCTCCTCGATGTAACTGTGGATCGGGAAGCGAAAGGAATCTGCGGTTTTCGGTTGACACTGGATGGTCAAACGAGTTCAGTAAAAGTGCGCCCTACGACTCATACAGGCTACCTAGGATACGGAAAGGTCCCTGTGGAACTCGTAATAGAGAATGGACAGGATGAGGATCTCTCATACTCTCTCGAGGTCACACCTGAGAAGGACCTAGATTTTCAACTAAGTGGAAACACCTCCGGTATCATACCCGTTGGCGAATCAGCAAACGCCACTGGATTGTATTCAATCTCCACAGATACCCTCCCCATTGACAGAGAAACCAATGCGGATGAAAAGGTCTCAACTTATGCGGAATGGTCCATCAAATTGGGGGGGAACTCAATGTCACTCTATAGTGGACTTATCCCTTCAGAGGCAGTCACAGTAACGTCCGGTCCTTTGTTTCCCTGTCTAACACCATTAGGGAAGAAAGAGATTGGACTTGGAATTCGAAATAATACAGCTAACGAAATCAAAGGGGAGATCGTACTTACTCCTCCCGAAAATGTCATTGTGTCACCTCAGAGAATTCAGTTCAAATTGAAACCTAAAGAAGCAATCGAAGAGTCTGTTTCGATCTCCATTGAGGATGATATTGGAACTCTTCTTTCGCAAGACTTCACACTTGACCTTGATTACAAAGGATCACTTGTTAGAGTAAGTTCGAAGCAGTTCAACATTCCTGTGTTGGGGATGAAGGGTGCTGTTGTTTACAAGAGTCTGGATAATCGAATAATCCTTGAAACTGAGAATATCCGTGCAGTCATGAACTTACGACCAACACATGGTTTCATTGGCTTTGAATACAAACCCTTGAACAGATATGTAGGTGGCGGGGAAGTTATGGGTGTGGAAATCGGATATCCGTTTCCAGCAGAGGGCGGTGAATGGAGTCGTCTAACACCAGAAGTCGAGTTAGAAAATTGTGATGATTATGCTGATGTTCGATTAGTTGGTGACTTTCAGGAACGAACCGGACTACGTCAAACACTCACTTATCGATTACACTCAGGCTCCAATCTCGTTGAATCTATCTCGAAGCTTGAAAATGTAGGAGGCTCCAAAATTGAAAATCTTGGACTACGTAATATCGGATGGTTTGGTGGAGTTTTCGACCAGGGGTTTGTGCCGATAAGAGGAGCGATCTATAACCTCGATTCAATTGACTGGGGTGGCTATAGACAGCTTCCAAAACCTGCAAAGGAGTACCATGAGACATGGATTGCCATGCACCGCCATCAAGAGAAGTTTCTCCTTGGTTACATTTGGGATGCTGAACATGCACAAGACACTCGGCTTATGCGAGGGTGGAATGTTTCACGTGTCGAATATCGTTTACCTGATCTGGGTCCCGGTGAATCAATCACAAAGACATCTCTTAGGATGTATATTGGAGATGGAGATTGGCGCAAAGTTCGTGCACTCTACAGGAAACTTAATGGCATTGCTGAACCCATCACAGAAATTATTGACCTCCGGTCAGATCTAGAAGTGGAGATAACACCGAAGACTAGTGAGCAGCTGAGGAAACTACCAACCCCAATCATTGTCGATAGATCAAAAGTGAATGAGCACGAGCTCCGATTACGAGTGATTCATGAAACACCAATAGAGGCTGAGATTCGGTTGAAACTACCGGATGGTCTTCAAGTGGATGGCAAGAATGAACTCCAGCTCAGAGTAAATGAGGTTGGAATAGACAAACCATTCTCGTATCCATTAAAGATTACAGCTTCAAATGACGATTCCTGGTTCCATAAGAACGGTGAGATTGAGATTCGCTTCAAGTCTAGGATCTTCAGGATGCCCTTGACAGCTGTAGTCTTCGATTCATCTTTGAAGGTCGACAGGACAATTACTGAAGTGGAAAGTGTTCATCTACATTCTCTTAACACTGGTGGTTATTCAATTGCAGCTTGTCCAGAGCATAGTGGTAGTTTAGTTAGATTTGGAGAAGAGGGTGCTCAGAGTGTCCTTTATGATACATTTCCAATAGTGGGCCCGTTCGTATGGTGGGACCGAGTCTATAGTGGATTGAGTCCAATGTTGGTAGGTTGGCAGGTCTGGGACTGGGAAACAGCATTACGGAAAGAAACTTGGGACATCACAGACGAGCAGATTGGTGCATGGGTTGGTTTCAGAACAAATGCAAGACTCCAGTATAGCCCCGGTCTGAAGGGAGTTGAGGCATCTTTGAGATATCTCATCCTTCCAGGAACACCATTATTGAGTGTGAAGATATCGCTCTCGAACGCAAGTAAACAATGGAAACGACCTCTCCTAGGATTTCGAGGAATTCCAATGCCTGGTGGAGATCTCTGTAGCAAAGTATACACAGAAAAAGAAGGACAAAGAGTGGCCTATGAACCACATGCCCAAGGCGCCGACATATTCACTGGTCGTTCAAACTGGGGTGCGTATGAAAGTCCAAGTGACGGAACTGTCTTGGGAATAATTGCTGCTTACAAATGGGATGATATCCTCTATGTCGAAACTCTCAGCGAGAAAGCACAAATATTCGGAGTTCGCGAGAGACGTGCCCTCAGACGTGATGAGAGTACCAGCATTACCAGCTACCTGGTGATCACTCAAGATGTTGACACAGTGGAATTGTTGAAGGACTTGCCTGAAGTGATAGAGTAGCACTGTTTGACTGGTTCTTATCCAAGCCGTCTCAGTCTGGCAGAGCACTCTGCCACTTTCATCTCATCACCCATCTCCTTGAAAAGACTGAGGGCAACTTGCCATGTTCGTTTAGCCTCGACATCTCTGTCTAGTAGTTCGAGTAGGAGTGCGCGATAATAGAGATGCATTGGATTTGCTGGGTCCACTGAGAATGCTGCATCAAAATCATCCAAGGCTTCCTGATGTCGTTCTAAGGAGTAGTAGATAAGACCTCTCTGATGCGCCACGTCGGCGTTTTTTGGGTCCAAAGCAAGAGCAGTATTGAGATATTCTAGTGCAGTTCCCTCATCACCAAGAAGCAGCATCACAGAACCATTTTTGACCCAGGACTCCACATGCTCGGGATTGGCATTGATTGCCTTTTGATAAGCATTGGATGCTTGCTGATACGACTTCAAAGATTTATGCATATCACCTTTCTTTATCCACAGCTCAGGGTCATCGAACTTGATGCTCACTGCTTTATCATAAAAGTAGAGCGCTGATTCGCGATCATGCTGTTCGGCATAGACGTCACCCATCGTGGCTAGTGCGTATGCCTGTTCAGGGTCTAGTGCTAGGGCCTTGGTCAAAACCTCGATTGCGTCATCATATTTCTTGATGGCAAAGTAGACGTTACCAAGTTCCATTAACGCAGGTAGGAAATAGGGGTCTATGGACAGAGCGCGTCGTAACCATGAAACTGCCACCTCAAGCTCTCCCCTTGCCCGAAAGAGTTCGCCTTTTCCGAGCAAGGCTCTAGCCATACTGGAATCCACGAATATGGCTCGATCGAGGTTGGTATTTGCTTCATCAAGGTCGCCCTGCTTGAGTAACCCCATTGCAAGGTACACTAGTGCAAGGGTATTCCGCTGGTCTATTGCAAGGGCACTTCCTAGGCAACTGATGGCATCCTTCGGACTCGACACCATTAGATACGCCAATCCCATGTTTATCCATGCACTGACTTGGTTGCTATCTAGACCCAATGTCAATTCGTACAGGACGATTGCCCGCCCAAAAGTGGCTTCTTTGAGATAGACATTAGCTAATCGTGTGATGATACTTGGAACTCTCTCATCTAATTTGACTAGCTCAAGGATCTGGAGTAGTTCTTTCTCGAGCTCACCGAGCTGTCTTCTCTCTCGGGTCATAATTGACACTAGATGGATGCGCTCTGGTTCAATCAGCTCTGCAGGATTCAGCTGATCCAGTTTGGCATCGATTGCTTCCAGCAGCTCTTCTTTGTTCACACACGTCCCCTCCGCCTGTGAGGGTCTTATTTCTTATCAAACTTTGTAACTTAGATTTTCCTAGAATACAAACACGAAGACACCTAGTGAGAGTAGGAAGATTGCTAGATAGTATGTTGGCATGATGTAGAACTCATGACGCCCTAGCTTATGATGGAACTCATTGATTCCAATGAATGAATCTGAGACTACGAAGAATAGTGCTCCTATTACCGGTAGAAATCCAAGAAGGACTCCCGTGGTTTGCCAGAGAAGCAGGGATGTGCTCAGCGTTGCAGCGATTATGAAGAAGTACAAAGTCCCAGCTCGCAGTATAAATGGTGGAATCTCAGGGCCTGAGGCACGAAGGTATCTGATCAGCATGAAGACATAGACAACTCCCAGAACCAGACAACTAGCGAACAGTGCCAAGGGGATCAATGTCAAACCCGCTATGCTAGATTGCCACATGAAATTAACAGTGTATAGAATATGTGCTAGTAGAAACATGCCAATACCCGGAACAAGGTCTATCTCCATCCCGACGTCCCCAAACATACAGAACACAAGAGCCGCTGTCAAGAGGATGGTGAACAGGGTTGGTGGTCGGTAGAGAATCACAAATATCACGGCACTCAATGCCGGAATCATCTTGATCAAAGTAGTTGGAGATGCGACCTTCTTCTCTCCGGATGAGGCTGCCTTGTCCTGCAGATAGGTTGAGACAATGGCAACGATCCAGAAGACCGCACTATAGATTTCTAGTGACATAATCCACTCTACGAGCGGTTCTGACCCTTAAGTAATGCGATTCTTGGGTATTTGTGTTGTTTAACTATGCCACAATCCTGACCAGCTTCAGGTTCGGTTTGGCGGACTCCTAAAATAGGTATTAACTATAAATCCGTTTGACTATAGAGATGGATAGTGAGAAGAGTTTCAAAAGTTGTCGAACCGAACTAGTAACACATCAATCACAATCTTAAGAATTGCGAATCTATCTCGAGATATTGTTCTTTTCACCTTGGTTGGTCTGTCCTCTGTTGTTTATTATTATGCTACGCCAGAATACACCCTCTTTTTGTTCTTGTTGCTCGTTCTTGATTCTATAGGATTTCTTCTTCTCTCGATTTCAAGAGAACCATGGAAACAATTCGGTTATGTGTGGGCTGGTATGATGAGCATTGTACTGATGTTACATACATCAGGGTACCTTAGCAACACTTACTTTTTCTCGGATGTCATAGTGATTCTGTTGCTGTCAAGTATTCAGATACTCGCACTCATGAAGATTGGCATTAACGGCTATGTCAACGTCAGTCAGGGAGATGAAGCTCTTTAAGCAACAATCATGACCGGCTTCAGGTTCACTACCTTGTGCTCACCCTCGATGCTGTCGTACTCGACCATGCCAATAAGCTCACCCTCAGCACCAGGCTGTAGTTCGAACTCAATCTGAGCCACTGAGACTGTGTCAGGCTCCACTGTGCCCAGGTTCTCTGTCTTTATGGCGTCAGTCAGGTCTGGTACTCCCAGAATCACCTGTACGTTCTGCATCGGGTTGTCTGAACCGTTCCGCACCACCACTCCGAATATCACTCGCCCGTCGCGGATCTTGTACTCCACTGCAATGTCCATGCCCGGCTCTAGACCTAAGCTTGCAGGCTCTGCCTTGGTAACGAACTCCTCCACCATGTATCTGTCACGGAACCGTTTCACGCCCACTGCAGCCACGAAAGCCAGTACAATGAGACCCGCAACCTGGAATATCCAGTGTGTTGTCGGGAAGAAGTCCTGACCGTCTAGGATGCCATCTCCATCACTATCTCTGTTATTAGGGTCAGTACCCAGAACCATGACCTCTGTGTAGTCATCTATGCCATCAGCATCACTATCTGCCAGCATAGGGTCTGTATGGTAGATATTGACCTCAGCTCCATCAGACAACATATCCGAGTCCGTGTCATTGTTCATTGGTTGAGTGTGGTACTCTGTGACCTCCATAAAGTCGCCGAGACCATCTTGGTCACTATCTGTTTTGGTTGGGTCAGAATATGGAGTGACGAAAAGTTCCTCATAGTCGCTCAGTCCATCGAAGTCACCGTCATCTTCCAAGGGGTCAGTTGCTATGCTCAGTGGATTCACGCCAAAGACCTCATCGTAATCACTAATGGTGTCGCCGTCACTGTCCTCCAGGAGCGGGTCTGTTTCGTATACGATGACTTCATCGTAGTCGGAAAGTCCGTCGAGGTCACTATCCGGCCACAAGGGGTTGGTACCATAAAGGAGGTATTCTTCGCCATCGGTCAGTAGATCAAAGTCACTGTCCGTACCGTTGATGTTCGTACCCAGAGTTATCTCAAGTCCATCTATGAGGTCATCATTGTCGAAATCAGGATCGTTGGGTAGAGTGAAGTAAACCCTCAACTCATCCCAGTTTGTGAGCCCGTCAGAGTCGCTGTCCCACAACCTGTCAAGAATGCCTGTGTGTGTCATGTTTGTGGTCGGGTCTGTTCCTGTTAGGATCACTTCCTCGTAGTCAGTAAGCCAATCTAGGTCAGTGTCATTCGAATCAGGGAAGGTTCCCCAGTCGTTAACCTCAGGACCATCCTCCAGCCCATCAAAATCACTGTCCTTGTTGAGCGGGTCAGTACCCCAGTCCTCAATCTCCTCATTGTCATAAAGACCATCCCGGTCGCTATCTCTGTTTCTTGGGTCCGTCCCATAGATCTTGCATTCTCTTCCGTTAGAGATTGTGTCGCCATCCTCATCGTCGTTGTAGTCTGAGATACCATTGTCATTACTGTCAGGGTCTCTCGGGTCGGTCTTGGTCAGAGCGCACTCCCAGTAGTTGGTGAGCAGGTCTCTGTCCTCGTCATCCGCTCCATCATTTTTGCCATCCATATCAGTGTCCCACTCGCCGGGGTCAGTCCGCGTGAGCCTGATCTCCTGTGCATTGGTCAAGAGGTCTCCATCAATGTCCCAATCTGCATCAGACATCGCATTCCCCTGAGTACTGAAGAGTGTTGGGTCAGTATGAGTCATGTTCACCTCTTCGAAATCAGTGAGTTCGTCTGAGTCTGTATCACTCACTCTCGGGTTCGTATAGACCCACCTGCTGTCTACTACACCACTGATGTTGAAGGTCATGTAGAATCCATTGATTTCTTGCCCATCGAGGAGTTTGTCGGAGTCAGTGTCTTCTCGCAATGGCGATGTGTTGTAGATGTTCAGCTCGTCACCGTCTCCGATAGAGTCTCCATCTGTATCATAGAGCAATGGATTAGTTTCGAACACCTTGATCTCATCGTAGTCACTAAGATTGTCTGAATCCGTGTCTGTGCTGTTCAAGAGCGTGTGCCATGTGAGTGCCTCCTCCCCATCTTCCAACCCATCGTTGTCAGAGTCTCTATCAAGAGGGTCACTGGACCAATAGAATAGCTCGTCTCTATCACTCAGAGTATCAT
>JAGXOC010000059.1 GCA_019894665.1 Candidatus Thorarchaeota archaeon
GAATTGGGTGGATGAGTGCTGGACCAACGCAGGTAAGAAAATCCCCGTTGTTTTGATTGCCAATAAGACCGACCTTCGTGACCAGTTCAAAGACAATCCTGTGATGGCACCGACAATTGTGACCACCGAAGAGGGTCAAGATCTTGCGAACAAGATTGCAGCTCATGGTGTTATCACATCATTCCTAGAAACCTCTGCTAAGACAGGTCTCAATGTTGAAGCATCATTCCTCGAGCTCGCAATCAAGATTCTTGAAGCAGGCGGACTTGCATAGAGCTAGACTTCCATCTCGATTACGCCGAGCTCTCTCTGAATAGTTTCAAAGAGCACACTTGCTACGGTGTGCAATACCTCGGGATCTTCAGAAAGGACATCAATTCGTAGTTTCGATAGGTCATCATTAAGCCGTCCAACAATTGTAAGAGTCACAGCTAACTTATCTTCATGGATTCTTCCTTTCGCTGCTCCGGAAACTATTCCCATGAACACGTTCTCTCTCTCTGTGCTGTCAGATTGGATAATATGAAGATTCCAGTTTTGGAACAGGGCTTTTACAGTGTCAAACAATTCTTTTGCCTCAACAGCTAGGGAGTGTTCTCTGTTCCATTCTTTCATTTCCGATTTTAGACTGAGAAACTCTTCTGGGGTGATATCTAGAGGGACTACCTGTTCGAAAAGAGACCTCACAAAGATGTTGCCTGAGATTGCAGCGACATCTTCCCCGTTTGAGTCAATGAACTGAACCGATGTGACAAACTCGCCCTCCACCACTTCATCTGTTACTTTGAATCCAAAGATTAGAGCCTCAATTCCACCTGGTTCTATTTTTTCAATAATTTGACTCAGTGGGTCAAGGGGTTCTAGGCTCTCAGTCGGAAACAAAAGGACTTTGATAGAAACCTCATGCATTGGTTCAAGGCTTTGGTTTTCCACTGTGATTCCAAATTCGAGGCTATCTGGCACGGCTGTGTAGGTACTGACTACTTCCACATCTTCTGATGTCTTTAGAGGTATCACATCACTATCAAGAAGGATTTCAGCTGGGTTTTCCCATTTATCAGGAATCCGGGTTCCATGATCTTTCTCTGAAGCATGTTCATCAAGCCAGCCCAGTGCGAATTTAATTGAGTCTCTCACTGTTTCATTGTTATCAACGAGGTATGGTTTTAGAATCTCAATTGCTTCTTGGTCTTCGGTGTACGCTAACATCCCAGCAGCCACGGTGCGAACCAAGGGACTCTCATCGTTGAGAGAAATATCGAGGGCATCAAAAGAAGCAGCACCAAACTCGCCAAGTCTACAGACTGCTAGTACTCTGAGGTCATCATCTCCGGTCAGTGCGGCGTCCTTGCAGGCTTGGATGCTTGTTAGATTGTTCAACATCTGGCCCACGACATCGTCTGGTTTTCTCATGACTCCCTTCATTGCCTTCTTCAATCGACTGACCGATTCGCCTCCGCCCAATGCTGAAGCAATTGTCCGATCAGATTTCTTGACCAAGTGTCACCCTCCTATTGATGCCGGTTGTGGCAGTAGATAACGATTACTGTGACGTGACATTAAGTTCTTGGTGCCGCAGGATGCACATCCGATCAACATAGGACAGTCTTGAATGACGTATCAACAAGACTTTTACGCAGTCTAAAGCCTCGAGCCATTAGAAACGGTTCTGTGCGTGACACCAATGGAGACTCAAGAGGCTTCAATATTCCTGAAACCAATAATCCTGAAGGCTCAGGCTGAACATGGGTCTGAGATAACCCGCAGGTTTGCAATGAATAAGGCTGGTCGGATGTTTGCCGCCGCACTACAGGACCGGAGCATTCGTCTCTATGCTGCTGATACTGGTGAAGAGATGCAGCGTATACAGGATGACTTCCTCTGCACATCAATTGCTTTCAGTCCTAAGGGTGACGTGTTGGCATCTGGAAGTGTTGAACGTGTTGTAAAGCTCTGGGACATTCGATCCGGTGATTGTCTCGCAACACTGGAGGGGCATGAATATCCCATTCTCGCACTTGCTTTCTCTCCAGACGGAAACAAACTAGTTTCAGGAAGTGGTGACACAACTCTCATGACCTGGGACCTTGAAAACCAATCTCGGCTTCATCACTTGAAAGGACATGGCTTCTATGTGGTGACGTGTGACTGGGATCCTCAGGACAATCGAATTGTATCTGGCTCAGTTGATGCTAAAATCTGTGAGTGGAATTCAAACTCTGGTGAATTGATTCAACGACATGATGAACATCGTGCTGCAGTACATAGAGTTCGCTTCACTCCTGATGGATCACGACTTGCGTCGGGGTCATCTGACCTTCACATAATCCTCTGGGATTCTTCTGGGACACCTATGAAGGTAGAGCATATTCTTCAGGGTCATAGCGCAGAAGTTCGAGCACTCGCTTTCAGCGAGGATGGTAAATACCTTGCTTCAGGTTCCAGTGACAAGATAGTCTATCTCTGGGATACTGAGAAACTAGCGATTCATGGTGAAGCCGCCACAATGGGTGAGATCGACGGCATTGAATGGAATCCCAAAACATCATCCTTCCTAACTGCAGATGGAACAGGTGCTATTATTCGTTGGGAAGTGACAGACCTTGCTGCTACAATGGCTCCATTTGAGGCGATCTTCAATGAGATCAAGTCGACATTGAGTCAAGAGACCAGAGATGAACTAGTTCAGAAGTTCGAGTCTCTCTGTTCAAACTATGATGAAGAAACCTTAGCCACCAAGAAAATCTTCTACCTGGTTTGGCAGTGCAAACGTGAACTGGGCTTATTGAAAGGAACCACACGGAAAAAGTAATTGTCGCTACATGACTTTGGTCTGAGTCGATTCCTTTGCGTCTTCAATCATCCTCTTACATAGAGTAGAGTAGGCTTCTTCGACATTTTCTCCCGTCAGTGCGCTTGACTCGACGTAGATGAACCCGTTCTTCTTTGCGTACTTTTCGCCCTCTTCTGTGGTAACAACTCGACTCTCCTTCAGGTCGACCTTGTTTGCGACCAAGACCAGGGGGATCTCATTTTGCAGGTTACTGAAGGCCTCTTCCTTCCAGGTATCAACGTTCAGGAACGTCCGTCTTCGAGTGACATCGTAGAGCAACAAACCCCCCCGAGAACCCCGGTAGAATCCTTGTCGCACTGATTCGAATCTTGGCTGACCTGCCAGATCCCATACCTGCAAAGTTACCTGAGTATCAATGTCCTCGATGTGTAGCCTTTTGATTGCAAAGTCGCTCCCAATGGTGCGTTTGTAATCGGAGTCGAAGTGGTTCTGAGTGAATCGAGTGGTCATGGCAGTCTTGCCTACGGCACCGTCTCCTAACATGACGATTTTATACCGATATTCAGCTGACATGTCACTCACACGCGCACCCATGAACAAAGGCTGAGGCATTTAAATCTCTACTGTAGTCGGTGCAGTCTAAGATGGTTTATTAGGGAAATGAATAATTTGAGTGTAGACCGTTGATTCAACTGAGGGAAATACGATGAGTCGTCCCGATTACAGTGCACTTCCAAAGATCCTTGAACAGATGAACAAGGAGGGCGGGTTCACGCACTCGTCTCTCGTAAGAGACGACGGTTTCTCTATCGCATCAGCAGTTTCCCCAGGCGCTGACCGGGATATAGTTGCAGCGGTCTCTGGTTTTATCTCAGACTCAGCAGAAAGAGTACGGAAAGAACTGATGCTGGGAGACATTCGAGACATCAGTCTTCGATGCACTCAAGGCAAAGCCGTCTTCAAGAAGATAGGAACAAGTGGGAAGCAAGCATTGATTCTAGCGGCAGTGATGCCTCGCGGAGTTCGCTATCATTCGCGACCAATAGGGAAAGCAGCGACAAGGATCAGACGACTGCTAAAATACTGATATTATCCCTGTAATAGCTTCTATGTATCATTGGGCGTCAACTGACACCCTCAAAACATTCAAGTGACAAGCATTGCTTGGAACCTTGCCGTTTCTAGAACCTAGGAGTGCTGCCATTTGGCGGATAAGAAAACGCGCAAAGCGTCAACAAAGAAGGACGAACCCGCGAAGATCGAGGTTGTCCTTTTCAAGTCTGACACTTGTGCGTTCTGTCCGCGAGCTGAAGAAGTAGTTCGAAGAACGATTGAGGACTTTGGTTCTGACGTGTTCACTCTTAAGGTGATTAATGTCAGTGAGAATCCAGAAGCTGCTGAAGAATTCGGTATCTTTGCTCTGCCGACCGTAATGATTGGCGGAATGTCAGTGACCGGAATCCCTGAACCAGACATGCTGATGAAAATGGTTCTCGGTGCCAAAGTAATGACGAACAAGAAGGTTGTGTCAAAATGAGCGACCATGATATTGAAAGAGTAAAAACTGGTATTCCTGGCCTCGATGAATTGATCGAGGGCGGCTTTCCTAGAGGTGATACAATTCTTATCGCCGGAAAAGCTGGGACTGGAAAGAGCATTCTTGCTACCCAGTTCATCTACAAGGGTGCCACTGAATATAATGAACCCGGGGTGTTCGTAACTCTCGAAGAACCTCCTCATCTTATCAAGAGGAATATGATTCGATTTGGAATGGACCTTGAGAAGCTAGTGAATGAAAAGAAAATATCGATAGTTGACTTGTCACCCTCAAAGGAAGTGACTCCTGTCACTATCGGAGAATATCCTAGCTTTGACCTGTCAGGATTGGAGGCAATCATCCTCAATCATGTGAAGAAACTAGGTGCGAAGCGGGTTGTACTTGACACACTCTCGATTTTGGCATACAAGTTTAGGAGTCGAGATATCCTTAGAGAGGAATTTTTCAAGCTCACTGCTAACATCACGAGGAGTGGAGTTACTCTCCTCCTGACCAGTGAGATTCCCGCCCAACAGGGAGGGCTTGGTGTCTTTGACATCGAAGCCTTCTTAGCATCAGGTGTAATTGTACTCTACAACGAGAAGATAAGTGATACATCACGTTCTCGTTCAATTGAGGTTCTCAAACTGAGAGGCTCGAAACATAGTTCAAGGATTCATTCCATGAGAATTACAGATGAAGGAATCCGAGTATGGCCTGGGGAAATAAGTCCCGGGCACTAATCGATGATAATGCGAGGCCCAGAAAGTGGTTGAGAAATCGGACTCACAGAGGGTGATACTACCCCCAGCAAAGGCCACTCCTATGATCAGTGATCTTGTGAAGTTTGGTCAACTTACGCAAGTATCTTACATGCTGGTAGGTTCGCTTGGTTCAGGGAAGACCACTTACGCAGAGGCTTTTCTTGCCGAAGGGATTGCATTAGGATTTCCCGCAGTCTTTGTCACCACGGATGTTTCTCCACGGGTCATTCGTAATGATATGAGCCGTCATGGGTGGAGTGTTGAAGAACAAGAAGCGTCAGGCCAGTTTGTCTTCATTGATGCATACTCAGAACGAATGGGAGCTCAACGGACCGGTTTTGCACGGTCGCTAGCAAAAGTGGAAGACACCAGTGAACTTGCAATCGTTCTGTCAGACGTCCTAGAAGAACTTGTAGTGGCACGTGTTGTTATCGACAGTCTCTCCACATTGATTTTGCACTCTAATCCTGAAACAATGCCAAGAGCTGTCCAACGTTTGAGTGGTAGAGTCACACAAAGCTCACACAGCATTATGTACATCCTTGAGGAGGGTGTTCATGACGAGAAGACCTATGCTACCTTTTCCTATTTGGCTGATGCAGTTCTAAGATTCAGATTAGATGACAGTGGTCAAACACTCAGACATCAACTCAGAATGGAGCGAATGCGGGGTACTGATACTTCTCGAGAATGGCACGATTTTGAGATTACACGATAGCTTTTTTCTGTGAAACCTTTAAAGCAGGAAGAACAAGCATCCTCTGAGAGGAGCGCCTTTAATGCAAGCACTGCTGATAGCTACACTGAGAGACATACTCTGCGCAAACTTGTCTCTCGATGATGGACTCTCAGCAGTTCAAAACATAACATTCAATGACACTGATGAAGCGAATACTCTTTTTGACATTGCACGCGCTATTGAGGAGATAATCCTTCGTAGACCTGGCCTTGCGAGTGCCAAACTCACAGAGTTATCAATTCGATTATCATTCCACAAGAACCGCATAGTTCCTGAACTGTTGCTGTTGCTTGATACACGATACACGAATAGTCACAGACGTTCCGAGAGTGAGATATTTCCCGATATTCAAGCAATCCCGAATCTTATTGATATCCTCGGTGAGCTATCTCAAGCACTTAGTTCCTCAATTCGACTCAATCTTCGACCTCTACTCCCTTTCTTGGCTGATGAGGTTCTCATGACACTGAATGCAATCTACGACCGACGTCACGACGGAACGACGAATCTCGCATTATACGAGGTTCATAGCCTAGTATGGATACTCATGGAGGAAGGTTTCTTTGAGGGTGCTGAATTGCTTCTCAATAGATTGATCGAGATAAGCACCGAAACTGGTTTGAAGGACTTTTCATTTGAGGTGACCTTTGATTATGCGTGTGTCCTCACAGAACTCCGTCTGTTTGGAGCTGCGAGAGAGCGTCTTGAAGAATTGGAGAAAATAGCTCGTGCCCAGAACGATCGAGTGCGACTTGCAGCGATCAATCTTCAACTTGGGGTGAATGAAACCAGAGACGAATCTGTATCTCATACCGCAGCACGTGATATTGGTGATAAAGCTGCAGAACTCTACGACATAGCTCTAAAGTCTGGTCTTGTTGGATTAGATGAGGTGGGTCTTGCTCACCTTGTGATTGGTTCTAGTATCCTGGTCAATGGTTGGCGTGAAGGTGTAGACCAAGCTATTGATCGTCTTCAACTTGGCCTTAATATTTTCGACAGAATCGAGGAAAAGTCACCTAGTCAAAGACTTCATGTATTCAAAACACTGGCCAGTCTTGGTTTTGCTCATGGTCTTCTCGGTGATCATGACAACATGACAAAGGCAATGGAACACTTCAATGGAGCGAAAGAATTACTTCGAGACCTAGTAAACTTCTTTCCTGACATAGATCTTGAGGTCGCGAGAATCGAGAATGCAATTGGTTGGTTCTGTCTTTGCACCGAATGTGATGAGTTTTGGTCTATCGGTCTGACTTCATTTGAAATAGCTGTGACATTACGCGAGGAGCAACTATCTGAAGGTCGGGTTTCAGAGATTGAACTCATCGGAACTCGGATGGGGCTCGCACTCTCGCAAATGCGTGCGACCGAAAGGTCTGACGTAGATATTCAAGATCCACTTCGTGAGATATTGGTACAATATGTACCACTGTTTCCCACGGACTCTCGCGCATTCGTGGAGGTTGCCATTGCGACTTACAATGTTGTTTGGTTGCTAACTCGACATGGGGGTGGCGTTCCACAGAGACTCAGGAGACTCCTCGATGATATCGATAGAATGCTCATTGATGTGAGGGTGGATGAAGATTCAATGTTTATTCACGGTGTATCTCTAGTGGTTCCATTCTTGGAGTGTTCATGGAACACCCTTCTCGATCGGTCCAAGATGATGAGCCAGAGTACATCCCCACTTGCTGATGTTGCTGGCTTGGCTGCCGCACTATCAACAGCCAAAATAAACCTGGACGCATTAAATCTCGAGGTTGGTGTACGGATTCAACCACCAGTGGATGATGCAGTCCAGAGCACTGATTCGCTTCTTGCACAGTACTGGTTGGGTCAGACGTACCTTGTCCAGACAATAAGAGCATTTTATGACAACAAGGATTATTCCGAATTAGCCACTGGCTTTTACGGAGCTGCTATTGCATTTGGAGACGTCGTTTCAATAGAGCCATCGTTTCTTGAGTCCGCAGAGTTCATCAAAGCAACGTCATCTACTATATCCCAGGTTCTCCGTCGCTTTGCTCTAGCATTGGAGAATCAATATGCTGCATATATTGACAGAGGCAAGTATCCGGGGAGCCCTGCGACTATTGATGAGAATCAATACAACTACCTTCTTTCTGAAGACTGGCTTGGACTGATTAAGATTGCAAATGCCTATTTGCAGATGGTTGAACAATCAGAAATGGTGGAGGCTCAGCCCTACCTCAATGCTGTGTTCTCTAACTTAACTCGTGCTTTGAGGATGATTGACAGTGTATCTCTTGTGGACCGCCGCGTACTCTCACTACTTGGAACGGTCATGAATAGAAAATTCTACTTGCGGCGCTAGTCTATAATTCAATCATAGCGAACTTCTGACTTTTTTGTGTCTCGAAAACCCCCAGCTTGAGCTCCCCATGTTGCCCATCCTGAAGTAGAAGTTCGAATCTCATTAGCCAGTCCAAATGACTCTCTCACAGGAATCTCTGCATCAATTCTATAGAGTGATCTATCAGAGTTTATCTCAAAGACTTGTCCCTTTCGTTTCGACAGGATTGCGCTTAGTGTGCCAACGTGTTCTTCTGGAGCACTGATTTCAAGATGTATCCACGGTTCTAAAACAACTGGAGTACCTGATAACACACTCTCTCGAGCAGCTTCGAGCAAGGGTTGTGTGATATCTCTCCATGAGGTTTCAGGTGCTTCTGATTTGAGAGTTGCGCGTTCTATCACCAGGCCAACTCTTCGCATTCTTTCTCCACTAACTGGGCCATTACGAATGATTGTTCTGAATGCCTCTTTGATCCACTCAGCTTCATCACCATACTGATTGATCTTGTTGGATGTATCTACAATCCAGCTTGCCGATCTCGGATCTTGGTCTATAACTGTGCCAAGAGTTTCAGGTGGTGTTTCTTCAGATGTAATTGTTGCACGAACCGTGAATGAACTGACACTTTCGTTTTCGCTTGAACATGAACTACCCTCTGTTGTGAGCTGCTCTTTAAGAAGCACCATTGGTTGACCAAGAATAATCTGAATCCCCTGTCTGGTAAGTTTCTCCACAGATATCTCGATATGAAGTTCTCCTGCTCCTGAGAGAAGCATCTCACCAGTTTCGGGATTTAATTCGAATTCAAGGGCAGGATCTGTTTTGACATAGGCTTCAATGGGTTCCTGAATATTCCCAAGTTCTGCGAGGTTCTTTGGTTCAATTGTATAGGTAACAACGGGCTCTGTTGGATATTGAAGGGCACTCATTGGATGAATTGGTTCTTTTGATTTCTCATAATCCTCGACATCAATCAGAGTATCTCCAACTGCAACATCTCTCAGACCTGTGATAAATGCTAAATTACCAGCAGGAACCTGCGATAGGTCAACGCGGGTCTTTGACATGTGCATCCCGATCTGAAGTGACTTACGCTGTTCTCTGGTTCTCAAATTCATCAGAGGCTTAGCCCTGACTAGGGTGCCTGAGAAGACTCGCACCGCTGTAACCGTTGATGCATGTCTATCAGGTTGTACATCTCCCACCATGCATATGCAAGGTCCCTTGTCACTGCATTGCATGAGGCTCTTTCCGATCTCCGAATCAGGGTTTCCATCCCAAAACATCGGAACTCTGTAGACCTGCGCAATTTTGGGGTTCGGTATGGCTCTGACGACAGAATCCAATACCACTCGCGCAACTGGGAACTGAGCCGCTAAATCTTTCTGGCTTTCTGCTTTGTAAACCTCTTCTATTTCCTCTAGAATTGAAAGAAACGCATTTCCTAAGTCTACAGGTTCATCGCTGCCCTCTGTACGATCCTTGAGAGTATCTAGGTCGATACCCCATTTGTCAATCGCAGACCCAACACTGAGAGAACCCTTGCTAAAGGAAACCTCCCATTCTTCTAACCTTTCATCGTCAAGATACTTGCCAAGCATGGCATTGAATTCGCGTACTACTTTGTTGATCTCTTCCGCAGTCTTTCGACCGCTCAATCTTCTTTCTCGAAGCAATCTGTCAACTTTATTGACAAAGAGTATAGGTCTGACAAGCTCCATCATAGCTTGTCTGGTCACGGTTTCTGTTTGAACCATTATTCCCTCGATTGAATCCACTACGATCACAGCGCCGTCAGTAAGCCTGAGCCCTCTGGTAACATGACTTGAGAAATCAATGTGACCTGGAGTGTCTACAAGATTGATCAAGTGGTCTTTACCATCAAAGGCATGGACCAAAGAAATTCCTGAGGCCTTGATAGTGATTCCTCTCTGTTGTTCAATGAGGTCGTAGTCCAGAAGCCTAGCTGATGCTGCTATATCCTTTGAGAGTAATCCAGATGCAGCAATTAGTGAGTCGCTCAGGGTTGTCTTCCCATGATCGATATGAGCAATGATTGTCACATTGCGAATGTTCTCAGTCTGACTCACTAAGTCTGTGACCCTCTCTTTTACGAACTTTTTGTATAAATGGGACAATGCAGGTTTACCTGACCTTTCTCTTGAACTCTGATTTTGACAACTCTATTTTGGCATCGCACCTTGAGCAACGCATGGTGATAGACTCATCATTCTGTGAAACTTCCTCACTCAGTGGTTGACCACACTTGCATACGAATCCTACAAGTCTTGCAGGATTACCCACAACAAGACCATGAGATGGAACATCTCGTGTGACAACTGCACCACTTCCGATCATACAATACTCTCCTAGAGTAGTATTGCAGACTATTGTAGCATGTGCTCCTATCGTGGCTCCTTTCTTAACACGGGTTTCAAAGACTTCCCATGAATCACCAAAGGCACGCGGATATAGATCGTTTGTGAATGTCATATGAGGCCCACAAAACACATCATCCTCGATTGTTACTCCATGATATACAGAAACACCATTCTGAATCTTCACATTATTGCCTATCACAACATCTGCATCAATGTAGACATCCTTTCCTATATTACATTCCTTGCCGATTGTTGCGGTTCCTCTAACATGTGCAAAATGCCAGATTCGTGTTCCATTGCCAATCTTGGCTCCTTCATCGACAACAGCAAGTGGGTGAATGAAGACGTCACTCATTGGATTCACTGAATTATCGAGGGGCTTGGTCGAGTTAACCTTTCCTCTTTTTACGTTTCTTCGTGGTTTTGTTTGGTGCTGCCCAGAGTTCGCCCCTATAACCTACGGTTGGGGGGCATCCTACACATTTGTCAGCTTTGTATCGTGTGCATAAAGCACAATCTCTTCCACATGGTGCAACTGAGCTACCTGAAGCAACCGGTGCTAGATTCACCTGCAGGTACTTTGGTGCGATTGGTGCATTTCCAAACCAACTCTCTGACCTTCTCACACCAGGCTCAGTTCTCATACTACATGTGCCGATTATTGATTCAAGACTCCATGTATCCTCTGCAATCATGACTGCAAACACATTGTACCTTCCAGTCACCGGAGCAAACATCAGCAGTCTTGGACAGTCCTTATACTTTTTCTGAATTCGTTCTGCAAAATCCATATCATCAGTTTCGAGTCCCATAAAGAGAAGTTTGGCATCGAGATATTCAGCGTTGACCCCTGCTGTAATTTTCACAAGGTCTGACTGGACAAGTTTGTCGAGGCGCTTACTTACAGCAACGTGGGACATACCAAGTTCTTTTCCAATCTCTGAGAGGCTAGTTCTTCCATTCTTCTGTAGAATGGATACCAATTTTTTATCTGTATCATCCAATTTAGTTTCACTCCATAGTGGTATTGACGTCAATTTGAGTAAGTACTGAAACTTGCATTGCCGTTCAGGTTAAAGACCTATATGAATTGAACGGATAAGTTAACGCCCTAAATTTCAGATGCCTTTTCATAATCATGTTTGTAGATGTGCGCGTTGACTGAGTGTGTTGTGATGGCACCTGAAGCGATTCCGGTCTTTTCTGAGACATATGTTAGGAGATCCCCCAGTGCATACACGTTGGCTGGCCAAGCTCCATACATGTCGTTCGAACGGATCATGACTGAGATGTCAAGTTTACCTTCACGCACCATGAAAACAAAATGGTTGAGACATGGAACCTCGTCTACTACGATGTCCTTGCGGGGATCCCATGTAGTGGCAACTACTCTCCTACTATGGGGGCTTTCCTTCAACTTTGAAATGACGAACTCAATCTGATTGATACCTTCCTCACCCCAATCATTGAGTCGCTCACCATATGTGTAATCAAAGTCCATACGGTCGGGGTTGAGAAGCTGCGTGGCGTATTTTTCGCGGAGCACCTGTTCACTGAATGGGTACTTGTCACTCACGCGGTCTGTGTATGGATCGACAATGTGAATTATGACATTCTCATGCCATCGGGTTTCACTTTCTCTCTCATCCATACGTATCATACCTGATTCCATGATCTTTCTGATTATACGGGTCCAGCCGTCAAGTGGAGTTTTCGCTCTCAGATATGTTGGCACTTCTTTGTCACCCCTTGTTGTTCAGTGTGCTCCTTTTCCAGTAGCGTAGTCGACCACCTATTCTAGGTTGTGATTATCTGGATGTGTCTAGCATTACGGTGCATATGCACTCAGTGAACCGCGCCAAATCATTCCATTCCTTTGTTTCATAGGTCGGTATCCTTCACTAGAGAATTGTTCTGCTTTCTTGCTCGATACCTGCAAAAACCATGTTTTGGTGAGGTGAGAACTGCTCACATTTCATCTGACCTTAAGAGGAGTTGTATGTTTCTTACTTACGAGACTATGATTCGACCATTGACTCCCCCGGTTGGCCTAGAGCAAGGCTGTAGGCTGACTCCAAGCGCGGGAATGCTTTTATCTGAGGCAAAGCACTTATTATTTTACCTCTGCCTTTGCGGGGGTGAGTGTTGAGTAATGCCGGGAGAACAAGACATAGCACCGACTATCTATCTTTTTACGCAGGACGGTTGCGTCAAATGCCCTGCAGCGAAAGCAGTGATTCAAGAGGCTTTTGATGGTACCAATGTTGTCCTAGAAACTGTTGATCTAGAAGCAATGGATTCTGATTTTGAGTTCAAGCTTTTGGAACATCAAGTATTCATTGCTAGTACACCCTCAATCATTATTGAAAATGGTGGCAATCTTAGACTCCTCTATAGTGGTGAGGTTCCAACAGTGGAACAGATTCGAAGGGAGGTCCTTGATGCCGCATGACTGACATTCACAATACCCTTACTACTGCTGAAGATCTTCGCATGAGAGAGAAGAAGATGCCCAAGGTCCGTACGACCAGTAGTACCATGGAAACCTTTGATGCCAACAAAATCATTGACAGCCTTGTTCTGGAAGCTGGGCTTCTTTATGCGGATGCTCAACTTGTGGCAGTAAGAGTCATGGACAGAATCGTTGCTTCCGGAATAAAGTATCTATCCGGTCCCCTCATTCGTGAGATGTGTAACAGCGTCCTTGCTGAGATGGGTTTCGAGAGGGAGAGGATTCTCTATACCCGTGTTGGTATCCCAATGCACGACCTCGGTCTACTCATCCACAACCCTGGTGACCACACATCCAATGCAAATCTTATGCGTAACCCTGAAACCATTGCCAAACTCGTTCATGATCAGGTGATGGAACAACACACGTACCTGTCGATACCACCTCATCTTGCAGATGCTCATCTTAGGGGTGACATTTACATCAAGGACAGGGAGTATTTCAGCACACGCGATTACTGCGCAACTTGGGACATGCGACAGGTCCTCAAACTAGGCATCGCACCTGATGGCCTTGGTGGAATGCACTCCAGTGCAGCAGGTCCTGCCCAGCACCTCCCTGTAGCTATGAACCACGCAGCAATCTGGTTAGCTGCAGCACAGAGTTCCTTTGCTGGCGGGCAGGGATATTTCTACTTCAATACATTCCTTGCTCCCTTCATGAAGGGACTATCATACAAAAAGATCAAACAATCTGCACAGCAGCTCATCTTCACACTCACACAGCAATACGTCGCCCGAGGAGGTCAAGTCATCTTCTCAAGTGTTGACCTCACCCCTGGGATTCCTAATATAATGAAGGATGTCCCAGCAGTTCTACCCGGAGGAAAAGAAACAGAGGTTACTTACGGCGACTATGAAGACGAAGCGCGTATGTTCTTCAATGCCTTCATGGAAGTCATGATTGGGGGTGATTCAAAGGGCAAGGGATTTGGTTTTCCAAAACCAAACATTGTGCTTCGAAAGGAGTTCATGGGTTCCGAGAATGATGAATCATGGAGGCTTGTTGCTGAACTCACAGCCAAGCACGGTTCTCCCTACTTCGAGAATTACTTGAACTGGCGTTCAAAGATAGAGGCTGGTTGCAGCAGTTGTTGTTCACACCTGTGGACTGCAAGCACTGATGAAGAACTGGAGGAATTCTTGAGCGGGAATATGGTCTTCGGAGCATCTCAGATGGTCACACCCAATTTCGGTCGTGCTGCATGGCTCGGTCGTGCAGATGAGGACCGTTTCTTCGAGAAGATAGATGCCTTTGTGGAGTTATCCAAGGAGGTCATTCTTGAGAAGAAGCGACTCATGGACAAGTTGATTGCCAGTGGCAGTGTTCCATTCTACACTCAGCCCAAGCCTAACGGTGACCCACTCATTGACATGAATACACGTCAGTTCTTGTTAGGAACTCTAGGTTTTGACGAGATGACTTCGGTCATGGTTGGTCAACAACTGCATGAAAAGGAAGGCACACGATTCGGAATCAAGGTCCTTAAACACCTGAAAGCAAAGGCCGCCGAGTTCCAGGAAGAGACCGGTCTCCAGTTCGGAGTGACACGAACCCCTGCAGAGAGTGCGGCTGGTCGTCTTGCTCTGAAGGACTACAAAGCCTATCCCGGTATGAGGAAGTATCTCAAGGGAGATGCACCCCATGTCTACTACACAAATAGCACAACTTTGGATGTCAGCGCCAACCTTCCACTGAGTCAACGCATCAAGAAGGAAGGTATGTTCCACCCGTTCATGGATGGAGGTGCATTGACCCACGTCTACCT
>JAGXOC010000005.1:0-6623 GCA_019894665.1 Candidatus Thorarchaeota archaeon
CAACTCTAGCATTGAGTTGGTACTCGAGAGACACACCCTCAAAGACTGTGCTAAGTCCTGGTGATTCTGCAGCTGGTGATCATGTTATCCTTAATGCAACTTGGACTGACGGAGTCAATCCGGGTATGCCTGAGTTGTCGATAACATCGATAGAGCTGAAAATACTCGCCGGAGGAGTCACCGATGAGACAGTTGCTGCTGTCGCTACTGGTGATCCAGATGCTCAGCTTAGTGGCTCAGTCATCACTCCTACCGAGTGGTCGTGGGTAACATCTCACGCAATCGCATCAGGAGAATTTGTGAAAATCACTGTTGACTTCGATGGTGGTGACGGTGACTCTGCTTCTTGGTGGTCTGACACGCCAATGGAGGAGCGGACTTACTCAAATAGGATTGCCACTCACCAGTCAATGGCTAGTGGTAATCATCCTGAGTATGGTACGTTCACAGCTGGACAATCTGGCTCTATTGACGTAGGATGCCTAGACTACGGTGGTGACTCATCTGAGTTCCACGTAATTGTCGACACCCGAGCAGGACTTGAGCCCGATAGGGTCTTTGCAAAGACGTTTGAGATTGACACCTACAACACACTCTTTAACGGAACATACACTGTTGCAGTAGTTAGTGAGACAGGTGCAAACCTTGGATATAATGTGGAATATGCTAACATATTCCTCGGTAACTTCTTTGCGCCTGTTGTTACAGTGAACACTCCTGTTGATTTGGGCAGCAATGTCTTCAACTTCACATGGAGTGCTACTGACCTGAACGCTGATGACGTGCACTACTACTCAGTATGGTTGAGCGGTGATGGTGGAGTATCTTACCAGGTACTTTCTAGGAACGTGACTGATACGTTCTTTGGCTGGGATTCATCTGTATTCCTTGAGAGGACGGACTACATTGTGAGGATCAGAGCTTACAGCGTTGACTTCACAACCCCTGTGGCTCTTGGAGCTGATCTCTTCTGGCCTGTTAACGTCACACTTTCTGATGAAACATATTGGCCAGGCGACCACGGCGACGGATTCTCACCAGAGTTCTCAGCAGGTGGTGTACCACCTACAACCGAACCTCCGACAACTACGAGCCCCACGACAACTCCGACAACAACAACACCAACAGGTATCGATCCACTACTCATTGGATTGATTGGTGGAATTGGTGTTGGTGTAGTCATACTGCTCATACTCTTCCTCATCAGGAAGAAGTAGTTGTGCAATGGTCATACCTATAGTTTAACGGATATGGGGGCTTTGCCCCCATTCCCCCTTCTTTTTTCCCCATAGTCTAAAGATACAGATCAAGTCAGACAGGTATTCCTGACCTCGGCTGAAAATGATATGACCTTGTGCTGAAGAATAATGTCGGGGATTATTCGAATTGTTCTTTCACAACAATCTCAGAGGGTTTCTTTCGTGGCCGCGCAGGTGGAAGTTTACCATCTATTTTACCAACAGGTATCATTGCTACTGGCCGCATATCCGAAGGAATATTGAGTGTCTTTGAAACTGTATCCTCATTGAAAGATCCTATCCAGCAGGCACCATAACCATGAAGATGTGCACCATACAAAATATTCAATGTAAGTGCTGCAGTGTCTTGAAGGGCATAGAGATTCCTTCCACGCTCCTTGTATCTCTCTGCAGATTCTTCTGGGACGACACAAACGACAAAGACAACTGGAGCGACAGCGAGGAATTCTTGATTGAACGCTGCGTCAGCAAGCTGATTTCTCAAATTCTTATTCGTTACGATGATAATTCTCCACGGTTGGCGATTTCCACCACTTGGAGCACTTATTCCTATCCTTACGATATCATCAATAATTGAATCAGGGATTGACTCACTTGTAAATCTCCTGATTGACTGTCTGGATGTTAACTTTTCTATGCAATCAACACTCATTCAAAGTACCTCCGGATTGACAATGTTTGGTGGTCTCTCACCTTTGATAGCTGTAATAACGTTCTCGGCACACATTGTTGCCATCGTTGTTCTTGCTGTCTTACTGGCACTACCAATATGGGGGACAAGAACAACATTCGAGAGTTTTAGTAATGGACTATCCTTGGGAATCGGCTCTTCTCTGAATACATCAAGTCCCGCACCACCTAGATGTCCCGAATATAGGGCACTAAACAACGCATCCTGGTCGACAACTTGTCCTCTTGAAGTATTGACAAGGAAGGACCCTTTCTTCATCATTCCTAACTCCTTCTCACCAATCAAGTGAAGTGTTTCGGGAGTGAGAGGCACATGGATGCTCACAATGTCTGATTCACTAAGTAATGTGTCCAGGCTGGTCGACTGTGCATCCACAAGTTTTTCCACGGCAGCTATATCTTCGTTATGACTGCGTGAGTGAAACAGTATTCTCATGTTGAATCCTTGTGCTCTCTTTGCGACTGCCTGTCCAATTCGCCCCATTCCGACTATACCTATGGTTGCACCATGAATGTCTGATCCCAGAAGAAGCTCTGGTCCCCAAGCAACGTTCCATTTTCCACCTCGAACATACTTGTCAGCTTCAACAATGCGTCTGGTCGTAGACATGATAAGTGACCACGCAAGATCTGCAGTGGTTTCGGTGAGGACTCCCGGAGTGTTAGTGACAATGATTCCTCTACGTGTTGCTTCTTTGACATCGATGTTGTCATAACCAACCGCATATTGTGCAATCACCTTGAGATTCGGCAGCTGTCCAATCACTTCTGCATCGATTGGATCTGAAAGAAGTGTGATTAAGCCCTCACAGTTTTGCGCGTTTTCAACAATATCCTCTTTGCTAGGCGGATGTTCTAGAGGCCATACGGAAACTTCGAACCTTTCAGTGAGCATGTCCAGACCCTCTTGAGGGATTTTTCGGGTGACAAACACTTTCTGAATCATTGCGCTCGCAATAGATTCGCAAATGAAGCTCTTGAATCCTACCATAGGGGATTATCCTCATCATTCATGCTGAGAACCGACCGCTTATATTAAATGGAGAAAATATGTATATATTGTAGGATTGTGAGTCGCAGATGTTCTTGGGTCTTCCAAACAGTGCCATTTTAGTCTTAAACAGTTTAGCTGCTGAGGGACCGATGACTCCAAAGACTATCATTGAAAAAGTTGGCCTCGCACCTCGTACGATTTCATTTGCTCTCAGAACTCTTGTCAGGGAACAAGTCATTCGGAAGACACCAAACCTCTCTGACATGCGACAACCGATCTATCATGTTGACATGGAGCGAGTTAAAGAACTACAGCTTAGATTTGATTCTGGACGAATCTCACAGATACCCTCTTCTTTCAGGCCGTCTGGTCATTCATTCAATCGTTAACTGTATAATTACAGCATTTTTTCTTCTCACTATTGAGTAGATACGCTTATTTGTAGCTGACTGCTGCAACCCGTTTGTTTATTAATTCCAACGTGTAATTAATAGATGGGAACAGAAAGACCCAACATCCAGGGGATGGTATAGACAAATGTCCATCGAATTACCACGCAGCGCAATAATCGTCTTAGACCGTCTAACCAGTGAAGGTCCTTTAACACCTAAGGCTATCAGTAGTAGAGTTGATCTTGCACCTAGAACCGTAAGTTTTGCTTTAAGAAAATTAATGGGTCGGAACCTGTGTAAGAAGATTCCTAATCTTACTGACATGCGTCAACCCCTCTACGCCGCTGACATGGATCGCGCAAAAGAACTGAGGATGAAATTCGAACACGTCTTCAGGCAAGTTCTTGTGTAAGTCCCCTTTGGCTATCGTCTATGTTGCTCCTCGCTACGAGGGTATTATTGAGCATACTTCTTTTTTATGATTCTTCAGAGATACACTACGATTATGTTAATAACCTCGCATATCATCGCAAGGTCCGGCGATAAACTATGGCGCACGAAGGACTCACAGCATTCTTGGTCATTCTTGGAATGCTCCTTCTCCTTGCGTTCTATCTCGGACCGAGGAATGAAACACGTTTAAGAAAACGACAAGAAGGCATGATGATGCTCGTTCCGTCTGCTGTATTGCTCATCGTCCTGGCAGTAGTTATTTTCAGCGGAATTCTGGGTTGAATCCTATGGAAAATCAAGTGCTACTAGTTTACAGAATATTCCGGCAGACACAAGATCCGCCGTGGTCCCTGGATTAAGTAGATTGCCTTCTTTTCGCAATTCTTCATCTAAACTCTTCATGAGCTCAAGTGGTCCAGTATCCTGATTCCATGCCTTCATTGTTTTCTCAGCCAAGGCTCGGATTTCCTCGGCTCGCTTTTCGCCAGCCTTCTTAGCTATGAGACCATCGGGTCGCAGAGAAAGTAACCAGACAAATGTCTGAACAATTCCTTCCTCTAAGTTCTCAAGATTGTCTGCAACCTTGTCGAGGTATGGGAAAATCTGAGAGAGTGTTAGATGGAAGTTGTTAGCCCACTCACCACTTATCTCATCAACATCAGCTGACATCTTGAAAAGGCTCTGGAGAGTCAGACCATCCTCAAGAATATTGTCTAATACATGGGGGTTGTCAATGTCATATCTACTGTGACTGTCTGTCCAACTCGCTGACTCCTCAACTCTTGGATTTGTTGATCTGATTAGATGAAATGTTTTGTAGAGTTCTACAGTGTCGTCAACCGAAGTATTCTCAGTAATTTCCTTCAACCATTTCAGAATACCCCTTGTTGAGTAGCTTCCATCTTGGGTTACTGCTGCAGCACTGGCTACGACAAGTGGAATATAGAGGAGTATGGTCCCCAGAATCGTGTTCTGTTTGTTGATTCCTGTAAACGTTTCCTGAGCACTCATTTGAATCAACTCTCCGATATTGGTCTCTGAACAGCTTAGACTTCCCTCTGCTAATGCTACTCCTCTTGATGCACTCATATGAAGGCCTCTTGACATCAATGAGGCGCTCGCAAGGAAATGTCTATAGTCGGTGTCTGAGAATCCGAATTGTCTGTTCACATTTCCTGGTTTTGGTGAGCTCGCCTCAAGAAGAATTGATAGCTGACCAATGCTGGATAGTCTCCAAGAAGTGCTTTTCATTAGGTTTCCTCGGGAACTCTCGTCCGTTTTAGACATTCGCATTGTCTAACTCAGAAAGCGTAAAAAGGAATTCACAATGTAAGATGAGTGAATCAACGATGTATATACCCGCGCGGTTAACATTCTCTCAGGTTGGGCTCTTTTTTTCAATTATAGTATATCTTGTTGTTCGAGGATTATATGTTGTCCTGAGAATTGGAGGAGTTCTATGGACTCAAGCAGGTGGGTATCTGGCCATAGCCTTACCACTTGGCCCTGTCATTGTTTTGGGTTTTGCAGCATGTGTCATTTCTTATGCCTTTTCCTACCTTGGTCTTTGGATGATGGACAACGATCAATACATTCTTGGAGTGGTTACAATTATTCTATCAGTGATAGTTATCCCAGGTGCGCTTGGAGTCTATTCCTGGTTTGGATTCACGATAGTCCCTTAACCTTCAACGATTTTAGGTATAATTTCAGTAGCACGCCCTTTTAGGACGATGTCAGCAACTGAATCTCGATTTGTTCCCTCCAGATTGACAAGGATGATTTTTGCACCAGAGTTCTTAGCGATTTGAGGTAGATAAGCAGCCGGATATATAGTGAGACTTGTTCCAATAACAAGCATCAGGTCGGTGTCACGACACATTACTGTGGCTTCTGCCATTGCATTCTCAGGAAGTGGTTCGCCAAACAGAATTGCTTCTGATTTCAGAACGCCGTTACATTTCTCGCATCTCGGTGGTATTTCACCATTTGCCACACTCTGGTGAACCGTTTCACCAATATACTCTTCATTGCATTCAATACAGTGTGCTCGTAAGTAGTTTCCATGAAGTTCAACGACTCTACTATTGCCAGCAGCTTGATGCAAATTGTCGATATTCAGAGTGATTATTCCAATCATTTTACCATCAGCTTCAAGCTTTGAAAGACCACGATGAGCACTGTTTGGTTCAGCATTGAGGATGGTTTCTGCTAGTTCACGACCCATCGTCCAGAACTTGGTAGGGTTTTGCATGAAGCTTTCAATCGTAGCGTATTCATGAGGATCATAGCGTTCCCATAACCCTCCCTCTGAACGGAAATCAGGAATTCCCGAGTCTACACTAATTCCAGCGCCAGTCATTGCAGTGATCTTGTTGCTCTTCTGGACTAGTTTCTTCGCACGTTCAAGGGCATCAGAGTCTGGCATATTACGCAAACTCGATAGCTCCCCCTTGATGTTGTTTTCGGTTTTCACAAAATTCGACCAAGTCGAAAGGTTTTTCTTTGTATAACGAAGTTTTCGCGCGAGTCACCGAGGGGAGCTGGAACATTAGAACAGCTCCTAATTTACGATCCCTTTCTGTATGGTTTGTCAGTCAGTGATTACTACGAATAGGCAGCGTGACCGTGGAATGCAAGAAGACAATGAGAAGGGTCAGGATTTCGAACTAGACCTCTCAGAAGAAGATTTGGACAAGGATGACGTCATCGAGATTTCTCCCGAGGACCCAGTTCTTTCTCAACTTGATGAGGAATGTGAGAAGTCAAATGACCTCCTTGAAAGACTTCAGAGATTGCAAGCAGAGTTTGATAATTATCGTAAACGTATGGACA
>JAGXOC010000005.1:6723-60989 GCA_019894665.1 Candidatus Thorarchaeota archaeon
AATATCCTGCGAGCTCTCGAGATGGATTTCATAAAAGATCCAGAGGCCGCAAGAATTGGCATAAAAGCGATTCAGCAGCATCTCGACAAGATACTCTCTATAGAGGGAGTACGTCCCATAGAAACAGTTGGACGGGAGTTCGATCCATACTATCAGCATGCAGCTCAGAGAGCACATGATCCAGAGAAACCAGATGGTGTAATTCTGGAAGAGTATCAGAGAGGATACATGCTAAAAGAGAAGGTCTTGCGTCCTGCAGTAGTCTGTGTGAATCGTCACGAGGTTCCCACTGCCGAAACAGGTAATGATGAAGACATCGATGTTAATTCAGATAATAATGGTGAATAATAATGGCAGGTAAGATTGTAGGTATTGATCTAGGCACTACGAACAGCGGTATCGCCTATATGGAGGGTGGAAAACCAACCATAATTCCAAATGCAGAAGGAAAACGACTGACTCCCTCTGTTGTTGGTATCACTCCTAAGGGTGAAATCATCGTAGGTGAGCTAGCAAAGAGACAGGCTGTTTCTATGCCAGAACGTACTGTTCGGTCTATCAAACGGAAGATGGGACAGGATTACAAGGTGACGATTGGCGATAAGGATTACACTCCTCAAGAAATATCTGCTATGATTCTGACCAAGATGAAGAGAGATGCAGAGGCTTTTCTTGGAGAACCAGTTCAAAATGCAGTCATTACAGTACCTGCGTACTTCAATGATAGCCAGCGACAAGCAACAAGAGACGCTGGCAGAATTGCAGGCTTTGAGGTTTCACGAATTGTAAACGAACCCACTGCTTCGGCACTGGCTTATGGTCTTGACAAGAGCAAGGAAGTCAAAGTCTTGGTTTACGACCTTGGTGGTGGAACATTTGATGTGTCAATCTTAGACATTGGTGCGGTTGATGGTGACACAGTTTACGAGGTCCTATCCACAAGTGGCAACACTCAACTTGGCGGCGATGATTGGGACAAACGAATCATCGATTGGATGGTTGAAGAGTTTAAGAATCAGACTGGAGTCGATATATCCAAGGATCTTTCTGCTATGCAGAGGATTCGTGATGCAGCTGAACAAGCGAAGATTGAACTCTCAAGTGTGATGCAGACAAACATCAATCTTCCCTACATCACTGCAGATGAAAGCGGCCCCAAACATCTCAGTTTAGATCTTGCGCGTTCTAAATTTGAAAAGATGACAGACGACCTTGTTGATGCTACAGTCGGTCCTATTAGGCAGGCACTAAGTGATGCAAAACTAGAACCTGAACAGATAAACAAGATTCTACTTGTTGGCGGTGCAACCAGAATGCCGATGATTCAGAATATTATCCGCGATCTGTTTGGTAAAGAAGGAGACAAGAGTATCAACCCTGACGAATGCGTAGCTCTTGGTGCTGCAGCACAGGCTGGAGTCATGTCTGGAGAAGTAACGGACATTCTCCTATTGGACGTAACACCTCTTACACTGAGTATCGAAACTCTTGGTGGTGTTGCAACCGCCCTCATTGAGCGTAACACCACTATTCCGACCAGAAAGAGCAAGACATTCACGACTGCTGCTGACGGTCAGACCGCAGTAGACATTCATGTAGTCCAAGGTGAGCGGAAGATGATTGCAGATAACATGACCCTGGGAAGATTCCAACTTGTGGGTATCCCCCCTGCTCCTCGTAACACTCCTCAGATCGAGGTGACCTTTGATATAGATGCAAACGGAATTGTCAATGTCAAAGCCCGAGACACTGCCACTGGGAATGAGCATTCTATTACAATCACTGCCAGTACAAATCTCTCTGACCATGATGTTGATCAGATGGTCAAAGACTCAGAGAAATATGCAGAGGAAGATGCCAAGCGCGCGGATGAAGTTCAGACAAGAAACAATGCTGACCAGATGATCTACCAAGGTGAGAAGGTTCTCAAAGATTTAGGGGAGAAAGTTCCCGCGGATCTAAAGAAGGAGTTTGAAACAAAGGCTGCTGAATTACATACGGCAATGGAATCTGACAACCTTGAGAAGATGAAATCTGGTACAGAGGAACTTCAACAGATAATATACAAAATTTCAGAGAAGGTCTATGGGAGCGAAGGTCAAGGATCTGCTGGACCTGGAGCAGCAGGATTTGATCCGAGCCAAATGGGTGGCGCGAGTGCAACTGGTCCTACAGCTGGACCGTCATCTCAAGAAGATGAAGAAAATGTTGTAGACGTAGACTTCGAGGATCTCGAGTGAGTCTAAACTATAGGTGATGCTCATTGGCTGAAGATGACTTTTATGACCTGCTGGGAGTTAATCGGCGTGCAACCCAGGAAGAGATCAAGAAGGCATATCGTCGACTGGCCAGAGAGTATCATCCAGATCGAAATCCCGATAAAAACGCCGAAGAGAGACTCAAGCGAGTGAATGAAGCCTATGATGTCTTAGGCGATTCTGAGAAACGCGCTAATTATGATCGATATGGCACTGCAGATTCTCAAGGAATCAACATGGATGGATTTGGAGATATCTTCAGTTCTCTATTTCGAGGGTTTGGTGGTTTTGGTGGAGGACGAGGAAGAGCTGGACCTCCTGCAGGTCAAACACTACGTATGACCATCAAACTAAGTTTCTTAGAAGCATTCTTTGGCACAGAAAAGGAGATTGCTTTCAGAAGGAACATCAAATGTGAAACTTGTGGGGGAAGTGGGGCCAAACCTGGATCTTCACCAAAGCAATGTAGAACATGTGGTGGACAGGGTCAAGTTGTTAGATCGATGGGTGGATTCATGAGTGTCGCCCAGACATGTCCTACATGTCGAGGCCTTGGGGAATCAATTGAATCTCCTTGTAGTGAGTGTAGAGGCCAAGGACTACAGAATGAACGGAAAGAGACGTCCGTGCCCATACCTCCCGGCGTAGAGGATGGGCAAGGGATTCGAATCCAGGGTGGAGGTAATTTTGGTCATAGAGGTGGTCCTCCCGGAGATCTGATACTGATGTTCTCGGTTGAGCCCCATGAATCCTTTGTAAGAAGAGGTCTCCATATCTACATGGAAACCGACATTCCTTTTCCAGTTGCTGCAATGGGGGGTGAAATTGAAGTACCGACGCTGTGGGGGAACAGCAAAATGAAAGTGAAACGAGGTACTGCGGGCGGTACAGTCTTCCGGATGAAAGGTAAAGGAGTCCATACTGAGAATGGTCGGAGTGGAGATCAACTCGTACGAGTAAATATCCACATACCTAAGAAACTAAGCAAGGTACAGAAGGAATACTTGGCTCAGTTCGACGATGTCTTTGACTAAAACTCCAGAGGTTTGCAGAGGCACGCTCTCATCCTTATTTTTGGAAACGCCTGCGAATTAGCGGGCTTAATCACCCATGCAGTGTCTGCTCCCCTTCCAGTTCCGCCAATACATACTACGTCTTGGGTTACAGGAACCAGACCGGCATCAGCGGCCATCATAGCAATCTCAGCACAGACCTTTGTTCCCTGTCCGAATGTTCTAAGTGCAACAGCAATAATCTCAGTTGGCATCCAAGTACCCAATTCCTTTCTGATGCTACGAGCAACACCTGCAAAGGCATGTGTTGCAGTCAATACTTTGGCACCAAGCTTCTCAATCTGAACTTTGTTATCCTCACTGAGCTCGTTCTCATTCACCTTCGCAAATCCGGTCTCATGTGATACTACGACTACCTTCATGTCTGAGAACTCCCTGGCTGCAGCAATCCCCGTTGCTCCTTCTGTTGTTGCAACAACAATGTGTTCGATGTGAGGGTTTTCATTGAGATAGTCCCTGACCAACGACAGGACTTCGTCAGTATGCTCTAGGCCTGCTTTGTCAAAATAGAATGTTCTTGTTGACATCTGTTACGCATCCTTTGTCTGTTGAGTTCTGACCAACCATTCGAGGACTGCAAAGGCTAGCAACACAACCACTGCAAACATGAAATCAACTGCCCCCTCAGTAACTATTGATACTACCCACGATGCCAATACAACTACCAAGATAGCAAGCATCAAGCGCATTGTGTAATAGATCCATCTGTCAGGAGTACTCTTTTTCTCCTCTTCATTAACCTGTACCTTACCATACTCTTCAGCGATTTCCTCAGGAGTTCCTAATGCCTCAAGCACCTCTGTAATTAGATGCATTTTATCATCATCAGGACTCTTCTGGACCTTTTCGTTATATGACTCATAGATATGGGATCTCAGATCTTCCAAAAGATCCTCTGTTTCAAAACTATTCGGTAGTAATTTTGCGATCTTCTTCATGTGGTTCTCTATTGTCCGATCTACCTCATTGTCACTCATTTTTTCAGAGCCTCCAATTTCTCAAAAATGTCCCCAACCAGTATTGTCAGTTGACGAAACACACGGTCTCCTTCCCCGGTCAAAACGTAGACCTTCCTGCTTGGTCCGGATTCCGATTTTTCTGTGTGAACATTCAGCAAGCGTTCCTTACGAAGTCTGTGAAGTATTGGATAAAGTGTCCCTTCCTTCATTTGGAGAAGACCATCTGTCCTCCCTTCGAGCTCACGAGCAATACCATACCCATGAATTCCTTTCTCATGATGATTTACAATAGCAAGGACCGCATATTGAAGAACACCTCTTCTGATTTCTATCTTCCAACTGTCTTCAAAGCTGGGTCCTTTCTCCAAAATGATGCAAACCTCTCTGATGTTCGGCGAAGAAAACTCTATTACATCTCCTTAAGTATGTCTATGACCGAATTCTCAGTTAAGTGATCTTCACTCAAATGAGATTTCTGTGTTCTATCCTTCCTTAGACTAACGTCACCGTATCCCTGTATAATTGCCTGTGGGATGTCTAAGGCATTGTCTGCTATCATCGGGATTGACTCCCTCCTGAAGACCTGGCTTCTTTCTCCTGTTCTTGTGCTGGTGCATCACTTCTAGCGACAGTGAGCGCTTCCACAGTTCTTACCACGGCGGGGTCATTATCACTCTCACTAGTCGCATCGCTGATTCTAGCGAGGTCAAAATGGACAAAATGAACAGCCGCGGACTCTCCAAGTTTGATGCTATATCCTTTGAGGAGAGTATGGACTTCCCTTGAGAGTGCTTCTTCTTTTGGGCTTTCAGTCGTGCACGTCGTCCCTTTTCCAAGACTCTAGTCCACTTACCTAGTCCTTTCACAGAATGAAGTGATGAAGGATCCTTTTGAACTCGTACTGGAATGTCTATTCTACGCGATATCCCGGTCATGTCGTCTTCCAGGTAAATACGTTCTGAATTCTATCCACAATGTAGAGGCGTATTCCTTGGGTTCTCGAATCAGGAGATAAAAGAATGATGCAAAGAATCTGAGAATTCCACTCAACATAAGCATGACAAAGACCGAAAAATGAGCGTCTCCAAATACATCAAGAATTACTTGTCCTAGAATACCAGCAATCAATGAACCAATTAGAAAGAATATTCCAGTGAATGTGGCATACACAGCAAGATGTGAACCCCTTTCTTCCTCAGGTGAAATATCATAGATGTAAGCTGTTACGGCATTCATACCAGATGCCACGCAGAAACCTGCAAGTATGTTAGCTGCATAAACGTAGTACACATTCTGAGCAAAAGCATACAGAATAGGAACCAGGAACAGAAGACCTCTTCCTAGAAGTATCAGTGGTTTTCTCCCAACTTTGTCACTAAGTTTTCCAAATGGTACAGTGAATATGACTATGGACACAGTCATGGCAGCAGATGCAATTGCAATTTCAAAATTGGAGTTATTCAACCATGTTTTCTGCACGACAATAAAGTATGACCATGCGATGGACATTGCAAATGAGAAGAACACAGCTATGAAACAGAATCTTCGAAAAGCACCCGGCTTCGATAGTAGTCGAAGGATTGGTGGGAATTTTCGTGGACCATTCTGGTCTTTCGGATGCTCTTTGATTCTCGTAGATAGAAGGGATGCGATGATTCCTACAATAGCTGTAAAGAAGAATGGTCCATAGTACGCTTCTCTGAATGATTGTTCATCCAAATGGACTGGGAAAAGGACTGGACCCAGATCTCCGAATAGGCTCCGAAGGATTGGTACGAGTGCTGGTAGTACTGCGATGAATCCTGAGATCAATGTTGCAGATAGAGATGCAATGTTTGTTGCAAGCCCAAGCTTTCCAAGTTCATCCCCTCTATTTTCCTCATCTATCAGCCCTCCAACTAGTGACAACCATGTAGGGATTTGTATACTGAATAGAACTGATTGAATTCCATAGAGGACAATCATCTCAAAAGGTGTTGCAGCCCACAAGAACATGTACACTACTAATAGTCCAGTCATCAAACCAAATGCGACAAAGGCCTTAGTATTCCTGACTTTGTCAGAAGTTGCACCCCAAACCGGTTGAAGAACTGCTGGAGCTACATTTCCAACACTTCGAAACACTCCTTGTTCAACAAAATTCTGAACACCTCTAAGAGCTTCTTGCATATCAATCAGATATGCTTGAATGAACGGTGAGTACAGACCTACTCCAAACTGAGTTAGTGCTCCAACAATGTATGCACGTGCAGGTAGTTTCCTGAATTCAGTTTTCTCAGCTGGTGTGGGTGTTTCTGTCATTCTTGATTCTCGAAGGCTTTTTGCCCTCCTATTAACTGTAGTTCTTACAACACCCCATGACCTGACCGTCATTGTTATCTAGAAAGGTTCGTATGTTCTCTATGGTTGTGAGATCTGACAAATGCTCGATGAATCTGTTTACAAGAAAAGGATTGAACAAGTGCAAAAGCATCTTGAATCATCCAGTGTCGATTTTGCATTTCTTACACAATCTCCGAATTTTCAGTACTTGGCTGGATTCGAGAATGACATGCGTGAGCGACTCCTCGCACTCGTGATAAGACAGGACGCAGAACCACAGATCGTTGCTCCTGCTTTCGAGGTATCCGCCCACACATTCCATACATGGATCAAGGACTTAGTTCCTTGGGCCGAGGATGAAGACCCCTATGCACTAGTCGCCGAACTTGTTGGAGAAAAGAGTGGAGGTCATTCAATCTTTCTTGATGATGACACTCCGCTAGGAGTGTACTGGGCACTTGAGACCGCATTTGGTGGATTTGCCGAGACCGCCTCCTTGAGTCCTATGATTAATTCGATGCGTATCATCAAGTCAGACAAAGAAATCGAATTGATGAAAAAAGCAGGTCACATCATCAATGACGCAGTTCTCAAAGCCTTTAAAGAAGTAAAGATTGGAATGACTGAACAAGAAGTGCAACTGATAGTGCACAAGGAAATTCGTCGCCAAGAAGCAACTCCTACCTTTGCAGCTATCCAGTTTGGTGAGAACAGTGCGCTTCCTCATGCTGAGGCAGGTAGTAGGGAGTTGAAGAAGGGCGATGTTGTCTTCATGGATTGTGGTTGTAAGCTAGAAGGCTACAATACTGACATGACCCGAGTAGGTGTCGTAGGTCCTCCTACGGAGGAACTCGAACGCGTGTTTTCAACAGTCCTTCATGCGTTAGAAACTGCTTTTGAGAACATTGCACCAAGAATGGCATGTGGGGCAGCTGATGGTCTAGCCCGTCGTGTTATTGATGACACAGGATATGGTGATTACTTCACACATCGTCTTGGTCATGGGATTGGCCTTGAGATTCATGAACCTCCATATATCGTAAGAGGTAGCTCGCAGGAGCTGCAAGCAGGAATGTGTCATAGCATTGAACCAGGAATCTACCTCGAAGGCAAGTTCGGTATTCGTATTGAAGACTTGGTGTGTATCCGTGAGGATGGACCTGAGCTACTAACGTTCACGCCACGGGATCTCATTCAGATTGATCCGTAGGAGACTCTTCTTCACCAGTAGGTTCTTCTTTGGATTTGGAAATAATCTCATCCATCTTCTTGCGGTCTTCTTCAGAGAGATTCTGCATTGCTTCACTTGACTGTTTCATCATCTGATTCATCATTACAGAATAGATTGCAGGAAGTGCTGCAGTACTATCTCTACGTTGGTGGAATTCCTTCTCAGCTAGACTTTTTGCTTCTTGAAGCGCCTCTTTTGTCACTTCGCCTTCCCCTACACCCGGACAGTCCTTGCTGCTCAAGACGTAATTCTCACCATTAAACACAAGTGGAAATGTTTGACATGAGATTGGTCTATCATATCTTATCTCACACGAATTTGCTTGTTCATTATAGAATATGCACGCAGTGGACTCTGGATCGCTCTCTAGAGGTTTCCGGAGTGTTTCAAAGTAAAAGGAATCATGTTCTGATTCTGGCATATGAATAGTGATGCCTGGTAGAATGTTCATTATGTAATCATGATTCATCCATCGAGCTAGATCACCAATTGTGACCAGAACCTGTGGTCTGATGTGACATGCTTTCGTATCGCATTTCTGCTCCAAACACTTGAAATTATACTTTGATTTCTCCGACATCCTCATCACCTAGTGGTGTGGCTAAATGGTTCGTTCCTAGAGTCTCTTTAACAGTTTCGAAACGGATTTTTCCGAGTCCGATAGGTTTTTGTTCAACTGCCTGCGGACAATATCAATCTCAGAGTAGAGCTTTCTTTACACTCGGAGTCCACAAAATGACTGAGTGGTACAGTAACGACATCGATTACGTTATGAAACGCCTTGATACATCAACAGAAGGTTTCTCAAGCGCAGAGGCTGAGGCCAAGTTCAATGAATATGGACCGAATGAGCTTGTTGAGACTGGAGGTATCAGTCTATTTCGTATGTTCTTCCAGCAGTTCATGGACCCCATGGTGATTATTCTTCTCATAGCCATTGCTATCTCATTAATCACAACTTTGCTATCATCTGGGTCTGAACACGAGAGCGGTATAATTGATGCAATTGTCATATCTGCGATTGTGATTTTCAATGCTATCTTTGGTTTTGTTCAGGAATACAAGTCTGAGCAAGCATTAGAGGCACTGAAGGAGATGGCTGCACCCAAAGCTAGGGTGAAACGAGATGGTTTATGGACCGTCATTGACTCACGTGAAATTGTACCTGGTGATCTGCTTGGTTTTGATGCTGGGGATCGTATTGCAGCTGATGCTCGAGTTACCTATGCTGTTGGTCTATCAGCTGACGAAGCTCCGCTCACTGGAGAATCTGTTGCTGTTCGAAAGATGATTGATCCAATTCACCTTACTAGTCCTGTTGTCGGTGACATGAAGAACATGGTGTTCCAAGGGACCATAATCACGGCCGGAAAGGGTCGAGCAGTTGTGACTGCAACAGGAATGAGTACTCAGTTTGGCAAGATTGCCGAACTCGTCCAAGAGAGCGAAAAGGACATGACTCCCCTCCAGATTGACCTGGATGATCTCGGCAAGAAACTGGGACTGCTAATCATCGTTCTTTGTATCATCGTATTTGGCGCTGAGGTCCTTCAGCAAGCTGCTGAATCTGTCATGGAAGCACTCCTGGCCGCTATTGCGCTCGCAGTTTCTGCTATCCCTGAAGGCTTACCCGCTGTTGTCACAATTACACTCGCAATAGGCGTTCAACGTATGGTCGCGAGAAATGCGATTGTCCGAAGACTCCCCTCTGTGGAAACCTTAGGTTCTACAACTATCATTTGTTCAGATAAGACTGGTACAATCACAAAGAATGAGATGACCGCCATAACTTTGTTTGTGAATGGAATGACAATCTCTGTTAGTGGTGTAGGATATAATAGAGCTGGCAAATTCACGAGAGCCAGTGAAGATTACGGTGTCATGGGGGACCCGCATGTTGTCAAACTGCTTGAAATAGGACAACTTTGTACTAACTCAGTTCTACAGCCTGACGTTTCTGGAAAAGCCGATTGGAGTGTGGTTGGTGACCCCACTGAAGGCGCCCTTCTCGTGCTCGCAGAAAAAGCAGGTCTTACTCATCAAGATACTCTCTCTCGCAATACTGAGTTAACAGAGATTTCATTCGACTCCTCAAGGAAGAGGATGACCTCAATCATTCAGGATGAAGATGGAAAACTTGTCGCCAACGCGAAAGGAGCTCCTGAAGTTCTACTACCTCTCTGTAGTCACATCTATGAGAATGATCACATTCGGGAACTATCGGACAAAGAGAAGGAATCGATAATCCAAATAAACGCAGGATTTGCGGAGAATGCCTTGAGAGTTCTTGCATTTGCTTATCGACCCCTCGAGCAGGAGATCCCTGATTGGGAACCTGAAAAAGTAGAACGCAATCTCATCTTTGTTGGACTCATTGGGATGATTGATCCACCCCGTGATGAAGTTCGAGATGCTATGCGAATATGCAAGCTGGCAGGAATTCGACCCATCATGATTACTGGCGATCATAATCTCACCGCGCGTGCTATTGCTCGAGATGTAGGGTTGATTGAATTTGATGGTGAGGTCCTAAGCGGTGTCGAGCTTGACAAGATGACTCCTGCGGAGTATAAAGAGGCCGTCAAGCGTTGTAATGTGTTTGCCCGAGTCGCCCCAGAGCACAAATTACAGATTATAAGTGCCCTGAAATCAAATGCTCAAGTCGTTGCTATGACAGGAGATGGGGTCAATGATGCACCTGCAATAAAGATCGCAGATGTGGGTATCGCTATGGGTATCCGTGGAGCCGACGTCACCAAGGAAGCATCAGATGTTATCCTCACTGATGATAACTTTGCTACCATCGTTTCAGCAGTAGAGAAGGGTCGAGAGATATATTCGAATATCAGAAAGTTCGTTCGATTCTTGTTAGCTGCAAACTTTGATGAAGTGTTTCTGATCTTCACAGTCATCATGCTTGGATTGCCATTACCCATAACTGCCATACAGATCTTGTGGCTCAACTTAGCAACCGATGGCTTTCCAGCACTGGCTCTTGGAGTAGATCCGTCTGAGACTGGAGTGATGAACAGACCACCTCGAAAACCCGGTGCCAAGATGATGGACCGTGGAATGATTTCTTTCATCGTCACTGCAGGGTTTACAGCCTTTTTGGCATCATTGACTGTATTCATGTGGTCGCTTTGGGCATATGGTGGTTCGATTCCAATCAACGAAGTCATTAATTGGCATGTGGATGTTTCACCTTCTGGCTTACCTTGGGAATATGTTCTGGATCATGCTAGAACTACAGTGTTTGCAAGCGTGGTTTGTTTCGAACTATTGTTTGTGTGGAACTGCCGTGACGAATACCGTCCTGTGTGGAAAACAGAAATTCGAAGATCTAAAGTCTTGATGGGTGCGGTGGTTCTGTCAGCAGTATTAACCCTTGTCACAATCTACTTCCCACCAATGGCTGTTCTCTTTGGAACAGTACCCATTAATGCGATTGACTGGGGCGTGATTCTACTGACCTGCCTTCCCGCACTGTTAATTCCCCCACACATAATCTTTGGGCACCATCGAAAGCCACAGAAGGACTAGGCTGGAAGGCGTTTGTCGAGCCAATTGTAAAGGTCGCCGAGAACCATTTCTTTCTCTGGTTCTTCGTGAAGTTGATGGTAGAGTCCCTCGTAGAGTCTCCAGGTCTTATCAGCGGAGCTGAGATTTTCGAAGAACTCCTTACTCTTCTCTGGAATCACGAACTTGTCTGCTCCTGCCTGTTGCAGGAAGACTGGCATGATGATGTTTGGTGCAGAACGAAACGCCTCCTTGGATGCTTTCAACGCCTCCATACCAAACCGGGGTGTGATTCCTTTGAATCTTAGAGGGTCATTTTCTAACCTCTTAACATTCTCTGGGTTTCTAGAAGCGTCTGAGTAACTCAACTCACTAGTAAAGTACTTCTTCACATTCAAGACCGACAGAATACTGCCTGCGATTAGCTTTCCAGAACCGAAACCCAAGCTTTGACTAACTGCTGGACACTGCAAGAGAAGTCCATCCACTGTCTTAGGATACTTGGTGACATACCGAATTGCATTTAGACCTCCTAGTGACGCTCCGAAGAGGTACGTAATTTTGTTCAGATATGTATCCTTCACTTGCATGACCAAGTTTTGAATATCTTCAATATACTCATCAAAACCCATGACATGACCTTTCGTACCCGAGTAGCGTCCAAAACCCCTCAGGTCTGGGGCAAAGACAGCGATCCCCTTTTCAGCGAGCAACTCTCCAATATTCTTCATGTCCCCAGCGTGACCACCAAGCCCGTGAAGTGCAATTACAAGGGCTCTTGGTTTATCGTCATCTGGTCGCCAAAGCACCATGAACATCCTGGTTCCGTCAAAGCCGATGTACTTGCTCTCCTTGTATATCAAAATGGACACCACTATTTGGCTGTAAGCGGCTACCGCTATTTATCTTGCCTATTCAAAAGAAGAAAGCGACTGGCCCTCAAGGACCAGTCTCAAAGCAATAATTAGAATCTGTTGGGTTTTGGTTTTTCGCCTGAGTAATCATAGAAGCCCATGCCAGATTTCCTACCTAGCCAGCCTGCACGGACCATCTTCCGTAGTAGTGTAGGCGCCCTATACTTGCTGTCTTTGAATTCATCAACAAAGTAGTCTGAGATGTGAAGCGTTGTATCGAGACCCACAAAGTCAAGCAGAGTCAACGGACCCATTGGCCAATTCAATCCAAGACGAATCGACGTATCCATATCTTCTACTGTGGCTACTCCTTCCTGAATGGCAAATACTGCCTCAAGTAATGCTGGGATAAGTACGCGATTGACAGCAAACCCTGGAGCTTCATTGACTAGCACAGTTTCCTTGCCAATCTTCTTAGACACGTCCTCAATAACTTGCACAGTCGAGTCATCAGTGGCTTGTCCCTTGATGATTTCAACAAGCTTCATGACTGGGACTGGATTGAAGAAGTGCATCCCAATGAATTTCTCAGGCCTCTTAGTCACTGCTGCCATCTGAGTAATACTAATGCTTGAAGTATTCGAAGCAAGAATGCAATGACCTGGCGCTGCCTCATCAACTTCTTTCCAATTGTCAAGTTTCAGGCTGACAATCTCTGGAATTGCTTCAATGACAAGATCTGCATCCTTCACAGCCTCTTTGAGGTCTAGAACTCCTTCTATCCTCCCGAAGATGCTATCAACCTCCTCTTGAGTAATCCTGCCCTTCTTGAGACCTCTTTCCAAGTTCTTCTTGATAGTGGCAAGGCCCTTGTCAACGAACTTCTGTTCAATATCACGCATCTTAACTTCATAACCCGCTTGAGCACAGACATGGGCAATACCATTTCCCATCAAGCCTGCCCCCAAGACTGTTATTTTTTTAATCTCCAACATAATCCACCTCTAGTTCATTTGTAGATTGCACCTTTGGCTTGTTACTTCCTCCAAATATGTTTGACTGTCGGAGAAACTGACCGCAAGAACAAGGATAATTATGGAGTTCCTGCTGTGAGCATTACCATTATTACTAAGACTTCTAACAATTTTGTAACTTTGGAGCTGTGGACTATGGATAAGAATGAAGATGTATCGAAGGACTGCCGTTACAAGAAGAAGAATAGACGGTTATTTGTGCTAGGTCTGGTTGCTATCGCTAGTGCGTTTTGGATTTTACTTCGGACTGGAAGGAAACCAACACGCGTTTTTTATCCCTGTCAACAGGTTTCCCTTGTTAATATCCAAGTCTTTAAGGTAGCACTACTAGCGTCAATTCCGAGTATCGCATCATTACGATCATCGCTAAGTCCTCTAAAACCGATAGCTGTGCTTGCAGTTTTGTTTGTTGGATCTGCTGCAATTATTAATGACTCTACAATGACCATGCTAGGATTTTCCTTGGCTGCAGACGATGATTACACTAGAATTCCACTTGACATTCAACCGTTAACATCTCTTAGCCCTGAGGACAGTTCAGATCTTTTTGTTGTACAGAATGCCAGTAGTCTTGAAGGTGATATGAACCCTGCAGTTGATACTCTAATCTCAATGATGGCCTCCGAAGGATTACATTTCTATAAGACCGTCACTGAACCCACAGGCTTGATTGGAAGTGATAATGTAATCATTCTGAAAGTGAACGGCCAGTGGTCTTACAGAGGAGGAACCAATACGGATCTGATCAAGAGTGTTATTGAAGCGATTCTTGATCATCCTGATGGCTTCACGGGAGAAATTGTTATAGCTGACAATGGACAGGGCTTAGGTAATCTAGATTGGTTATTTGCTAATGCCTTCAATCATAGCCAGGCGGCAACTGATGTAGCTCAATCATTTCCCGTTGAACAAGTATCGACCTTTCTTTGGGATGATTTGCGGCCCTATACTGTTGATGATTATGACGAGGTCGATTTTGCTGACGGATATGTCCTGAGTTCTGACTGGAACAACGAAACACAGATGTTTGTGTCATATCCTAAGTTTCAGACCTCAAATGGTGTATATCTCAGTTTCAAAAATGGTGTCTGGGAAAATGGAACTGGTTTTGATTCAGACAGATTGAAGGTCATCAATATGCCTGTTCTAAAGACCCATATGCGTTATGGAGTTACGGCATCTGTCAAGCATTATATGGGTGTTCCAAAGGGTCATATTGTATCCTCGGTTGATCCCGGCATCCCACACGAACACTTCTCAATAGCGCTAGGTGGGATGGGCACTCTGATGGTTGAAACCAGAGCTCCAATCTTGAACATTTTAGACATGATTTGGGTGAATCCCCATCCACTTGAGAGTTCAGAGAGACGTGGTCCATGGTCTACGTACACATCTGCTAAGTTCACAGACATCATCGGTGTCAGTCAAGATCCGGTCGCTTTGGACTATTGGTCTACAAAGAATGTTCTGATCCCCACTGCTGCATATTTGGGGTATACAGAATTCTCGTCACTGGATCCTGACTATGAACCTCTCAGTGACCCTTTCATTGGGTCCCAAGGAATGGATGAATCGTTTGCCAATTACCTGCATCGGTCAGAAGATGTCCTCAGGGATGCAGGCTTTCAAGTGACGACAAATACATCAGAGATGAATGTGTTTGTGTCAGAGATGTCAGGTAATCCTCCTGGTACTTCAACAAACGAACCTGATCCTGGATTCATTCTTGACCCAGTCATGCTAGCCATTGCAATCCCACTTTCTGCCGGAATAATTGTCCTTGCTGCAGTTATGGCCAGACGAAGAAATTGATCCTATTGTTTGCAGTATCTGAACGTACATCGCTTGTCACCAGACGCAATGGTCTCATGACGAGTAAACCCTATCCAGCTCTCAATGACGTCTGCTAGGATGTTTTCATAATCACAGAGTATAGGTCCCAACTCAGGTTTACCTGCCTCTCGAAGGATATCAAAATAGAGGCATTTCTGAATGTCGAAACCGAAGCATCCCTCCTCCTGGTCGACCTCTACAACTTGAAAATGTTCGTCGTTGTAGTTCGCTTCGTTGCCCTTTCGTGCCCATTCGACAAACGCTTCCCATGGATTGACAGACTGCTCGAGCGCTGCTACTTCAGCCTTGAAGAAATCCTGAAGCATTGCCCTGTAAATGGAAATTACGGTTTCTTTAAGCTCATTGAAGGAGGCTCTGACTTCACACATCACATCATCCAATGCCATCACGAAGAGTGAGTTGACACCGTGCCTTTTTGCGATTGGATCTCTCAGCATATTCTCATAATTGTTGTAATGGATCTTGAACTGTCGGGTGAATAGCTTGTGCAATGGTCCTCCCTTATCGCCAAACTGTTTATTCAATTCTTGGAGGGTCAACTGGGAAAAGTAATCAATTAATTGCTGAATTGGATCTTCGGCCATTGTGAAATCACGTTTTCTGAACTTGTGATGTTGCACAGGCATTTTGAAACTATTGGTATGCTTGTCTATGCGGTCTATTGCGGATTTCATTCACTTGAGTAGTAACAATATGTGACTCCCTTTTGTGACCCTAAGAAGTGGCTCCGCTATATATACCAAAACCGAGTAGTATTCCTTGTGAAATATCATGGCTCTAACTATTAACTCTGGTAACTCATCTGTGGTGAAGAACAAGAGAGGTCGCGGTGTATCAACCAAGGCCTTGACCTACGCTTACATGACCGTTGTAAGGTGATAGAAATGGTGTACGCTGAACGACTTATCTATTGGATTTCTGCTGACCTTGGGGTGACTAGCGACTGGTCACACGGTGGTCACAGTACTGGTCAGTTAGTCTCAGAAACAGCATATCATGTGACCAACCTATAGGAAGTTGTGAAAGATTATGGCTCTAACAAAGAACGATAACCGATCCGTGCAGACGAACAAACGCGTGCTTCAAACCCGCGCTATAACTCATGCTTACACCTACAGGAGGTAAGATGCTTGACAAAGAAATACAATTCTCGAAACATCTCAACACGTGCAATTACTGACGTCTACTTTAGAAGGTAGAATCCATGAGTGTCCCGTCTAAACCTTATAATTTTGGTTTGAAATATAAACAAAATTATGATTTTAAGTACGTGATACAAAATAATGCTTTGAGAATAACGCTTATAACCAAACCATATAGTAATTATGGTGTGTCCGACAAACTATATTCTGTTTGGAGTCGAACCATATCAGAGTAGAGCAATGCGACTTTCACATTAGATTCACACCGGACAAATCTCCTATCTCCGAGTCTCCTAAGGTGGAGATTCAGCAGCGGCCCTCGTTTGTGTGATCCGGGGGCCGGTGCACTCCGTAGGAAGTTGATTGCCATGAAACGTGAAACAGAATTCCCAAACGAGTGTGCTAAAAATACATGCTCTGAGAGGGTAACAGTTTTGATTTCTTACAAAGATATCAACCAAAAAAATGAGTGTTGAAATTTCATGAGCAGGACGAAATCATTCCTTGGCTTGCCAGACGCCACTGATAAAGTCATAAGACTGGCAAAAATAATGGGAATCTTGGGACCATTAGCCAATGTGATATTTACGCTCAGCTCTACATATTTCGTGATCTTTGTAGCTGAGGCTCTTGGTGGAGGTCCTGGAATGTATCTCCAGGGTATGGGGCTTGTAGGAACTCTCGTGGTTGTGCAAATGCTTGTCCAGATACTACTCGATTATCCAACCGGTGCAATAGGTGACTGGATCGGCCAACGATACATAATCGCGGGTGCACAAGTTTCGTACGGTATAGCATTCCTTCTGATTTCTTTTATCACAGTTGATACACCTTTCCCCTATCTCATAGGTGTCTATGCACTGATGGGCTTTGCTCAATCACAGTCAAGTGGAGCATGGGGTGCATGGTTCGATAACAACTACCGCATAGCAATGCCTCAAGACACAGACCGGAAGCAGTACGGAGTCTTCTGGGGTCGTATGGGTATGATCATGGCGATAGTGTCAACCGCCTCGCTGATACCTGGAAGCATCCTAGCTGTTGTATTCTCAAGGGCTTGGGTGTTTCAAGTACAAGGCGTCTTAGCTTTTGTGTTTGCCATGGCTGTCTTTAGATTAGTACGGGACTTCCCGGAGGTCGAAGATGCGAGGGCACAGAACGGCGGACGACCTGATATGGGTGAGTACCTCTCTATCCTGAAAGGTGGTGTCAGTCATCTCTTCAGACATGCTTTCATTCGTTACATCGCAATAGGAACCATGCTAGCAGTGAGTAGCATCATGGTGTGGGGTAACCTCATTCTGTTCCCGATGTACTACCTCTACCTGATAACGGATGTTGGAGTTGCTAGTTTCAGAACACTACTCTTCATTCCAGGTATCTTCTCACAGGAGCGTTCAGGTATTTGGTCACGTAGGTTTGAGCCAAAGAAGTGGATTCCACGGTTTCGTCTAATGCAGACATGTGGGTTCATTTTCTTCTGGGTGTTTGCAACAATCATGACGTTCTTCCCACCTGCAGCATCTAGTACAAACATCTTGACTCTCTATTGGCCATTGACAAGTATTGAACTCTTGAGCTTACCAGTGGAGAATATCATACCGATTGTCCTCATATTCGGAACCTTTGTATCGACCAGTTTCTTTGGAGGGTTTGCTGAGATCTTGACTCAACGAGTACTGTTAGATGTCATTCCGAATAGGATCAGGAACTCGATGTACTCCCTGTTCCCAACTCTCGCAACTCTGTTTGCGATTCCACAGATAGCTCTGTTTGGTTGGCTAATAACAATCATTGGATTCCCCTTGACTCTTGCGTGTTGCGGTGTGATATCATTCATGGGTGTCATGTTGATTCTACACGGTTTCAGACACGAGCCTCCAGAGATTGATGGTGAAGCTTGGGCGAATGGTGGTGCGGTTGTACCTCCAGAAGAATCTACAGCTGATGTAAATGAAGAGATTGTTGATGAGATTCCGCTCAAGGACTAAACTTGAGTAGAGGCTGTTGATTTTAGCAGCCTCTTTCCTCATTTTATCTGCAGGCACAAAGTTAATACTCCCTCTTGTTGATTGAGCATCGGTGCTTATAATTGACAGATAGACCACAGTTTTTGACCGTTTCTTATTCTGGTTCAGGTCTTGATACGATGAGCCATGAACGTAAGATGGTCCGCGAGAAAGATGTGAAATTTGATGGAGAGGATGGATCTCTCGAGTTAACCGATGTCCGCCTTGTTTGGTATAAGAAACCAAGTAAGAGCGGTGGATTCAAAAAATGGGGAGCAATTGCTGGCGCTGTTGCTGGCGCTGCTCTGCTTGAGGGGGCCGGACGACAAATGGGTGGAGTTGGCCGCCATGTCACACGTTCACTAGCTCGAGGAATTACCTATGCGGCTGTTGGGACTGCAATCTCTTCCTGGACAGCTGATTCTTACTATAACAAAGATAAGGATGGTAATACGGAGAGCATGGCTCTTCCTCTTATTGCGATCAGTCAAGCAACTCAGAGTGGTGACAATCTTATTGTCGAACTGAAATCAGGCGGCGATATGCGATTCCACTTCAAGCAGAAGAAAGTGATTCCATCAATCGTTGCAAACGTTTCCTCTGCTCAAGACCAAGGTAAATGTCCCTATTGTGGAACCAATGCTGGTAACGTTCCCAGTTGTCCCAAATGTGGCGGTGTCATTGAGGGCGGCGGAGGCGGAGCTCCTGCACATGATCAACCAGATTCCGTGACGGTCACAGGGGGCGGATCTCCTGGTGGCGGTGGTCAAGCTGGTTTCTGCATGAATTGTGGTGTACCCTATCCGCAGGGTGCAAGATTCTGCAATGGCTGTGGCCAAAAAGTTTGAAAGTTCACATTATTGAAGGGCTCTCATTTTTGAGCCCTCGCTTTCTCTTTTCCAAGAATTATCGGAACATGTCTTCATCTCTAGGTCTGATGATATTTACGCCGGTTTCATTTCCTTCCTCATACTCGTAACCCCTAATGATGACGACTGGTATTCGTTCACCCGCTTGACCCATGAGAGGTTCTGCAAGGGCTGCAAGTTCATCAATCTGGCAGATACTTGATCGTTTCAGAGTTCTTCCATGGAGGTCGCTTTTTCCTTTGTTATGCTTGAATGCGTTTATTCCTGCACACCCAATAGCTACATTGATTGAACCCTTTCTCCAAGGTCTACCTTGTGTGTCTGAAATTACAACCGCCAGCTTCTGACCTGTTTCTCTCACAAGTTCTTCAAGAATTCCCTTTGCAGATTGGTCTGGATCTTTTGGTAGCAGAACATACTCTGCATTAGGGGCATTGGATTTGTCAACACCGCTAAAGTTGCAGACTGAACCTGATTGATTTGCTGTGATCAACACACCATCACTTCTAATCACCTCCACACATTCGCGAAGGGCTAGTTCGACATGAATCGGGTCAAATCCATTCTTCTCAGCAATCACTGTAGCTCTCTTTGACACCTTAACATCTGATGCCTTCACTAGTCTGTCCTCGGTTTTGGAAACAATCTTAGAAGCGATCACAATAACATCACCATTAGTCAGGTCGATACCAGTTTCATTTACAGATTCTAGTATCATCTCAACTAGACGATCTCCAGGCTTAACAATCGGAATCAAGGACAGAGCAATTGCACTAACGGTCTTGGGTGTCATTATCCGCTCTAGTATTTGATGATTATCCTACGGAAAAGTCTGTCCATCCCAAATTCGTAACCGATAAACTTAGAACACGTGTTCTAAATAGCATGTATGCATGTATTTCACCCCTAATATGACTTCAAAAGTGTCCTCCGCGGTACAAAATCGCAGAATGACGCGTTTTGAGGGGATTAGTCACAGAAATCATTAATATACGATAGAAGAAATCTGACTATTCAACGCAGAATACCGTTTCGTGGGGAAAACTGTCCTAGCGAATTGACATAGGATACATAACATTTCCATCCTTTGGAGCGAACTACATTGAGTCCACCCAACACATCCAAGCCTAAGAAGAACGACAAGCCCAAGGCACCCCGTACTCCATCCCCTGAACCAGCTATGACTGAATCAGGAGATATCAAACAGGGTACGATTGCAAAATTCATGAGAAAGCGAACTCAGCTTGTGGGTTTTGAAACTGGACTCAACAAGCATACACAATATTCGATCGAGTTTCTGGACAATGCGATTGACGCCCTAGAGAGTTGGTGGTGGAAATCAAAGAAACGACCACGGCTTCAGGATAAATTAGATCTGAAATTGGTTGAAGAAGTTCGCGCTAAACTTGAGGAAGGTCAAATTGATACTATCGCAATTAGCAAACAGCTTGAACGAGATATCAAAGCTGGGAAAGAAGTTGAGACAACCCCAAGGCGCAAGGAAACTATTGAGGAACGAATCACAGAGTTCAGAAAATTTCTGATGCCTCTACGATCATTATTGTCAAAGAGAGAGCCTCTTGTGGTTATGGAGCTTAAAGAAGTTCAAATGCCCGACCTTGTTTCTATCGATGATGAAGAAGGATTCAAGGTGTATGAATTCACCTGTTTTGATACCGGTGTGGGTATGGTTCCATCTGACCTTGAGAAATTTGGGATATACCTTGCTTCTAGTAAGTCTGAGAAACTTAGACAAACACGTGGGAGTCAAGGTTTTGGTGCACCCTCTGCATTCAGTGATGCACAGAACACTACTGGAAAACCAATCTTCACCGTATCAAAGAGATTTACATCGGCTGATGCAACTGTCACGAACTTCTACACAACCACCGCCAACACAAAGGATTATGTGGGCGGACCTGTTGACATGGACCTCCCATTTAATCATGGGACATACATCAGATTGTATTATCTGAACATCCAATACAGACGGGGATATGCCGATATTTATGCTGAAATGGCTTCTCTTCTAAACTCTCATGTGACAATCATCTTCATCGACCCGTACGGGAAAGTTCACATCTTTCCTCGAAGAGTGATTGGATTCCCTGATGAGCCAAAGTATGCTCAACCACACCCTGCGAGTATCAGAATCGGCGAGTTCCAAGATTTGCTACGAGAAACCGGAGAATCCGAATTAAGAGGGTTCCTCACCAAGGCATTTTGTCGACTCAGCTCGAACAGAGCAAAGACGATTGTTTCAAACGCTAGTAAAGACCTTCGACGGAGACATCTGGATGATCTCAAAATGACGACTCCTACAGATTCTTTATCCAAGACTGAGGTGGAACTACTTTACCGATCCTTTTCAAACGAGGATTATATTGCACCTCCTACTGACACAGTCGTTCCTGTTGGTGAAGAGGTGTTTGAGCAAACAATCCAGCTGGCATATAATCCAGATTTTGCCACTGCTGTCACTAGAAAGCCCACCTCAGGAAAAGGCCTCTCTTTTGCAGTAGAGGTATGTATTGCCTATGGTGGTGAAATAAAACCTGCTTCATCTGCACCAATGGTTCTTTGGCGGTTTGTGAACCGTGTACCTAAATTGCGAGATAACAGCGATTGCGCGACTTGGAAAGCAGCGGCTTCTGTAAACTGGAAGAACTACAAATTACCAACCTTTGATAATGGAATTCCTCGTGGTCCCTTGATGGTGTTTATTCATGTTGCGGGTGCATATGTTCACGTGATGTTCAAGGGTCAAAGTAAACAAGCTCTTGCAGAAGATGAAGTGCTTCTGAGGGAGATCAAACTTGCTCTTGAGGATGCAGGTCGAAGGTTTAGACGATTCATTACAAGACGCGAAACCGCACGAAGGAAAGCTAAGCGTGCAGGAATTCTAGCGATGTACGCAGACCAGTTTGCACAGAGTCTCATCACCATCGCAAACGATGGAAGAAAGAAACCACTCTTTGATGCTGAAACAATTGCAAGCAAAATACGGGATTCGATAACAGGATTTGAGACCGTAGAGGATCAAGAGGAAACTGAGGCTGATGGCATCGGTTCGGATCTCGTTGCCGATATGCCTCTTGATGATGAAGTTGTTGAAGAAGGTGAGCTTGAATGAGCCGCAAGAAAACGAAGAAGAAACAGGAGACTGTTCAAGCAACTCTTGGTGAGGCTATGGTTGACTCAAAATCTAAGAAGCCAACAAAGAAAAAGCCCGCTAGTAAGCCCAAGAAGACGACCACTAAGAAAAAAGCATCTACTAAGAAAATAACAACTGCAAAGAAGGAAGCACCAGCAAAGAAGAAACCAACTAAAAAGAAGAGTCCTAGTAAGAAGAAAACACCTCCTAAGAAGAAAGAGGTTCCTGCTGCTCCAGAAAGTGCATTTAGTTTGAAGGAACTCCCTGGTGTAGGACCGAAATTAGAGGAGAAGCTCCGGAAGGCAAAATATGAAACCGTTGAGAAGATATCCCGCGCTAGATCAATATCTATAGCGAAGAAAGTGGAGGGACTTAGTAAAGCTGGTGCAAAGAACCTCGTAGATGCTGCAAAGGACTTGGTTAAGAAAGGCGAGACTGCTGCAGAGCCTTCTGAACCTCAGCCTGAAACAGATGAAGAAATTCGACCTCCGAAGATTTCATTGACCGATGTTCCAGGTTTAGGATCTAAGTTAGCTCTTTCCATGACACGTGCTGGTTATGATTCCGTTGCCCGAATTGCACGAGCTTCACCCAGAAATGTCGCACAGAAAGTTGACGGTCTAAGTACTGCAAAAGCCGTGTCGATTGTGAACGCTGCTAAGGATTTGATTCACAATCAGGAAATGGCACAGTTAACTGGAGAACCTATTATTGTAACATCTGCAAAAACAACAACTGATGCTAAAACACCACCAAAGGACGAAGAGCCAGTGAAAGAGAAGAAAACGCTGAAAAAACCTACAACTAAGAAAGCACCCACGAAAGCAGCTCCAAAAGGAAAAGCTCCTGCCAAGAAGAAACGTACTAAGAAACTCAAACCCCCTCCAAAAAGAACAAAACCTAAAGCAATTCGTAAGGAATCCGGTTTGCCTGTTCCTAAAGCTGTGGTAGAATTAGCAGTTGAATTGAAGGAAAAATGGTATACGGCAGATAAGAAGGCGCAAGCCCTCATTGATAGTGGAGAGATCGATGAATCTCTGGTTGAAACCGTAGAAGTTGTTTCACTAGCCGTTGACGATACAACGGAAAGGATTGTAGATACCGCACTAGATATTCTCAATGAAACCATGGTGAGCGGGAGACCTGCCTTTGAAATTCCAAGCAGGTCCGGTGATAATATTGTTTGGGATGAGATTCGCGACCTATTGCTTCTAGGAATGAGAACTATCTCTCGTCCATACCATTCACTTGCATCGGTTGTAGATGCCACCAGAACTGCTCGAGTTATGGAGATTGTATTCAACCTTCTGAAAGCTAACTTACATGCAACCAAACGTGAAGTCTACTATAGTGATGTTAACCTGTTCAGAGAACAAAAGTACAGTGACAAGATCATCGAAGATGTCGCCTCTATGATTAAGACTACTCGCGATAGCATTCACGTTGTTGCTTCTGCTCGTGGTTCCGCCATGGGTCGTGTTACTATACGAGATGGCGGTGATCTAATTGACCTCACTAAGATGGGCACCGGTGGATGGGCTGTAACGCCATTCCTGGATCAACTTGAGATTGTAGAGAGCGATGCTGAATTCATTATACTGTCGGAAAAAGACGCAGCAGTTATGCGACTTGCTGAAGCCAAGTATTGGAATCGCCAGCCTTGCATTGTATTAACAGGTAAGGGTTCAGGTGACATTGCAACAAGAGCCTTCCTCAAGATGCTTGTCAAGGAGCTTGAGATTCCTGCCTTTGCACTGGTCGACTCTGATCCTTATGGGCACTACATCTATTCTGTATTCCTCAGAGGTAGCAAGCGACTTAGCTATGAGTCACCATTCATTGCAACCCCCGACCTGAAACTATTGGGTGTGTTGAGTCGTGACTTGGATGAGTACAAGATTCCAAAGGCAGTCCGTATTCCTATGCAGCCTACTGACATCAAACGTGTCAAGGATATGCTAAAGGAGCCATTTGTTAGACGGAACAAACCCTGGGTGGAAGACTTGGAGCTGATGCTAAAGCTCAAGGAGAAAGCAGAGATTCAGGCCTTTGCCAGCCACAGCTTTGAGTATCTCACAGATGAATATATTCCGCGCAAGCTTGAGACAGGTGATTGGATCTAGTCCCTAGAGCATTATGTACCACAAGTGAGCTCTTATTACTGGATGAGAGTGTGGTATAATAACTATAGAGAATTTTAGAGGACATCTTAATGGTCACATCGAAGGTTGGAACTGAAGTAATTGATAGCCACGCACACTTTTTCACATATGACACCGTCAAGCAATGGTTAGCTAGTGGTGTCTCACTGGAGCGAATACAGAATAGAGTTACCTTTCAGACTGACATGCCAGAATTAACAATCCCCGATGAGAGTTGGGATCCTGGCCAGATGTGGGCTGACGAACTCGACAAGTACGGAATCACAGCTATTGGTATGATGATTGGAAAAGAAGTCTGGGATGAGTTCAATGAAACCAGGAAACGCTTTCCTGGTCGGTTCTTGGGATATGCGAATATAAATCCTGCTGAAGAAAATGCAGTTGACATGGTGAAAAAAGCTGGAAAAGACGGTTTTCAGGGAATCAAACTTTACCCAAGCTCTTGGGACCTGCATACATATGACGAACGTGTCTATCCAATCTACGAGGAAGCCCTAAAACAGAAATTACTGGTAATTCTGCATTTTGGTATTTCCATTGGAACTCAGGCGAATCTTCGTTATGGCAATCCTCTTGATATCCAGAAACCCGCACGTGACTTTCCTGACCTGAACTTCATGATTGCCCATTTTGGAGCAGGATTTTTCCGTGAAGTGCTAATGCTCATGTATCAGACGCACAATGTTGTGATGGATACTAGCGGGAGTAACAGCTGGATGACATACTTACCATACGACTTGACTATCAGCAAGATCTTTGAACGCGCTTTGGGTGCAGGAGCTTCATGCAGGGTGGTATTTGGTACAGATTCATCATTCTTCCCCCGTGGATTTAGATATAATATCCTCGAAGAACAATACAACGCAGTGAAGTCTCTGTTACCGAAATTCAACTATACTCAGGAAGATGTTGATTTGATCTTCAGAGACAATATCTTAAGACTCACAGGTTTCGAACCAAGGTAAGATTAGCGCTCCTAAGCTTTCCTTATCTTCTTCTCAAGACCTCGGAGTCTTTTCTTCTCGTCGCCCTCACGGAATTTAGCAGCTGCTTCCTGGTACTTTGCCAAGGCATCTCTAGAGCTTCCCTGCTTAGCCAAGTGGTCACCCTGTACCTCCAAGTCTTTACCCCACTCAGTATACGCCTCTCGGACTTTCTCTGAGCAATGGGCTCTCTTTTTCGCATCAGTACTGAACATATAGAGCTCTCTTGCTTTTCTGAATTGAACAACCGCCCATTCAAACTCGTGAGCTTTCATATGATTGTCGCCCTGGTCGAAATGGAACTTTGCCATCTCGTCGTATCCAATGTCAACTCTTTTCGTGCTCTCTGCGACACCCTTCTCGTTGCCTGCTCTTTCGAAAAGCATCTTAGCTATCTCAAATGACTCGATTGCTTTTTCGTGCTCATTCCCATGGAGGTGATGTTCACCATTCTCTAGTCTTGCTTTTCCCATCGCTTCAAAGACATAAGGTGGATAATCAAACTCATCTGATGAGATGGCAACACCACAATTCGGACAAACCGGAGTCTCAAGCTCTTTGAGGGGTCCTTTTAGTCCAACCTTTGATGGTTTTCCTACTACAACATCAATGAATGTTGTAGTTGTGCTCCCTCTTCCTTCAGGGAACAAGTGCTCGACAGCTTCTTTTGTTTCCTCTCGAACTTCTTTGGGGGCACCTTCAGGGAATAGATGTTCAAGTGCTTCTTCAGCAGTTACCGGGACTTCTTCATCATAAACTCTTGGAGGTTCAACCTCTTTGAAGGGCATACCCACTTTGATTTCCTCAGCACCTTCATCCCACGACATATCCGTGCTTCGACCAGCAGGCGTTTCAGGCTCTCCAATTGGAAGTAGAGGTGGACCATCTGATTCGACTGCAACTACTGTGGTCTCGTCAAATGAAAGGTCTTCTTCAACTGGTAGTGCCTCAGGTGTTGGCATCGACTCTTCCCAACTAAGGTCCTCCTCTATAGGAGGCAAGACCTCGGGTTCAGAGACGGCTGGCGTTTCAGATGTTGGGTCCTCGAATTCTGAGTCTTCTAAACTGGGTAGTTCCTCAGTTTCATCTAAGATTTCAGATTCTTCGAGTGTGGGTTCTGGTGGAGCGGTCGGTAAATTTTCGGGCACTTTGTTTCCACAACCTATACAGAATGTCGATCCTTTTCTGATGCGTTTTTCACATGTTGGACAAATTATTTGATCCTGCATTTCTGAATCGCATTCCTATAGTTAAACTGCAATGTAACTGTACGTAAGAAATTCGAGAGTTCACATATGAACTGTTTTCGTACAAAATCATTGATTGCGCATTTCTCATTCATGGTAGATATACGAGGAAATACGCGCCCCACGAAATTATAATCGCAATAATTACTCCAGCTATTGATTGCCCCAGAGTATGTTGCTTCAAAGTTATTCGTGAATAGATGACAAGAACCCAAACTATGACAACTATAAGGGCGGGTAATCCATACACATAGATCAACGCAGCCCCTGGACCTCCAACTCCAGCTCCATGGACGGATATTTTCGATTTCAAACTAACTAGCAGAACTCCCGCAGTCACAGAGAAATATGCTGCTGCGAGTGTGCTCATGATGTGACAACCAAAGTATCCGTACACAACATACGCTATGACATCGCACATCATCGAGAAAGCAAAGAATTTGGTCCTACTTTCTCTTTCAGACACATCTAGATCCACATTCCCCTTCCAAGCTGCATACACAATCGGAGTAATGGGAAGAATAACCATCACGATGAAACAAATCAAGATTGAGGATAAAGGATCGAGAACAGGTCCAAGTCCTATTGGCGAAGCTAATGAAAAGATAATTCCCACATAGAGATTGATGAGAGGAGCAGGAGTGAGTCTTGAAATTATACGAGAAAAAGTAACCCGTGTTCCTTCCAATTCTAATATCTCATCGTGGTACTTCACTAGATCCACCAAGTTAATTCGAGGGTTCAAAACCCTATCTTCAATCTTTTCTTCTGAATGGAGGGAGAAACCGACCTGACCGTTTCATGTAACTCTGATATTCCTCACCGAATTGGTCAATTAGCATACGTTCTTCCTTTCTTGATATCCAATGAAAGGGAATAGCAATGAGTATGGCAAAGATGAGTATCAGTAAGTTTGCTGCAATCAATGCAACAGCCAGAGAGAATAGAATGAAAACTGTGTACATTGGATGTCTAACCTTTTTGTAAGGACCCGCCTCAATCAGTGCATGTTCTTTTTGAATTTCCAATTTAGCCGCGTACTGTCTTCCGAGAGTGTGATGAATCCAGACTAGTAGCCCAATACCTAAAGCCGCAAGTACAACCCCTGACCAACGAATGACGACATGCAGATCAAGGTGTGCCCAGAATATCCAGTCTGGAAGTAGGATATAGCTGAACATTGCCGCAAAGTAGGAAAGGATGACAATGGAAAGAAAGATGGTTTGAGGGTCTCTCAGAGATTCTTCCTTCTCACTTTCCCTTCCAATTGTCTGGCTCCTGTAGTAGATTCGAACTACAGCAAAAAGGGAGAAAGTCACCACGAATATTATACGAAACATGCGTTCTTCTTCCACGACATTTCCACTCCAAAGCAACTGGTTATATGACAACAAGCTTTTTCTTTGTCCATTTAACACCTTTCAGATACCAGAACACCCAGAAACTGCTATGGATGTGTACAAAAACATGACCGCAATGCCAAAACGCGAGATATTCGAGAGGATTATTCAAAATATTACAAGCAAGTTTCCAGATGTCTATGCCGCGCTGTTCATCAGCCCAGAAGGATTTCCCATTAACACATGGGGAGTAACACTAGAGAGGGCTGAAGAAATATCAGCTCTACTGAGCGCATTAATTGGTAAAACTTGGGAGATAGTAAGGGGTGTTAAGGAAGGTGGAGAATTGGCATTCATCCAAATTCAGACAAACATGGGCGGAATCCGAATTGCTCCCCAAGAAGAATTCATACTGGTCACCTTGACACGTGGCTGAACTCTCATCTTTCACTGGATTCTGCTACATTCAGTGGTCAAACAGTCGAAGATTAGTTTGTGTAAGGAACGTAAGCTGCTCGAGAAGTGATATAGTCCCCTCACTCGGCTTGTCCACTAGTGCCATTTTTATACTCAATGAAACGACACTATCACGTCTACATACCCAACGGACTCTAATGATGGAAGTTGGGTGACATAGGGAGGTCTTCTACTTGTCACCGAAGAAGGCAGCAGATGCAGAAAAAGACGACGAGGAATTGGATTACGAGGAATTTGAAGGGAATGAAGAAGATGCCCCGGCGGAAGTTGGGGGTGAAGACTCCAGTGTTTCTGGGATTGAAGTCACTGATCTTCCCGGTGTAGGTCCAGCTATTGGAAAACGATTAGCCGAATCTGGCTACAAGAATGTTGAGGCGATTGCTGTTGCATCACCAAATGAGCTTGCTGCGGCAGGTTCAATCGGTGAGACCACAGCTACTAAGATCATCAAGGCAGCTCGTGAGATGCTGGATATTGGTTTTGAGACCGCTGATCTTTTCCTAGAGCGGCGAAAGCATGCTGGTCGAATCTCAACCGGGTCAAAGGCTCTAGACGAGTTGTTTGGAGGTGGACTTGAGACCCAATCCATCACTGAGATGTATGGTTCTTTCAGATCTGGGAAGACCCAAATGGGCCATCAATTAGCCGTGATGATACAACGTCCTCCAGAGGACGGGGGTTTGAGCGCGAACGCTATCTTTGTTGATACAGAAGGAACATTTCGACCAGAGCGCTTGGTTGACATGGCCGAAGCTTATGGAATGGACACTGCTAAGGTCTTGAAGAATGTCGTGTGGGCTCGAGCCTACAACTCAGACCATCAAATTCTGTTGTGCGACCAAGCAATGCAGATGTCCAATGAGCTTAACGCTAAGCTATTAGTTTTAGACTCAGTTACAAGCCACTTCAGAGCTGAGTATACTGGTAGAGGTACCCTTGCAGCAAGACAACAGAAACTGAACAAACATTTGCATCATCTCCAGCGAGGTGCAGAGATCAACAATATGGCTGTTTACATCACTAATCAGGTGATGTCCCGACCAGATGCTTTCTTTGGTGATCCTACAGCTCCTGTCGGTGGACATGTACTGGCACATGTACCTCAGACTCGTTGTTATCTTAGAAAGTCAAAAGGCGAGCGAAGGATCTGTCGCCTTGTAGATTCACCTAACCTTCCAGAAGGTGAAGCCGTCTTCACAGTGATGAAAGAAGGCATTCGTGACGTCTAAATACATAATCTGATTGAAGTGGATGGTCTCTGAGAGACCATCTCCTCTTCTTTACTCGAAACTGGCTGACTCGACAATCCCTAGTACTGTCTTTTCCCAGATATCAAGATTGTCTGGGTTGTTTGGATAATTGCTATAGGCTTTATTCATTTTCTTCATCAAGCCCGCCGCTTTTTGCAGTTTCAATAAGAGTGAAATCTTACCCGCCCCTCTCTTCACTCTCCTCATCTTATCTGCCATACTAAGTGAAAGTCCATCACCGCGATTTGCTGCCATTAGGTCATCTGCCTCTAGGAGTCGTTTTTCGAATCCAAAGTCCATATCTTCATCAGACACAGCCTGTAGGAATCTCCGGAAGATTTCGAGTGATGCAAGACGTTTCCCAAAATTCGGAAGATATCTCGTGTTGTAAGACCATAAACCATTTGCAGAGAAATTCCTACTAGCTATTGACTCTCGCACGACTTCACCCAGAATAATCCCCGCTCGCATGCCTGCTCCAATTCCACCGCCATGGATTGGATTGACCTGTAATGCAGCATCGCCGACAAAAGCAACACCATCTCCGACCAAGCTCTTGAGAGGTCTCCGGACTGGGACTGCGCCTCCTTTTCCATCGATTAATTTTGACCCGAAGAATAGTGGATAAGTTTCCTTGAATTTCATAAAATGTGATTTAGGTGAACCTCGACCTTTACCCCCAGTAATCCCCACACCTGCATTGATCTCCTGGACTCCCTTTGGAAAGACCCATGCATATCCTTGTGGTGCAGCCTCACCCCCAAGAAAGACACGAGCGACCTCTGGTTCAGCTAGAGGCATCTTAAGTCTTAGAATCTCCCTGTAACAGAGTGCGATATCCTCTTTGTCAATATCATTCTCAATCAGAGGACTTTCTAGTTTGTTTCTTATCACTGCAGCAAAACCACTTGCGTCAACAACAACCTTACTTTTGACTACGACCGAATCTCCGGATTTGAGGTCTTTATACTCTACGCCTGTGACCTGATCTCCGAGTGTCATAGGACTGCCAACATGGATATTCGGAAGGAACTTAGCACCAGCACTAATCGCCTCATTCAAGAGTCGCTGACCGAAAGATAGTCTGTTCACAGTCCACCCGTCGAACTCTGCCCATCCTCTAACATTCAACGCGTTCATCCTGTTCGGTGGATAGACATCTGCACCAGCAATTGCATAGGAAATTTCGTCACCATCAGGATAATCAATTCCTGTTGCCTCAAAGTGTGCTTTACTGACCTCATCTCCACACACTTTCTGACCGACTTCTTTCAATGGTTTTCTGTCCAAAAGGAGAGTTTTCAATCCAAGTTCAGCACATCTTCTAGCAGTAACGCATCCCGCAGAACCTGCACCAACAATTATAACATCAGGTCTCTTCAAGGTCTATCGACATCAAAGAAGCGCTCTGTAATTTAAATGCCTGCATGATTACCAACCTCAGACGCTAAACAGAATGGTTATCTGTATCAAACGCCGGCACCGAATCATGAACTCCTTCCAGAGCTTAGTCGTTGTGGGGCTACAATGGAGTGATGAAGGGAAAGGAAAGATTGTCGATGTCCTTTCTGAAACACAACTCAAACTGTGTTTCAGCTTCAGCTTCAAAAGGGACAGGGGTTTCATTCTCACGCCTTGGTTCAGTTCTTGGGATTTGCAAGGCGTATTTAACACGAGTTGGTTCAGGACCCTTTCCAACTGAAGTTGAAGGTGACATCGAACAGATGATCCGAGACCGTGGACAAGAATTTGGCACAGTCACGGGACGTCCGCGAAGATGTGGATGGTTGGACCTTGTCGCACTAAAGTAGGCTATTCGTCTCAATGGTTGTGAGTACCTCGCGATTACAAAATCAGCTGTTCTGACTGGGATTGATTCACTGAAAATCTGTCTAGCCTATGATATCAACGGGACTGAAATAACAACCTTCCCAACCAGTGCGCAATTTCTCTCAAAAGCAATTCCGGTCTATGAAGAGATGGATGGTTGGGTTGAGGAGATTGAAGTATTATCAGATGCAGATGGTCTGAAGAGTCTCCCCGATCAATTACAGAAGTATCTCTCCCACCTCGAGCGGTCAACTGGTTCCAAGATTGCATTAGTTTCCGTTAATCCGGATCGAGCAGACACCATTGTACTTCAAGAAACCGGACTCTAACTCCTATTCATGCTTCATTTCTATCATCACAATAGAAACGATGATGACTGCTGCTATAATGAGAAGCAGTGGTGGTGCATAATTGAGGAATATCCCAAAGTACTGGACAATTCTTGCAGGGGCTAATGCAATTATAGCAAGATGTCCCCATACTAGGAGAAATCCATAGATTGCAAAAATCGGGAAAAGGATTGGACCCCCTGTTATCACAAGAAGTAGAATGAACACCGCTAACCGATTCTTAGTAGGGTCAAACAAAGGCACTTTAATGGTTTCCTGATCACTGATCTCAAAGTAGTACGTTACGAGAATAGTCGGTAATCGCATGCGAATCAATTCGAGAATTTGTACTCCTTGCTGCACCGAGAGAAGAATGAATGTATGAGTAAGCATGTATCCTAAGACCATTGCGTTGAGGATAGGCAAAGATGGTGTAAAGAGTTGCAAACTCTCAATGATTCCAACTAAAACAGAAAAGTTGACCAGGAACAGGAACAGATGTCCAATTGTGCCTTTCAGATACTGAAATTTAGTGGCCATCCATATCCTTCCTAGTAGTCCTCTCAGACGCCTAGCTTGAATGGTTTTGGTGGTTGCGATCCTGACATTGGATCATGGGGACCTGCTTCCGCTTGTTTGGCAATCGCTCTCTGAACAAGATCGGTGAAGAGAGTGTTAACATTCTCACCTGTCTTGGCTGACGTTTCATAATGCAGGACGTCCAACCATTGAGTGACCATCGTGCCGGCTTCTGGAGGAACCAGTCTGTCCTCACGGTCGATCTTGTTGGCTACGACCGCAACTACGGCGTTAGGACACACCGTGATAAACTTGGTGAACCACTCTCCAAGATCCAAAAACGTCTGAGGCCGGGTCACATCATATACAATAATGGCCATTGTAGCGCCTGCCATATACCTGCGTCTAAGTTCGTTATAGGAGGGCTGACCTGCGAGATCCCAAAGCACAACTCGAGCTGTAACTTTGCTTCCACTTGGCAAAACCGTGTTTATGGTCTTCAAAGCAAATGTAGTTCCAATAGTAGCAATATAGCGTTCGCTGAAACTGTCCTCCGTGTATCTCTTAATACAACTAGTCTTGCCGACTGCCCCATTTCCTAGGGCAACCAATTTGAACATATGACTAGCGTCCTCTGTTGACATGACACGACGTCCTAAGTTTCACTACTAAGTATTTCTTCCGAGTTTTGATTAATAATAGTTCTGAGTATATCCTCGTAGTATCGTGCAAATCCCCGAGAATTGAACACTGATGCTTTAGGTTCATCATAGTAAGGATTATACTGGACATTTTCCATGTTCGAATGAAATTTCGACTGTTGGTGAGTACCATGGCAGAACAATTCCTTAGCCGGTTGACGAAGATAGAAGATAGCATTAACCAACTTGGTGAAACCCTGAAACGAATGATCACAATTCTAGGCACAGTTACTGAGATAAAATCCGAGGTGCGTGTCGCCAAAGAAGAGATCATCTCCGCTCTGGGAAATCAAGTTCAGGCTGCTCCAGCACCTGACAATCAGGAAGCTCTAGCTTCAATGGTGGTACAGGAAGTTGGTGCCATCAGGGTCTTCGTTCAAGAATCTATGGAGAAACTGAGGAATGAGATGGTTGAATTGATTGCTGAGATGCCAGCTCTTGCTCCTGCAGCTCCGGCACCTGCACCCGTTGCTCCAACTCCCGCACCTACTCCTCCCCCCGTGAAAACCCCAGCTCCTGCTCCTCCACCTGAACCAACACCAGCTCCCACACCCGAACCAGCTCCTGCACCCGATCCAGCTTCTGCACCTAGAGTATCTCCATCCTCAATCCCTGCAGATAGAGCGATGCAGATTGCCGACCATCTTAATTCTATCGTTAAATCTCTAAAGATGGGATGCAAAGCCGGTGCTGTCTTGGAAGTCATGGCTGAATCTAAGGCCGCCATTACAAATATTGTTCCAAGTGACCCAATCATGGTTCATATTGATAGATGGGCCAGTGTAGTAAGTGGGTATCAGAAACGCAAAGAAATGCAAGCTAGAGACATTATACAAATGAAGAAAGAAATCAAAGCCGAGATACCAAAATACCAGCCTGCTTAGTCTTCGTCTTGTGGTGCTCCATCGGCAATTAGCTTCATGGTTGCTAATACTCTGATTATGTCAGTGGTAGCTACAAGCCCGATTATGTCATTTCCTTCAATGACTGGTATGTGGCGTTTTCCTGTCTGATTGATTAGGGAAATCGCTTGTCCAATATCCGCCTCTGGACCAATAGTCACAACGGGTGTGGTCATGATATCTTTCACACGAAGATTGTGATATGACTCTTCAGAGAGGAGTTGTGCTGCAATGACCTCACGACGTGTGACCATCCCTGCTAGTACATCTGCTTTTGTAATAAGCAGGCTACCAATATCTTCTGCTGCCATCAGTCTAGCAGCATCAACAACAAGAGTTTCTGCCTCAGCTGTGATAATTAACGAAGTCATGATGTCCCTTACTCTCACGTTCCCGTTCACCTCACCTAGAAGAAATCACATCAGAGGACCTTTGCTCTCTGAAAGTGCCTTTTCTAGTACAATCTCAGCAATGCGAGTAAACACGTTATCAACCGCATCGCCAGTCTTTGCCGAAGTCTCGAAATATTCCGCTTGGAACCAATCGCGCAGCATCATGCCGGGCTCATGAGGGACCATTCTCTTATCTAATAGATCCACCTTGTTAGCACTGATTAAAACCGGTGAAGCAGGACAAACTTCTCTGAATGATTCAAACCAGTTGTTCATCGCCATGAACGTTTCAGGACGAGTGACATCATACACAACAATGGCTGCTGAAGCGCCTTTCATGAATTGTCTGCGAAGTTCTCGGTAGGTCGATTGACCTCCCATGTCCCACACATTCAAGCGAACCATACGAACGGTACCATCACTGCCAGTCACATTGATGTCCTTTGTAGCAAAGGTTGTTCCAATGGTCTGTTTGTACTCCTCATCAAAAGCGTTCTCAGTGTATCTCCTCACAAGCGACGTTTTACCCACGCCTGCCTCGCCTAGCAAAACCATTCGAAACTTGTATCCTTCGAACCCATCGGACGCATCTGTGTCAGATTTGGTTTCTGAACTATCGTTTCTCTGAGTCATGCTAAAGCACCCCAGGTTGTCGCTTTCCGGACGTACTCTGACAATTCTCGGTCTTTGTCTTATATCTTTTCTGCGGAGAGTCTCATGGATTCAGTTTGGCATTTCAGTGGGTCCAATCGGTGCTCCTAGGCAGAAAAATCTCGAAAGCAACAACTGGATAGCCAATTCCAAAGTTTGAGAGTATTTCCGGTGATATCTCCCCGAAGAAACCCCTCTGTTCACCATCGATTTTGATATTTGCAGATCTACCTTGTATGAAGTCTGAGTTCACTTCTGATTCGAAAGTGAAGTGTTCATCCAACCCAAGGTTTCTCAACAAAAATCCAATCTCAGCCATGAGTTTTGTAATGTTCACTCTTACGTCAGTCAACAGACCACAGACTGAGGGGACCTGATCAACACGTGTCTCTTTAGACTCATCTGGAATCGCAATGTCTCCAACCTCGAAGATTTTCTGTGGATAGTCAGCATGTTGGTTCTGCGAGATGAAATCCAGAAGAATGGGTAGGAGTGAGTTCCTGAGAACAGAATAGTTACGACTCTTTGGATTCCCTGTCGTAACCACGGGGCGATCCCGAAGCATTCTATCATTGAGTAATTCAGGCGAACTCATGATGTAATTCATTACTTCGTGATAACCCATTCCCACCATGAGGTCTCGGACCTTGTTCTTGAGTCTGGTAACTGGATTGACCTTTCCCAAAGTCATTGTCTGAGGCATTGCTGGTAGCAGATTGTCGAAACCATATCCTATAGCAATGTCTTCTATAACATCGACAGGATGAAGTATGTCCATTCTGTACTTGGGAATAAGAACCTGAACTTGCTTCACCTTCACCAATTTTGCTCCAAATCCAGTTCTTTCTAGAGCCTGGATTATCTCATTTCCAGTTAGATCAAGTCCAATCATTGCGTTGATGTCAACAACATCGATTGTCATGTTCTCTGGTCTGAAATCTGGAGTTTCATCAGTGGTACCATCCGGGTATTCCACAGTGACAGATTCGACTTTTCCACCTCTCTCAGCAAGAGACGCCGTGATGATATTCAATGCTTGATGGACTGTGAGAAGATGAGTCCCTGTAACCTCTACAAAGAGATTCCTAGTTTCGGTCGTCATACGACCTAGGTAGTTGCTGTTGATGATTGGTGGAAGACTTAGCACCTGGTCTTTCGAGTCATAGAGTAGAGGCCATTTCTTATGAGCCTGGATAATTGGTCCAAATTCTACGCCTTTCTCATGATCTTTCATGATTGTTGGGCCATCCATCTCAATCTCATAACCTAACGGTACAAACTTTATCTTCTCAGGAATTTGAGGTCCATAGAATACTGGGAATTCAAGGTCATCATAGACATAGAGACCTATGCTTGCCTTCTTTCTGTTTCTGCCATGGGTTGATGTGAGAGCATCTTGTAGATGCATGTATTCCTTGATCAACTCGTCGTCAGATGGAATCCCCTTAATGATTGAACAGCAAATGAATGGCCTAATTTTATTGAGACCTGGTTTGACGATGATCTGTTTGCCGGACTTTTTCACCGGATATTTCTTCAATCCTGATTCAAAACGTAAGAAAGCCCTGACGACCCGTGCAATGCCCTCGGTGGAGAGCATATCTTGACGGTCTGGATTTACTTCAATCTCAATGATGTTGCCTTCAATCTTCTCAATCTCGGCTTTCACTAGGAAGAGCGTATCCTCTAGTTTTTTCATGGAAAGTTTCTTTCCAATCAGTGAAAGAAGGTCATCGATTCTACATTCTACAATCATGATCTTCACCTACCTCACGAAATGGCTCCTCCTAAGCCAATTCAGATCCCGCGAGAAGAGATCTCTGATATCATTGATTCCCATTGCCGCCATGTAGAGCCTTCCGGACCCGAGACCCCATGCAAGAACTGTCTCCTTAATTCCCAGTGGCCGAGTAACCTCTGGTCTAAAGATACCTGACCCTCCAAGTTCTATCCATCCAAGTTTTTCGTGCTTTCCGAAGGTTTCTACACTGGGCTCAGTGAATGGGAATTGCCCTGGCTTGAACTTCAACTTCTCAATACCCACTCCTTTGCATATTGAAGTGAGGTATCCAAGAAGGTCTCTTAGTGATAATCCCTTATCCATAATTATGCCTTCACACTGGTCGAACTCTTGACCGTGCGTTGCACTAAGTGTTTCAGACCTGAAGTTGCGGTCAATGATGAACATCTTCTGAGGACCCTCCCGGTGTTCGTAGAGGAACCTCATGGATACTGGAGTTGTGTGTGGACGTAGACAGAGTCTGGTGGCCACCTCTTCACTATAAGGCCAATCCCATCCCTTTGACCCAGTATCACCACCATTTTCATGAACTGCCTTCACCGCCTTGTAGTATTTCCTGTCCATAATGAACCCATGGTCATAGGGGGCTGCAACTCTGAATTGGTCCTGGACTTCACGCGCAACATGGTCTTGCGGAACGAAGAGCGTATCATGACCCCAGAATTCAGTTTCAACATAAGGTCCGAACCATTCTGTGAACCCTAACCCAACCATAATTTCTCTGAGCCAGTCATTGAATTCAGCATAGGGGTGTTTTTTCCCATAGTTTGCATACGCTGGTTGGATGTCAACATTGTACGGTCTGAATGATTCTTTTTTCCAAGCACCGCTAGAAAGAATCTCCGGTGTGAGGTCACCAAGGCCTTTTACTCCGACAGAGAGCAATTGGTCTACCTCTCCGAGTTTTGCTCCAATAATCTCAGCTTCGAATTTCTTTGTAACCACCTCGGAGACCAGTTTTCTTTCGAGGGCTTGCTTCAAAGATTCGGTATGTGTCGTGGATACTGACTCTTTTCCTGTGGAAAGTTGTTCGAGCACATCTGACATTTCAGATTCAGGAGTATCGACCAAGGAACGTAGTACAGTCGTTCCATCCTCTTTGGATATCTGTACCCATCCATTCTTGCGAGCCCAGTTCATAGCAATGCCTTTGGTATTTGGATCAAGTCCTGAATGAGCAACAGCATCATCAAAGGTGGCCTTGCCGCCAAGCACTTTCACTCCACTAAAGAGTAGGACCTCAGGAAGCCCAGATTCAACATATCCCAGTCCTTCATTTGTAAGTGAATGCGATACTATCTCTCTAGTATGAATCTGTACAAGACTCCTACTTGCCAGCGAGTTGAGAATCGAAATTACTCGTTCCTCTCCCTGATTGAGATTATTCGCAAGCTGTGAGGCTGGAACACGCTGACCTAGGTTCATTAGTTCTCTGAGTACGGTTCGCTGTCCTTCTGTCAACTGTTCGCTCATGTGTCACTCAAAACTCCTAAGCCCATTAGATTCAATCGGGATTGACACGCCGTATAACCTCTGTTTTGGTACAATGAATGACCCCTCATGGGGTGGGTGTAAATTGGCGGTTATCCATCCGTCCTTCACCTATTTGAACCTGACACATCGGGTTCACCTTTTTAATCTGTCGCCAAAAGCCTGTTTTCGTAACTAAAGGGAGCCTTTGTGGTAGTGTTACGTCGCAATGTTCAAATACGCTCACTCAGGCATTCCAGTCGGCAGGTATAAACCGCCTCTGATTTTGATGAAATCAGCAAAACCGTATTACTGTGAAGGTGAAGGATATGTCCGCAGAGAGACACAAGCTTAGGCGTAAGGTAGAACAGCTCAAGGCTTACCAAGGACGCCATAGTTCGTTCACCACAATTTATATTCCCCCCTCAAAGAACCTTACAGATGTCATCAGCTTTGTGAAGTCGGAGCTTGCTGGTGCTGAGAATATCAAGAGCAAGGCTAACCGAAAGCATGTTTCTGACAATCTTACTGCCATACTTAGCGAACTCACAATAATAGGTGGGATCCCTGAGAACGGATTAGCCTTCTTCTATGGGGTTGAGGAAGAAGGTGGTACGGAGAGTGAGATTCGAGAGCTTGTTGTTCCACCTACACCGGTATCCCAGTTCATCTATCTCTGTGGGAGAGAGTTTGTCACCGAAGAACTCGAAAACATGACGAAACCTAAGAGCCTGGTTGTAATTGTTCTAATCGAAGGTGGCAAAGTCACGGTCGGATACCTCCGTGGCAAGCACATGGAGCTTATTCGCGACGAAGACTTTTTCATCATAGGCAAGACACGAGCTGGGGGTCAATCGGCGAAAAGATACATGCGACTTCGCGAAGAGAAAATGATGGAGTTCTTCAAGTTCGTGGGTCGGTTGCTTAACAATCTCCTGGTTGATGATCTTGAGAACATCGATGCAATTGTCTTGGGAGGGAACACAATTCGGGCACAGGAGTTCCTAGAGAAGGGTGACCTTGACTATAGACTCCGAGAGAAAGTTGCAGAGACTATCATTCCTGTGAGTATCATTGATGAGACCGGTCTCTTTCAAGCCATGAAAGAAGCCTCACGGGTTCTTCGTGAAACGGAGATCTATGCTGAACGAGAGACTTGGGAACAATTCATAGATGACTTGATGAAGGGCTTAACAACTGTGACCTATGGAAAGACAGAGGTCATGGATGCGCTTCATGAAGGTCGCGTGGATACCATCATGGTGCTTGAAGATCTCTCTGATCAGATGGATGAACTTTATGATGACGTAACCGCATATGGCAGCAAATTACTAGTTTTCTCAAACCAAACTGAATCCGGAGCACAACTGAAGGGTTTTGGTGGGATAGCTGCCCGTCTCCGATGGTAATGAAAATGGATAATTTCTAACCTCTTGGTGGTCGAGGCATGCCTTTCAAAGTTTCAATATCCTCAATCCACTTTACCAATTCATTGCTAATTCCGTTGATGTATTCTACTAGCACCTGTTGATATTTTCGCAAATGGTGCTGCTCCAGCTTTTTTGATTTTGCAAGGAAGTCCTTAGCTCTTCTTGGAAATCCCGTTGACCACCGTCGAAGACTGAGCTCAGCTTTTCTGTCCTCAAGTATCTTCTTCGCCACACGGATTGTACGTCGCTTAGCGATGAGATCTTCAAGTAACTTCTGGAGTGTGATGGTTGCTGCTACAAGCTCTTTGGCATCTAGTTTTGCATCCTCATTACGACTGGTGTAGTAGACTCGTTTGAGGTCTCTTTTGGCTGACATCACATGCGTCAGAAGCCTTGTCAATGAATGAACCATGGCATCTTTCTGTTGTGTCCGTGACGTAAAAAGGTCTGTGTTGCTATATCCCCCAGCCGTCAAATGTTAAGCTATGGAAAAATTGCATTTGCCGTTGCTATAGGGACATACTTTGCATCTACTTTGTTCCTGGGCAGGTCTGGGTTTTCGGCTGTGGTACCACACCTCATCCAATTTTCTGAGCTTTCTAAGCACACTCTTTGGTTTGAAGTGGTTCACGAATACCTTTCCATCACCACATTTCCAACATTCCCTGATTGATTTTCGATCCAGGCATCTCTTTGCATTGTCCTGCAGGCAATAGATTGTCACTAATCTTGTTGACGAACATGACGCACCACTATCAAGAAGTGCAAGTGCATAGAGCCCTGACTGAAACACATCCTCCTTTCTTGCTTGTTTTGGAAGATGTTTCACAGGAAACTTATACTCGATGATAAGATCCAATATTGTTGCCTTTCTCCAATGAAGAACTGCACCATCAAGCCTTCCAACAAATCTATGACCCAATGACCTCACATTCTCTTCAGAGAAGAAATAATATTGATTTAGTTTCCTTCTATTGGTTTTAAATTTGAGGAACTCTGCTAGACTCCAAGGTGCTGAAATTGCCCTCCTCATCTTCATTCCAATTGTAGCGAAACCCGTTCCTGGTTGTAATTTGAGAAGGAGAACTATTCCACTGATGAACACGACCATCAAGAACAGAGCAGCTAGGTTACTCATTTAATCACCCGAAAATCCACACGAATCCTGCAATTAGTATCAAGATAATTATCACCAAAGGTGCCAGTCGATTCTCTGTCTTCTCAACATTCAGCTTGTATGACTGAATAGACACACGACTGTGTAGCTCTGTCCCGATTACGCTAGCTAGCGAATGAGTGTCTCCAAGTTTTTGCTTCAGATACAGACGATATTCGCACTGAAACTGCGTTCTCAGTGCAGAAACTTCTCGCATCTTATGATAAGGTCCTTTTTCTGCCTCGCTTAGCCTCATAGCAGGTCAGAGTACTGTTTTTGACAATCCTACAAAAGGACCACACATCAGACAAAACAGTAGAGATTCACTTATATTCGAGTTTGAGGAGTTACATCATCAGGATTTCGCTACGGAGACCAAAGCTGATGTCAGACGAAACCTACGAAGGTGCAACCGCCGGAAAAGTATTAGTTTTTGATGCAAGTGAGACCGTTAAATTTCCATCTGCTTTCAAAAACGCTATGGGGACCAATCAAGGTTTGATGGTTCTAGTGCACAAAGACCGACTCATCAAGATATTCCCCCTCGAGAGTGATGAAGTTTTATTCCTCAGTCTTGAGATTGGAAAACTCACAAATGACTTCTTGACCAAACTTTCTCAGATTTTCAAGAAGGCAGGTCTCGTTGATCTCTTATTCTCAACGGGAGTGTGTCTCCGTGGAACAAGATGTTTTTACGAGTGCTACTTTAACCCTGGACAACTCAGTTCGGATCTTGCTGAACTTGAGAATTCACTCAAGGTTCTAGATGGAGTTCAAAGAGTTGTTGTTGAACGGGTATCAGTTTGAGTGAGAATCAACTAATTTCAACAAGTAGCATTGGTGTCATTAGTATGCAGGATATTTTCCAATTTATTACAGAGATGATTAGTCAAGGCTATGTAGGTCTCTTCATCATCTGTTTTGCAATCAATATGATCCCATTCCTCAGTCCGAGCAATATGGTCCTTGCGGGAGCCGCAGTTTTGACTTTCTCGATTTTGGGGCCCGTTGGAATACCTGAAGCAGTCCTTATTGGAATAATAGTAGCGATAACCGCCACACTAGCTAAGCTGATTCATTTCTATGTTGTCAGAGGATCTAGAGTGATTCTCTCAGAGGAGCGACTGAAATCTCTGGATTCAGAAAAGGAACGAGTCAAGAAATGGGGTGCTCTAGCTCTCTTTATTGCCGCAGCGTCTCCTGTTCCTGATGATCCATTGATTGTCTATGTTGGTCTTACGAAATATAGCACTATCAAGTTCCTAATCAGCTATTTCACAGGAAAAGTAGCCGTGACAATTGCAGGAGCAATCATTGCTCTTCTTGGACTCGCCTTGGGTGGAGGATTCTTCGAGTCAATGCCTATCGTTGTGGCGTCGATTGCACTTACTGCCATCATCACTGGAATACTATTCAAACGAAAAACCGAGGGGCAAGAGTCGGATATGCTCCAAGATATTCTTGAAGATGAGCTGATTGGTGACGAAGAGTCCGTGAACGAAAGAAATGATACTAATTCATCAGATATTGCGGATTTATGACTGGTACGGAATTCTTAAGAGGACAGCCAAGAACTTCAATGTAGTTTAGGTGACAATTTTGGTTGGTACAAGTTTAACAGAAGTGAAATGTTCTAAATGCAAGAACGTCTATGAATCAGATGTAATAGACCACATTGATTTGTCCGAAGACCGAGATATGATTAAATCCCTTAAAACTGGCAAAGCAAATCGGACTCAATGTCCGAAATGCAAGAAAGTCATGTATCTGTCACGAAGTATTGTTGTGAACTTTGAACCCGAAAATAGAATTGTTGTCTTTGACCCGTCGGCTCAAACTAAAGAAGCCAAGGACGAATTCATAGAAGATTATCGCAGTGTGACTTCATACAACGAAACCCTTAGTGAGGTCGGCGAGGAAACCGAATTCATTGTCATCAGCAAATTGGACAAACTCAAGGAAATGCTTGATGAATATGTGAAAGCACGTAAGTAATTTGCTAGAGCTTTCGTTTTCCTAACAGGAACTCCTCAACCCAACGTTCTGCCCTATACATGGTTGTAGGTGTTGGTGGCATTTTGAAACCATAGGCTGAGATTAACCATTGTAAGTGGTTATTCTCCTGTTCAGTGTGAGTTGGGTGAAACAAAGGATTAATTATGATTGTTTACCATATAACGCAGTTGAGAAAAATGAAAACAGTTGGTTATTTTGACGGGACAGACTCATCACTTCTTACAATATTAGCTGCAAGTGGATTCTGTACTTTGCCACTGGGAAATGAATGGGACAATCATGGAAAGATTGCATCCCACCTTCAACCCGGTGAAGTGGACATCATAATTGCATATTTGCACAAACTACTACCAACCAGTAAAGACGTGGAAAGACCAATACCAATACCTCTTAATTTGCTCTACCCGGCTAAGACGTATAATATCCCAGTCTTAGTAGTTGTTCCCAAAGATTTTCATGAGAAGGCAGAAAATCTCTTGGGGAAAGCTGCAGACTTTGTCAACATTGTGACACCCGAGGACCTTGAGGAGAACGTTCGAAAGATTCTTGATTTCTGATAACACTCAGATGCAATATTGGAATCGTGCATTAACCAAGTGGCAAGAGGTTGAGGTTCCTAAGGACTACAACCAGACGCGATTAGGGAGCTTCTATAGCAAACTGGTTAACTAGACCTTTCTCTTCCCTAACAGGAACTCTTCAACCCATCTCTCAGCTCTATACATTGTTGTAGGTACTGGGGGCATTTTGAAGCCATAGGCTGAGATTGATTCTAGAGACCCACTAAGACCTCTCTTCAAAGCTAGCTTTGTACCTCTGATAGCATCCATGAGTATAGGACCTGCGTTGGGGCCGTCCGTGACTTCCATTCGGATGTCTATTTTTACTGGAGCCCCTCCAAACTGACGTCCGTGAATATAGAAGAAGGAATCCCGGCTATTGTCCATAAATGAAACGAAATCGCTAGATCCTGCAACCAATGGGGCATCATAGGGCAAGTCTTGGCTAATCGCTTCGCTCTTAACGCCTCGTTTCCTCATCCTACCCCTGTAGTGGGAATCAAGTGACTCCGCCCCACCACCAATATCGAGCTGGTAGCTTTCATCCACCTGGACACCTCTTGATACTAAGAGCTGGAGGATGCTGCGATGAAGTACTGTAGAGCCTAACTGGTCTTGAATGTCATCTCCAACTAATGGGAGACCTTTCTCTTCAAATTTCTTACTCCATTCAAGATCTGATGCAATCGGTATTGGGGCACCATTGATGAAGGCACAACCAGCTTCGAGAGCTACGTTTGCATAATACTTGGTGGCTTCTTCTGCTGAACCGGGAATCAGGTTGATGAGAATCTCGGCTCCTGAATCCTTGAGAACCTTCACCACATCCGCATCTTCAGCCGTTGAAACAGTGACAAGCGCCCTGAGCACGTCATCAATACCATCAAGTGCAGGCCCCTTCATCACTTCAACACCAGTTTTTGGAACTTTGGCAAAAGCCATCACGTTGTTTGGTTTCGCAAATATTGCGTCTGCAAGATCAACACCCACTTTGGTGTCTGCTACATCAAAAGCTGCAACAAACTGGATGTCTTTCACATGAAATCCTGCAAAATCAGGATGCCCAAGACCAATGACATCTTCACTAGATGTTGCTTTCATGTAGAACTCAACACCCTGTACAAGCGCGCTTGCACAATTACCTACTCCAACAATCGCGACTTTTATTCCGTTCAAATGTGACACCTCTGGCTCTTGTCGTGCGAAATCCGGTGGATTTCTTATAAGTTATTCTATGTACATAGAATAGTTGACGCCTCAAAATCCGGGCGAAGGACTTATGTTGGTATGTTGCGTATATTATCTTGGACGATTGGCTGATACCCTTTTGCTCCGTGCATCGTGGAAATGATGCAGCCATGTTGAATCGGCATATACGAATGTCCTCTGCAGGGAAATTCGGATCTCTCACCCCCGAGGGTTCAGAGAAGTGTCTTGACAACGTGTGAATTGGAGCGCCACTCATGTTCAAAATAACAAAAGAGGGTGGACCTCGAGCCCGCAAAATGGGCACAAAGTCTTAGGTGTCTGCCATCGTCCACCTCATTTTGAGATTTCCAATTATTAGCTAAGAATTATTAGGGATTTATTCCACCACGAGAAACAGCAGTACCCTCAAGATTAATTGAATCACAATCTATAGAGTTCCAGACATAGCTTTGCGACCCCTGAGGAAGATTCTACTTTTGAAGACCTGCAAATGTAAGAAGTGAGCGATCATGGGATATCAAGAGAGAGAGCCGATTGAGGCTCATATTTCAGAACTCAAACCAAGAATGAAGAGCGTAAACATCTCATTCAAGGTCGTCGAAAAAGGTGAAGCCAGGGAAGTGACATCCAGAGCTGATGGAGAACAGCACCGCGTATGCGACACTGTTGTTGGTGATAGCACTGGTCTTGTGACAATCCCCCTATGGGATGCTGCGATTGATGAAGTCGAGGCTGATAAGACCTATCGTCTTGAGAATGGTTACACTACCCTCTTTCAAGGACATCTTCGCCTCAGTATAGGGCGCTACGGCACACTGAAAGAGGCTGAGGAAGCAATTGAAGAAGTCAACAGTGACGTTGATTTGAGCGCTGAAGAACACGAGCGCCGACCAAGTTATGGCGGTGGAGACCGCGGTGGCGGTCGCTACTAATCCGAGTTCAGAATCATTCTATTTCGGGTGACATTACCATTGGTAGCGTCTGCCCATTTTTCTTTTTCATTTCAGACTTTCAGCAAGTAAGTCTACAACATCCACAACACGTATCGAGCTGTTAATCTGTTCTGCACCTGCGATGAGATTATGCTCACAGAATGGACAAACAGTAGCGATTACTTCAGCATCAATTTCTTCTGCACTCTTCACTCTGTCCTCAGCAATCTTCTTGGACAATTCAACGTCATAAGAACGCAGACCTCCACCTGCACCGCAGCACATTGCAGCCTCTCTGGTAGTTTCCATTGCCACTCATTCTCCTTTTAGATCTAGAAAATGTGTCTTATCTTCATTAAATCGGATGTTGACCCTTTCACCTTTAACTTCCGTTTGAAGAGCGCTGAGGTTGCACTCATTTCTTCGAGGAAAAGCTTTCGAATTGTTACTTCATCACTCTGAATTCTCATGTCTGGATTTTCTAACAGTCCTTCATGAACTGTGATATTGTTGTCCTTGACAACAAAGTGATATTCCGATCCTTCCTTCAAGGTAAGTTGTGCTGTTCGTTCCCATCCCTCGATGGCATCTTTAGTCTCTTCTCGTTCAAGTCCAATTGCGATTCGTTCTCGCATAAGTTTTAGCAGGTCTTGGGTCATCTCTTAGCACTCCAATGTCCACGAGCAGGCTAAGGGCTAGATTTAGTTGTTTCCTTTCTGAACCGGTGATGTTCTAGATAATTTATTCATCCCATTTTAATACTTCAATAAATTCAATTCCAACTCTATGCTCTCCATCAGGAAAATCAAAGGTGTTAAGTTTCACTTTGATTCTTCTCCCGCACACACCGACCATGTACATTGTTAAATGAACAGGGTCATACTCCTCAAGCACTTCTCTCAGTTTGAATATTTTCTTGTTTCCAGCATTGTTAAGGGCAAACTTCTCAAGTTCACCGAACTTTTTCTTTTCAATTGCTTTTACTAGTTTCTCTTTATCATATCCTTCTATCATTCTAGTCGTATCTCCTTACCACTTGTGATTTTGAGGAAGCAATCCTCACTTCTGTATGCCTTTACAATATCAAGGAATTTTCTGACGTTCTCTGTAATCACTTCAAACCTACCTTCCTTGATTGCATTCTTGTCGGTAATGGCTCCACCTACCCCAAGCGCATAGGCACCTGCTTCAAGCATAGGTCCTGCTGTGTCAAGATTCACGCCGCCGGTTGGAACAAGTGGAATCTGTGGTAACGGACCTCTGATAGCTTTTAGATATGTAGCTCCCCCCACCGTGCCACAGGGGAAAACCTTCACAGCATCTGCTCCCAAAGTGTATGCATTATAGATCTCTGTAGGAGTGAGTGCTCCGGGGATGATAGGTTTGGAATGCTTAATGGCAGTTTCAATCAGGTCTCGCGAATAATTCGGACTCACGATGAACGCACTACCAGCTTTGATTACTTCTTCTGCCATTTTCCCATCAACAACTGTACCTGTTCCAATCAGGACCTTGTCTCCAAATTGCTCGACGAGCTGTTTCACGACATCGATTGCACCTGGGACGCTCATGGTCACCTCAATAATGTTTACGTCTCCTTCTAGAAAGGCATCAGCCACATTGAATGCAATATCTGCAGACTCGACCCGGATTATCGGAATGAGACCGGTGTCATAGATCAGTTTCATCGCTTTTTCTTTTGTCCACATCTTGGCTCACCTATCGATACGAAGGCCTCTCTCGCGGCCCTTGATTAACTTCTCAACCTCTGACTTGTAAACGAAGGCTAGATCTCCAGGAACCGAGTGTTTCAATGCGGAGAATGCTGAACCAAAATCAACTGCTTTCTGCAGGTCCTTCAACTCAAGATATCCATAGATGAATCCTGCACTACAGGAGTCACCTCCGCCTAGACGGTCCACAACTTCCACATCATAGACTGGACTCTTGTAGACTTTACCATCAGAATATGCAAAGACTGACCATTTATTCAGCAAGACTGAAGGAGTTTCTCTGAGTGTGATTACAACGACCTCGAATCCAAACTTGTCTATTAGTTTGGCAGCCACATCTTCGTAGTCCTTTCCTTCAATACCGTAGACTACCTTCGTGTCTTCTTCAGTAGTGATTAATATATCAATGAACTCAGATGCTGGCTCTGTGAACTTCTGGGCTTCCTTGGGAGTCCATAGTTTTCCTCGGTAGTTGACGTCGTAAGATATCTTTGCACCTTGCTCCTTTGCGACTCTGAGTGCTTCGCTTGTTGCATCTGCACAACTGGAACTTAGCGCAGGAGTGATCCCACTGGTGTGGAACACTTTGGTCTCTTTCAGGACCTTCTTCCAGTCAACTTCTCCCGGTTTTATCCTACTGATAGCGGACTCCTTGCGATCATAGATCACGCGATTAGTTCTAGGAGCCGCTCCAAACTCAACAAAGTAGACTCCACATCGACTGTCTGGATCCCAGAGAATGTGGGATGTATCAACTCCATGCTCTCGAGCCTTGTTTCGGATGAAATGTCCGATGGAGTTGTCTCCTAGCTTGGTGACATATGCTGAGTTCAACTCTAATCTCGCACAGGCCACTGCTACGTTCATCTCTGCACCACCTGCATGAGCATTGAAACTCTCAGTCTGTTCAAATCGCTTAAAGTCTGGAGGGGAGAGGCGAAGCATCACTTCTCCAAAGGTAACAACGTCATAACCCATCTGTCACAACTCAACGTGTTTAACAAGTGAATACATACGCTTCGAAATGTTAAATCTACCGTTGAGACTGGTCTTCATGAGAATTCAGTTCGTGCTATCACTTCATCTTGCACGAATGGATCTAGCTCAATGAAATATGCACTGTATCCCGCGACCCGGACAATCAGGTCTCTGTGTTGTAGGGGGTTCACTTTGGCATCTTCTAGGGTCGCTCGTGATACCACGTTGTATTGAACGTGGAATCCCCCCATACCAAAGTACGTGTCAACCATGCTGATGAATTTCTTTCTTCTCGATTCAGTATCAAAAAAGTCGGGTGTGAATTTCATGTTGTAGAGGGTGCCATTGTAGCACAAGGCATGATCAAGCCTAGCAACTGATTTCATGGCTGCAGTAGGTCCGTTAATATCCCTATTCTGAGTGGGTGAAACGCCATCTGAAATCATGTAACCCGCTTTGCGGCCATCTGGTGTTGCTCCAAGGACTTCTCCCTGTGGAATATACATGGACACGGAGAAGAGAGCTCCATGATATGGACCGTTCCTTGTTGTCATCCTACTCTGAATCGAATTACAAAAGGCTCTCCCGGTATCTCTAGCAAGAAAGTCCACTCTCTCAATGTCATTACCATACTTTGATGAATCGTTCTCGAATTTGACCCTAAGTTCTTCATGGTCCTTATAGTCGTTGGCGAGAATCTGAAGGAATTTATCCATCGATATCTCGTTCTCTTCAAAGACAAATTTTCGGAGAACTTCAAGCGAATCCGCTACGATTGCGATTCCGACTCCCATGATTCCTCCTGAGTTGTAGAGAACTCCACCGTCCTGCATGGTCTTTCCAGACTCATTGCACCCTTCAAGAAGAGAGGAGATGAACGGTGTTGGTGTGTGCTCTGATATGATGCCTGCTGCAATCCTATCTGCGCTTGTCAACATCTCAATGGTGTAGTCGATCTGTTCCTCGAAAGATAGCCATAGGTCATCAAATGCTTTGAAACTTCGAGGGTCTCCGGTTTCCCTCCCAACCAGTTCACTTGTCTTTGGGTCCCTTCCATTGTTCAATGTAACCTCGAGTATCTTTGGTAGGTTGACATACCCAATATTCTGTCGAGGATCTGACTTACCACCAATGATTGGTTCAACACATCCGAGTACTGAATACTCATGGACGTCTGATGGGTCGGTACCCTTCTCAAGCATCATTGGAATAATCTCATCGTCATTGAACAGACCCGGGATTCCAAGACCCTTTGAGATCACATCGACTACGTGAAGTTTGATGTCTTCAGGTGTGTTCTTGTGCCATCGGAAAGAAACACTCGGTTGAGTTACTCTGATGTTTGCAGTAGCTTGGAGGATCAATCTTGTGAGGTCATTAGATGCATCTGTCCCATCTGCATTCTGCCCCCCAATAGTGAGGTTTTGGAACATCGGATGGCCTGCAAACGCAATGCTGTAGTACTCATTTCTAATCTTGATTAGTGAGGTCAGTTTGACCCAAAGCACCTCAAGAAGTTCCAATGCATACTCCTTGCCTATCCCTCCACTCTTAATGTTTGAATCATAGAATGGATAGACGTATTGATCAAACCTGCCTGTAGATATGGAATGTCCATTAGACTCGGTCTGGATCAGTAAATGGATAAACCAGAACGACTGGAGTGCCTCCTGGAATGACTTTGCTGGTTCAGCTGGAACTTTCTGACAAATGCGCGCTATCTCTAGTAACTCACCTTTTCGGATTTCATCCGATTCCTTTTCTGCTAACTCACCTGCTAATTGGGAGAAACGTTCTGCGAATCTGATGACTGCAGTTATCTCGGTTCTGACAGCCTCATAATAATCGCCATCTTTCCCCTCTATCTCATCAAGGATTCCCCCTAAACCATTCCTCAGGACTTTCTCATAGTCTACAATGACATGTCCAATCCCTGTTCCTGGAGCACCAATCGTGAATAAGCCTGCTTTGGATGCTTGAATTGATTTCTTCGGCATAGCTGTTCCAGCAATTTCTGCTGTGCTCTTGTCCTTCCAGAAGGTGAAGACTTCGCGGAGATTTTTCTTGTCTTCATTACTGATTGAGAACCGCTCAGTCCTTCTCTTGTCAAACTTATCGAGCTCTTCCTCAATCCATATCCAGCTATACTCTGGAAACACCTGACAAGAACGAGGAGTGGGCCCCATGTTACCAACGATCAATTCCTCCGGCTCTATTCTGATTGTTATATTATCCAGAACATGAGCAAAAGCACCAGCGAAGCGTAGCATTGCAGGCTCAGACCAATTCTCCTTAACGTACTCAGTGAAAAGGACAGCTCGCTCCGATGAGATCGTAGGCTCGGAATCAAGCATCATTTGCTTGAGTCGTTTACTCCGGGATGTCATCTCTTACCCTACAGCTTTTTCCATTCATTACTGTTCGCATCTGACATAACTAAGGCAGTAATTTCGGTAGATAGCTATCCAGTATGCTCAGGGCTTCATTGATTCTCTCAGTCGAAACAGCATAACAGAGTCTGAGGAATCCTTCTCCGTATTCTCCAAAGGCTGTCCCATGTATAGTGACCACTTTTGTGTCCTTCAGGATTTTATGAACAAGATCGAATGATTTCATACCATAGGCTGACACGTCTGGAAATGCGTAAAATGCACCTCCAGGAGGTTGCATATCAACACCCTCAATGTCATCGAGTCCTTTTGTGATCAGGTCCCGTCGCTTCCGAAATGTCTGAAGCATTTCATCAACACAGTCTTGAGGACCAATAGCTGCGGCCTCTGCTGCTTTTTGTGAAATTGAAGTTGGCATTGCTATGATGTGTTCTTGCAATTTAGTCATTGCACTGATGATTTTGCTAGAACCCGTTGCTACAGCGATACGCCATCCTGTCATTGCATATGTTTTTGAGAATGAGAAAATTGAAACTGTTCTCTCTTTCATTCCAGGGAGTGAACCTATGAATAGGGGGTCTTCATCTACATATCTGAATTTCTCATAAGCCTCATCAGCAATCACATAGATGTCGTTCTCGATGCACAATTCTGCAATTCTTTTCAATTCTTTATTGGTAATGACACCACCCGTGGGGTTGTTCGGTGAGTTGAGGACAATCATCTTTGTCTTGGGTGTTATCTTCCTTTCAACGTCTTCTGCAGTGAAACCGAATCTGTGCTCCTTCTTCAATTGAACTGGAACTGGGACTCCATATGCGAGTTTGATTTGAGCAAAGTGGCTCACAAAACCCGGGTCTGGGTAAATCACTTCATCACCTGGATTCACAAGGACCAAGTTTGCGAGAACGAGAGCCCCCATCCCTCCTGCTGTGCAGACCAGTTCAGATTCAGGGTCCGCAACGATGTTATTGTCGCGCTTCAACTTCTTTGCAAGCGCTTCTCTGACCTCAATGTAACCCGCATTGTGGGTGTAAGTTGTGAAGCCATCATCGATTGCTTTCTTTGCAGCTTCCTTGATGTGCTCAGGTGTGTCAAAATCAGGGATGCCAACAGTCATGTCATAGACATCAGTTCTTCCGATGATCTTGTTGAAGATCTTTCGGATTTCGCTAGCAGGAACGTCAATGTTTCTCTCAGCAAGCATCAGTACCACCTGTCTGAATCTGCTGGATAATCCCCAGTTAAATAACCTCTCGAATGGACCACTTTTGTTTAAGAAATTACATAACCAGTTCTCAGAGGAGTTTTAAGATACATTTCTATTCCTCTGTACAACTCTCAACGGATAGTGTTGTGTTATGTCAGATCCAAGTGCAGATGATGTTCGAAGAGCCAACATGAATACACTCGCTGCCACACATGTAATCTATGTAGAAGCAATTCGTAGATTGATGGGCGATGAAGGATTGAAAGCCATCGGTGAGGTTAATCGGCTCCATGGTCTAAAACTGGGCAAAGATGGTATTGAACAGGGCTCTCTGCGGAAAGGAGACCTTCGTTCTATTTTCGACTTCTTTGATGGTGCTCATCCATTCTTTGGATTTGAACTATCGATAGGCACCTCGACTGACAAGAGCTTCAACCTAAAGGTGACGTATTGCCCATGGATAGAGTCATTCAAGACTCAAGATGCTGGATCGGACATTTGCGAACATGTGACCAAGATAGATGAGGGAATAGGTCAGGTTGTAGACCCTGATGTATCAATGTCAATTCCAAAATGTATGATGCGTGGCGATGATCACTGCATCTATCGTTGGGAGAAGGAGTGAACCCTATGACAACTGATAGGAACGCCATAATTGATCGAACAATGAAACTCTATGTAGCTGCACTTTCTGACGCCGCAGATGAGATCGGTCTTGGAACAGTGTGTATGGACCGAGGTATAGTACCTCTTACCAAGAATAAACGAATGGCCGGATTTGCGAGAACTGGAAAACTGACCCGTTCTCCTGCTACTCGACCCTATGATGAGAAGCAACTGGACATGTTCATGAGCCTTGGAACTGAGGCCGTGGACGGTGATTTACTCGTCATTGATATGGCTGGTGCAACTGATTGCTCTGCTTGGGGTCAGATATTGACAAAGATTGGAATATCAAAGGGAGTCCGAGGTGCGGTGGTTGATGGTACTTCAAGAGACATCCATGATATCGATAAGACGAATTTCACAGTTTTTGCTCGTGGTCGACATCCCGGCACCATGAGAGGTCGTTTAGACATGGAGTCTGTACAGAGTTCGATTACTTGTGGTGGTGTCACTGTTAATCCTGGCGACCTAATATTCGGGGATGATGACGGAATCGTTGTGATTCCCGCTGATCGTATCGAAGAAGTTCTCACTCATGCAGAGGAAGTTGTAGCAACTGATGACTGGTGGTCTGAGAAACTAGATGATGGTGAAGACCCCCACGATCTTCACAAAGAGAAACCTATCCCTTGATTCTCTTCATTTCAACGGATAGACGCCTCTCTTAGTGGCGTAATCATACAGCTCTAGGATCTTCTCCGGAGTAGACTCTGGTTGAATGTTATGTGCAGGAGCGAGGATGTAGCCTCCACCATGTGCCAGTGCATTTATTCGGGTGTCAACCTCTACACGTACATCTTCAAGTGATCCTTGTGCAGCCATAGCATGCTGTAGGTCTATTCCTCCATGGAATGTCAGTCTATCCCCATAATTCTCCTTGAGCTCAGCTGATTCCATACCCTTTGCTAGAGGTTGGATTGGATTCAGGATGTCCACATCCACTTCAATCAGGTCCGGTATCAATTGTTCAATAGCTCCACATGAGTGATAGAGAATCTTCACATGCGGTGCTCTCCGGTGGATGTCACTGTAGACCTTCTTGTGTCTATGTTTCACTAGAGACCTGTAAATCCTTGGATTGATGAGAAGTCCATCCTGATGACCTAAGTCATCACCGACTTGCACAATGTCTAGATATTCACCTACTTCATCCAATAGAACCCGGTTCATCTCAATTGCCAGTTCCATGCTTTTGTCCATCATAGCCTCTGCTAGGTCTGGACGTCTTAGGAGGTCAACTAGGAACTTGTCAAAACCTCTCATATAATGAGCAGCTATCTCGAAAACTCCCCATGGTCCTCCTACCATACCCACAACTGCATAGTCAGTCTCCTTGTGAAGATGCTTTGCCCAATCTCGGACACCTTCCATTCTTGAGGGGTCATCTGGGTCAATCCACTCGAACTCTTTCACTTGTTCTACTTCTGTGAACTCAGCCCAAGGATAGTAGGTGACCTCGTCATATCCACCAATCAGTTTCATTCCGCATTTGAACTCTGTTTCAGTAGACCCATCTGGAAGAGGTTGAGGTACAAAGCCTGCAGCAGGATTCATGTATACTCGCCTGAAGTCCACATTCAACCGTTTCAGCAGCTCTTCAGATGTTTTCCATGAAGCCATAATTCCCCATTCTTGGGTCTCGGGCGCTGTTATT
>JAGXOC010000060.1 GCA_019894665.1 Candidatus Thorarchaeota archaeon
TGGCAACTCTGGACAAGGACCAACCGCTGATGTTCCTTGTCAGGCACTCACATCGAGAAACCCTCCAGAACCATGAGGAAGTGATGAGCGCAGGACTAACAGGGCTTGGAAAGAAGATGTCTTTTGAACTAGGTCGGAGAATCCCTCGGAATGGGAAGATGATGATCTACACTAGCTTCATACCAAGATGTTTTGAAACTGCAGAAGCCATAGGTGAGGGATTCACTCAGCAGGGTGGAGAAGTCATCGATATCGAATCACTTCCCACACTTGTCGGACCTCATGTCATTGAGAATGAGGTCTGGTTGAACCTGCATCCAGATGGTAGAAACATAACAGATTTTGTGAATACATTTGCGGATGGAGGATTCGGTGAAAGAATTGAACGATTCGACGAGTATCGAGTTAGACTCATTGAAGACACTGTAAAGAAACTGACCTCACAGAAAGAGAATATCATGCATGTTCATGTCACACACGACCTTGCATTGATGTGTGCAAAGAGGATATTTTTCAAGAGACCATTAGTCCCTGAAGACAGAGAGCCATATCTCGGAGGTCTGGGTGTAACAGTTTCAGGCTCAGAGACCCTACTCAATATTGCAGGCAGTACAATCCCAATAGTCCTCGAGTAGACACTTCTCGTGTCGACTCTTTTTTGCAAAAGAATATTTGTCCCCGTGAGAAGACTCACACAGTGGTCGGAATACCAAATGAGGTTCGTGGACATCAAGTTCTCACAGAGGAATGCTCGTCCAGGAGATAGCATCAGGGGGGTTGTTGTCGTGGAAACTGACAAAAGCTTCGTGTGCAATCAGGTAGTCCTGAAGGTCAAAGGAAAAGAAAGGACCGAGATGGGATCCGGAGACAGCAAGATTACTGATGAGCATGTTCATCTTCATGGAAAAATCATCCTATCAGAAGCAGCTGAGATCCCCTATGGAAAGAACGAGTTCTCATTCGAGTTCAAACTGAAGACAGGACTTCCACCCACATATTCAGGGTACAATGGCTGGATCGAGTATAATGTAGAAGCAGTTGTCGAGATGGATTGGACACTTGATCCCAAGATGACAAGACGATTTAGGGTCCTACCGATACATCCTGCATACCTACCCGAATCTGATGGCTACAATCCCCAGAACAAGGATACTAATCCACTTCACGTAGAACTACAGAGTGATGTTCTAAGAATCAAGCAAGGGATTCCGGTTCGTTTCATGGTAGATGAACATTCTCGTGTGAATGGCGTACGTGTCGAGATTCGAAGACGAGAATATGCAAAGTGTCGAAGCAACGAGCACACCCACGATGTTACAATAGCAACGGAATTCATCCCAATATCAGCCGGAGACTTTCATCGTTGGAAAGATGCTCTGGTGGGAGGCAATTGGCGTCGTGTGCCGTTTCAATCAAAGCTATTAAGAACAACCTATTTACTCAAAGTGGTCCTTGAGATGAGGTGGGATCTTGATCCATTCGTTACTTACCGATTGAAAGTTTCAGGAGAAAAACCTGAGGAAGAAATTGAGGACATTTTTGAAGCAATTGCGATTGACCTTGGCTTTGATTAAGCGCCGGAAGAAAACCCTATTTACTCTCGCGCCCATTCATAGATTAGTGGTTGGTTGAAGATAGTATGCGACAAGTATCAATTTACTCTGAGAAAGATCAATTTAAGCCCGGTGAAGATGTCAGCGGACATATTGTCGTCAGCACTGACAAAACTTTCACCTGCAACAGAATCATACTGAAATTACGTGGAAAGGAATACACCCACTACCAGGCAGGAAAGGTCCACGTGAGTGAAACTCATGACCATCTAGATTATGAAATCACGATTTGGGAGGGAGGAGAGATCCACTCTGGGGAAGCGAGATTTGACTATGGTTTCAAGTTACCAAATGAACTTCCACCGACTCATAATGGATTCTATGGTGAGATTGACTATTCAGTCGAGGCAGTGGTTGAGGTTGATCGAGCCAATGATCCTAAATCGAAGTTCAAGCTCATAGTAGTTGGTCAATCGCCTTCATATATTCCTGAACCATTGGATAGACTACCCCTAAGAGAAGAAAAAGAGCATATTCATGCTGAGATTCCAACAGACATCATCAGACCAAAGAAAGGACTAGTGGTCAAGTTCCTGGTGAAAGAACGATCCCGCATTAAGTGTGTCCGACTCGACATTGTGAAGCGGGAAGATATTGTATGCCAAGGAAGAAACTTGGACTCCAAAACAGGGTTTAGTGAGAAGCATATTCCTATAACATTCAACGAGTTTGATCGATGGATCGAGGAATCAGTCCACGAAGATTGGAGTTCCATAGTACCATTCGAAGGAAAACTCATCAAAACCACACTCTTTCTGAAAGTGGTTCTAGAGCTTGGTCTATCGTTTGACCCATTCATTGAGTTCCCGTTACGCCTTTCAGGAGAAGGGGAGAAAGAAGAAGATCTCTTCGATACGATAGAAATGGACTTGGGATGGTAACCGGGGTATTACATTTCGGAGGACAACCCAACAAACGTAATTAAAGACAGAGAGCACCTCTTTTTCATCTGAAAGGTGGTTTAATGGTCCGACAGGTTGCTCTGGATTTCCTTTTTCATGAGAAAGGGAACAAGCTGGTAGTTGATACGGAAGAAGCTGCCCTAGCCATGGCATTCATCCTAGCCGAGTCAAACAAGAAAGGCAAGGCGAATCTCAAATTCCTTACACCAGTTTCAGTACCGTACTGGATTGTCCAGATATCAGACATGAACTCTATCGTGCTATCCGCAATTGGCGAGTCATCTATTAACATGGAACTAAGTGAGGATACTTCAACAGGACCAGTACGGCACATATTGAGTAATGAGATAGCAAAGTTTGAGGATATCCCATCGGGTGTTGACAAAGCAATCCCATTGCTGAGAAATGTGGAACCCAAGGTTCACCAGATTAGAAATGTTCAGGAGCCAAATCTCTTCGTTGCTCAGGGGTATCGAGTGAGGGAGGTCGATCCGAACGAGAACCTCAATGCCTTAGAATTAAAAATTGACTCACAACTTGCCTTGACGATAAGTGAAGACTTCCAGAATTTGATTGAAGGTGCTCGTCAGCGTCTTGGAACCATGGAAGGACTTCAGAAAATCACTAAAGAGAAATTAACAGACCAACTCAAAGTAATGGAGAATGTGATGACTGCTGAGATGGGTCGCTGGGAGAAACGTCTAAACACTCAAGAAGAATCATCACGACTTCGCATCGAGAAACTTCAGGAACGGATGTCAGAGAAGATCTACAGTCTTAGGGACAAACACCACAAGGACAAACGTACCATATTAGCGGAGTTTGTCAGAGATACGTTTGAGGTTGAACGGTTTTTCAAACAAGTGATTGAAGATATCAAATCCACTCGAGAAACACTGAATCAACTTGAGCTGGATGAAGCAATCGAGAGATACAAAATCCTCGTTGATGACCTCTCAGTGACTGTACCTACATATACTGATGCGGTCGATTCACTCGACGACCTTGCCGAGGCATCTACTGCGCGTGCGGGAGACCTCGATTTCAAGCTTGGAGAAGACATCAGGAAAGAGGAAGAAAATGTTGACGCCCAGACAAAGACCCTTCAGGAAAAAATCGAGGACATGAGTGCGGAAGGGGATGCCAAAGGGATTGAGTCCAAAAAACAGCAGGAGCTAGTGGCCGATGCAATCGAGAGAATGGATGGGCTTGTGGAGAAGCGGGTTGATTCATTACGACGCGAACTAGAAAAAATACAGAAACTCACGCTTGAAAATGATTCGATCAGAGGTCTGGCACCCCTTACTCTCGTCCATATCCAGACCTGGGTTGCTACATACACCACTGGGAAACCAGCTGTGTTCCCGCCCATTGTCATGCCAAACAATCGAATCGGTCTACCTTATACACACCAGCCTCTTGATGAAGGTCTTGAGGTGTTCATTCGTAAGACTGTGAACAAACAAATGAAGGACAGTGCTTCCTTCAAGACAGCATTCCGCGCAGCGTGTGATTCTGGCAATATACTTCAGATACCGGAATCCATCAAGTCATTCTCAAAGGGAATTGACGACATCTTCACGAGGCAATTACTGAAAGATGGTGTTCGTGATAAGCTCGAGCCCCTCTACACAAAGCTTGTTGGCAAGTGCCCCGAGTGCAAGGCAGAGATTACAACTAACTCAAAGTTTTGCCAAGAGTGTGGAAAATCACTCAAGTAGAAGAACCATTCCCAAAGTAGTAGTCCAATGGAAGTGTCACACCAAAAGCAGAACCTCTTCTCACTAGTGACTCGGTCCGGTTTGGCAAGCTTGGATGTTTTGTAAGGGAATACACTGTTCGCATAGGAGTTTCGTCAACATGAATGTGGACTTGTGCTGAACTTGCCAACGTCTTTCCAACAGGGAGGTGCTTTGAGTGGGTGTTCTTGACCCGTGTAGAAATCAGAGTGACAAGATTATGCCCTAGAGTGAACGCATTGATTCTTGCAGCTAGATGTGTCATCTGCTTGGTTCTCTCAGCATCCAACCCTTCATTGATGAACAAATCAACAAGACCCGGAAGGATGAGTAGCTTTGCAGGTATTCGTTCAATAAACTCGTCAAGATGGTTGATAACCAAGTCGTAAGTCTGTGTCGAGTTGAATGCACGAGATATATAGATCATATCCATCACGCTCTCCGGTTCAAGTCCAAGTTGGAAGGAGAAGTCTCTAAGCTTAACAATATCCACCATATTCGAACTATCAATCAAGATTGATGGACTTGAAAATCCTCCATGTGTCAGGGGAAGTTGTGCGTGAACAGCAGCTCGTAAGAGGTCAGCGTGAAGACGACCACAACCATAGAACAGGTAAACAAGACCGGTCTCAAACCCACCATCTAGTAAACTGTCCAATGTAGGAGTTCCTGTTTTACACATGACTCGTTGGACTTTATCCGCAGTCTGGAAAGGCGTCAGCAACAGTTCGATCAATCCCAAATCTCTTATCATCCACTATTGCATCAGACTAAGACTAGAGAGATTCGATGGCAGGTTTTGCAGTCCAAGATGGACAATCGAGCATTGATAACAATCCTACTGGGAGGACTCGACTATTCTTGTAGGACCTTAATAGGTCGCAAATTGACATTTGTGTTGCATATGAGTTGCATGAAAGGACTGAGATGACATTCTAATTGTTTTGAGAAGCTTACGAGTAGCTAGTCCCTCAGTCTTCGAAGACGTGCAGAGTAAACATCCCACAGCTCTTGATCGTTTGGTGTGACTGAGATGAGCATCTCGAGCAGATCGACTGCTTCCTGATGAGCACCTCTCACGGAGCAGAGTAGCGCCAGATGCCGGAGAGCATGTATGTAGTTCGGGTCCAGCTCGGTGGCCATACGATAGGCTCGCTCTGCGTCCACCAACCTTCCGTCCTGTCGCAGGAGGTCTCCCCAGATCGTCCATGTCCACGCATTGGAGGTATCAATATCAAGAGACCTCTCGATGGCCTCTTCAGCATCCTGTACGCGGTTGGACATCATGTAGACCAAGGCTAGCGCGTTCCACATCGTTGTGTTCCGGGGTTCGAGCATCATTGACCGTAAGCATGTATACTCTACCCCTATCACTGACTTCAACTCTTCAGAGCTCTCTACTCTCTGAATCACCTCTTGGAAATGTCCTAGTATATTCTCATCATCTATCTCTGTCTCCGACAATTCTTGACACATCCGATTTTTCACTATGACCTCCATCATGGACCATCATAGTAGATCTTCGCCAACTCCACCAGCAGCGCTAGCTCACGGTCCTCTTTCTCCGTGCGCTCGTCACTCACTGGTTTCGAGTTGGGCTGTTTCACCTCTGTCGCCATTCGTTCTTGCATCCTACAGTCTTGTTTCGACTGCAAGAATATTGTAGGAACAAATGCATTCAAAATGCGTGCTCAACATGTTCCACCTACCAAAAGGCAGTAATCTAGGTAGAAAGAGTTCATATCGCTAGCGGTGGCATCTTAAGCCAAAATAGACCTTATTATCAGTCAATAGCATAAATGAGCTGACTTTGAAGGTCGCGGAAGGTCAAATGTGCAATGGAAACACAATTTTCACAACAAAACACACACTTTATCGATATGTGTTCAGAATTTCACCGATCAGTTCCAACGCAGACTCAAGATACTTCTTCTCAGATCCAAACCCGATACGTACGTAGCCGGGCATCTCAAAATGGTCGCCAGGAGAGATGAGGACACTCTTCTCTTTCATTAGTCGCATGGTGAAGTCAAAGGAGTCAATGCCGTCTTTTAGCTTGATGAAACAGATTGCAGCAGCCTCAGGAGGAACTCCCGATATCAGATCAGAATGGGATGCTATCCACTTTTCCATGATGGTCCAGTTCTCGCGCACTACACTCCTAGTACGCTTCTCAATCTTGCCTTGAATGCCAGGCGACAACGCAAGAGTTGCGAGCCAGTCACTAGCCGTTGCAGGGCTAATAGTGGTGTAGTCCGAGTATGTCCATAGCTCCAATGCCTCCTTTGGCGAGGGACACACTACCCATCCTATCCTAAGACCAGGTAGACCGTACGCCTTGGACAGACTTGTAGTGATGAGGACTTTGTCAGAGAGACCGTGAACTGAGGGAGCCTTATTCTCCTGGATTTCAGCGCCACGATAGATCTCGTCAGACACGACCCAAGCACCCTGCTCACCTGCAATGCTCACGATTGTCTTCAGGTCATCTTCACTCAGGATTTTCCCAGTGGGATTGTTAGGTGTACAGATTGCGATGGCAGCAGTCTTCTTTGAGACCGCGGCTCTGAGACCCTCGAGGTCAGGTACCCACTTACCATCCTTCATCTCGAGCTTGAAGGGAATGACCTTTCCACCAAGGTTCTTCCAGATGCCACCAATCTGCATGTAGTTTGGAATCATGAAAACAAGTTCATCCCGATCCGGATTCTCTTTGCGTAACCACCACGTCACCAAGAAGTTGGCTTCAGCTCCACCCGTGGTGGCACTGATTTGTTCAGCAGTGGTCCCAGGATAATGATGCGAAATCGCCTCACGGAGTGCGACTGTGCCGTTTGTTTGTGAGTAGCTGAGCTGCATGTCCAGAAGTTGGTCCTTCAACTCTTGCGTGGGAAGAAGGTCGCGGATGTGCATTGGTTCCACACCGCTCTCACTCAGGTTGTATTCGACATTGTGTTCCTGTTCAGACTGCAACCTTTCAAGCTTAAATCGTTCAAGTTTCATAGGTCCAAACACCTGAGAGTTTCAGGAGTAGGGTGTCATATGAACCCTACTTTCCAGTCACTGTGCCAGATACTTCTCAAGATCTTCTGTCTTCATTTGTGCTACAATGGACTCTTTGTGGACCTTGAATCCCAATCGTTCGTTGATTGAAATCATCGGTGCGTTGGTAGTTGCATTTCCTGTAACCACTGAAGTCACTGTTGGCCAGCGTTTCTTTATCTCTTGAAGCATGATAGCCTTCAGCCACTTACCTTTCCCTGAACCGCGGTACTTCTCAGGAACACCAGTCAGATCTTGGTATATCAAAGGGTCCTTCGAAGGACGATAGCGCACTTCGGTCAGACCAGAAATATCCCCATTTGGTTCCTTCGTGATAACCGTCAACCAGGTCGCATCAACATCCTTCTGGTACCCCTCATACTGTCGACGAAGCTCCGGTGTGATTATATAATCACCAACATCCAGATCCTCCCTCGGAGCTTGGTTGTCAACCACTGTATATAGTTTGCAATACTCCTCTAAGATATCGTCTGGGCAATCTTGGAAGAACTCCAGCTTGGATTCGGGAGACCTGACTGGTCCCTCCTTTGTCCATTCCTCAACCATGTCCCAGTCCAGCTTTGTCAAGTCTAGGCGATTCTCGACACCGGAGAGAGCCTCTTTAGCCCCAAGGTTCTTAATGAATCTCTTACCGTGTTCTTCAGAGGTATCAGCAATGATTATGCGTCTCTTGTATCTCTTAGCAAACTCAAGGACAACTTCGAGAAGCTGCTTGGCAATGCCTTTCCCTCGATAAGGAGTTAGTAGTGCAACATTGTATACAAAGCACTGATGTTTGTTTTCTTCGTATGAGGGGGAGGTTTCTTTCATAACACTTACACGAACGAGGCCAATCCATTCATCGGGCTTTCCCTTTTCATGAACAGAATGAGTCTCGATATGTTCCTCTTCCCTCATGAAACGAAGGCTCTTCTCAACGACATCATCTGCCGTGATTGGATCACCGGGATGTGCTTCTGGATATCGTTTATACCGATATTCATGGAACTGCTTCCATTCTTTTCTTGTTGCCTTGAAAGGATCAAAAGGTCGTAGCTCAATCTCCAAAACTATCACCCACGCAATCGGATAATCAGGCGTGTTGGAGTTGTATGTTAAATTTAACGATGTGCGTAGATTACGTCGGAGATTCGACATCAAGGATTGGTATCACATATCGCTGGATGTAACCGGTCTCGGAGTCATATGAGACGCTCTTGAGAGTACTCCGGAATGCTGGCGCGATGAGCCCCTCATCAAATGATCTTGCAAGGAGAATGAGTTGAGCCCCGGACCCTGTGATGAAGAGTGTGGCAGTCTCAATAGTGTTTGAATACGTCAGCCGATCGATGCCCTCCATGATCTCATCTGCTATCTTGATAGCCGCCTCGTAGACCGCATCTGTTTCTGACAGACCCCGTGTATCATAGACCATGTACTGCGAGGTTTGTGCGTTGACTTGAGCCCCCATGTCATTCAGTATAGTGTCGAGGGTATAAAGCCACCGAGAAAAATGCGCAAGGTGTGAAAATAAGAATGAGAGTGCCCGTGTCAAACACGAGCACAGTCTCAGGCTAGGGTAATCCGCATGGCTGATGCTACGATCCCTACTTCCTGTAGAGATAGGCATGAGCCAATGCTTCAGTGGTCTGAAGATTCTTAGCGCGTTTCAGTTTATTCCTATTAGTTTTTGCAAGTGCCATATTCCTTTCCTCCGTTTCTTCTCACTTTATGCGAGCATAGTCATAGTACAGGGAATCAAGCGTTCTGAGTCCCGGATTTCCGTTCCCTCGTCTTGCGAAGGACTCGTTACTCGATGATTCATCAGCCATTTTTCCTGCATCTCCTCCAACTGTCGTCATTCCCACGCGGACTCTTACAGTTGTCATGTATTTTGTAACACCATTACATCATATAAGTATTTTGCTTACTTATAAAGAGTGATGGAAATGTAATGCGAAGGCATCTTTAGCGTGGATTACAGTCAGGTAAGCATGGAATTTACACACCTAGAATCAACTCTTAGTGAGTCTTAGTCTACTGTGAAAAAAGAAAAGAAGCGGGTCTCAAGGACCCGTGGAAGATCAGAAGTCGCCCTCTTCTTCAACAGTCTTCCGTACACCTGTACAGATGGACGAATATTCTGTCATTTTCCATTGTCCGCTTGAGTTTTCCGCGAGTTGTACTGGAGAATTCATGTCCTTCCCACCGCTATCAATGAAAATCTTGAGACCCTTACTATGCTCTTGTTTCTTTGTAACAGTCATGACAAGATTGTCCTTGTCGAACTTGTATCCGTTCTTGTAGGTTGCACCGACATATGAACGTGCAATGTTCTTGTTCTTCTTGAACTGACCAATGAAGTACTTTGCACTCTTACCCAGCTTAAGTCCGGATGGAGACCCTCCATCTTCCATGCAATCTCTCTTTGACACTACAACTGTCATCATAGCGTCAGCGAGAGTTGGATCCTTCTCAATATTGAGCGCTGCAATGATATAGTACATGATTGTGTTCTCAGGTTTTCCTGCATCCTTCTCCCATTCGGATTTGAACTTGGAAAAGGATGTGATCATCTTCTTTGTGACCTTCGTCATGTCGAATCACTCCACTTTGTGTTGTAGCGGCGCTCAAAAAGGTTGGGTGACTATACGATGTCGACTAGAGCACGACCGTCTCTGACAAGCCCCCAGGCCAGGAACTCGAGTTGTTTCCAGCGCTCATACGCAATCGATTGAAAGTTCTTGAGCGTGCAGAAGTAGAGGGTTAGAACAATCCCGTGCGTGACAATCAGCACGTTCTTGCGGTGGAACATGATGTCCACTTTCCTTACAGCATCCTCGAACCTTTTTAGAGCAGAGTCACTGGACTCCCATCCTGGTGCATTCTTTTCCCAGTCACTCAGTGTTCTATGAACACGTTCACGATACTCCTCATCGTTGAGTTTTCCTTCATGATTACGAGCAAGTTCATCTAGACCGGACAGTTGATACATCTGGACATCAAAACCCTCTGCGAAAGCCTCTGCAGTCTGCTTTGCCTTTCCTTCGCTCGAATGTATGATTCCATTGATCTCGCTGAATTTCTCAGACTTGGCAAGCTCCTTAACCTTCAATACACCGTCTTTAGTAATGGGCCAGTTTCGGGCAGGAGTGGACAGATTTACCTTGGTCTCTGCATGTCTAAGAAAGTAGAGCGAGTTCGTCATTCTTTTTCCTCCGTCCGCACGAATGTCTACTAAAGTCCCCTGAGAGAATAGGACTTCAAAAGGGGTGGGCGATAGTGAAGAGTCAGTTGGGTGTGGTAACTAATGGAAGGTAAGTTACCAAGACCCCTCGCGGACGCCCACTTGTTTCTACTGACATTCATGGTACTAAAGGATTCGCATCGTCGTAAAATATTCAAAATACCCGCAGTAATCACTGATACAATAATCGACTAAGGGGAACAGTGATATAGGGCTCTACTTGGCGATACGTGCATAGGCCCTCTGAGGCAGATACCAATGCAGGAAGAGACAACTCCCAATCTTTCAAACCCTCGATTTGAATTGAATATCATCCTCTATTGGTCAAAACTGAGCCTCGGACTACTCTTTGGCTTCCTGAGCTACATGGTCATGAGGTTGAGTGATCTCACATGGTTTCTCATGGTGCCATTACTTCTCATCATCGCACTAATGATTTCAGTAGTTTTAGTCGTGTTATACGACCGAAAGTACGCCACAGGAATGTCATTCAAAGGGATGGTCTGGAAGTCAATAAACTCCTATACTGGGACCTATATCATCGCGTTTGTCGCGCTAGCTATTCTGTCATTTTTCTGGGGGGCATGAACTTGAAACGCAGGTCTCTACTCATCATTACTTTGGCAATCATTGGGGGAGTCACTTTACCGGTGTTCTTGATGTATATGCCAACCCTACAACCAATGGGCATGGCTCTCGATGTAGATTATATCACCGAGGGAGACTATGCCGGGAATTTACTTGTTTGCGACAACGGTGGGAAAGTGTTCATTCTTGATTTTGATCTCAATGTTCTATGGGAAAGCGAAATCCCAGAGAGATTTGTCCACGAGGCAGAGATGATGCCCAATGGAAATATCATGGTGGCAGATACTGCACCCGGCCGTATTATCGAACTCAACATCAGTGATCCAACTGATATCGTGTGGGAGTGGGACCCAAGAAATCCGGACCATGTGAACTGGACCGAAGTGGCTGTAAATGCAGGCTGGAGCCAAGAGGCATTGGACTATGTTCAGAATCCCACCGGAGACTGGACTCACACAAATGATGCAGAGTGGGTCAATGGTTCAAGACTTGGTCGTACTTATGATTCCTTATTGGTGTCAATACGGAACTTCAACCTCATTCTTGAAGTCAATTACACTGAAACTAAAGAGGTCATCTGGTGGTATGGAGAACCAGAGGACTTCGATACACTCAATCATCAACATAACCCAGACATCAGGGATAACGGCAATATCATCATTTGTGACAGCGAGAATCGACGAATAATTGAGGTCGATTATAATACAAAGGAAGTGGTCTGGGAGTTCAGCCTATCCTTCCCGAGAGGGGAGCTGCGATGGGCTAGAGACTGTGATGACATCGGTAATGGTACTTACATGGTCACAGACTCAAACAATGGTCGCATTTTCTTTGTAGACAGAGATGCTGGTGTGATAACGCAGGAGTTTGGTGGCTACTATCTAGCACAGCCATATGAAGCAGACTATGTTGAGATAGATGGAAAAGACTGGATCCTTGTGGGAGACCCACCGTCAACATCAATCATATTGATAGATCCAACCAGTGATGCGTTCATTATCTTTGGGAATCCAGTGATTCCAAACTATCTCAGACTGTTTGTTGGCCTGTTCTCAGTTTACTATGCTTTCATGTTCTCTACTGCGTTTCTACAGGCAAAGGAAGAGAGTATCATCGCGAGCCTGAAAAAGCCAGAGGTGTACCGAGAGCTCACAATGCTCATTCTCTCAATCATCATCCTCTTGCATGTGGGTTCCCTATACCGCTACTTGGTCGAGTTTGGCCTCCGGGGAATCATGGACCAAGCAATACATGCGTGGGCTGTTGGATAAACAACCTATTTGAGAAGTGCTTTGAGAATCTTCATAAATAATCCGGGATACCGATCTTCACAACCGATTCGAAATCACTTACTACAAAGATTTTGTCGATAGCAACTCTAATGACCGCACAGTCAGGGGAACTCACGAAATCCGATAGGACGGGGTGACGTTTCACCAATAGGGAGGCGTATTCTTCGCGCTCCTTCGCTTTCACGTCTTCAGCTGAGCCTACAATTGTTATCGATGTGGTCTCGTTGAAGTCATTGTTCTGCTCATTTCTATCGTCTATCATAAATGTAACTCTAGGATTCGCCAACATGTTCCTGTACTTGAGTCTCTGACGCATAGTTGCAAACACTAGTTCTCGCAAGTCATCAGTCATCACGAATCCTACAAGGCTTGAGTATGGTTCATCATCTTTGGATGTTCCAAGAACAGCGATGCTTTGAGATTTTAGAACCTTATCAATTCGTTTCTTTACTTCTGGATTCAGATCCATGATAATCCCTCCTTCAACATAGTCTAGTGGGATTCTGTAAGATGAATCCTTCGTATTAGACTTATCAGAAGATTGATAACTATTGTTAATAGATTTATGGATATTATGACGAAGAATTTTCCAGATGTGACAGGAAACAATCTAAACGGTGACAATATTCGAATTCCTTCACAACTAAAGGGAGAAGTCAATGTTCTATTAGTTCCATTTCAAATGTGGCAACAAGGACTTGTGAATAGCTGGGTTCCTTTTCTGGAACATTTAATGGAAAACAACCCTCATTTCGATTTCTACGAACTACCAACGATCAGGAAAATGAACTTCTTCATCAAAAGGATGATTGATGGTGGTATGCGTGGGGGGATTCCATCAAGAGATACACGAGGTCGTACCATAACCCTGTACATAGACAAGAAACCCTTCAAAGATGCGCTAGAAATTCCTACAGAAGATACTCTCTATCTGTACCTAGTAGACAAAGAAGGAACGATTCTTTGGGAAGAGTCTGGAGAACTCTCAGATGAGAAAGCTACTTCACTTGAGAATGCTCTTGTAAAAGCACAGAGTGAGTAGCTCTAGAACTAATCACAAACGCGAGAATAGCACTGAGAATGACGAGGGCGGGACCGATTAATAGACCAGCCCAAAGAAATGGAGCAATTATCCCAAGTAGAAGTAATCGGATTTGCTTGGATCTAGTCTTTTGCCAATTCTCAGTCAGCACTATTCGTATTGTGAAAACACCAAGAAGAATAGGTAGAATTCCGAATAGGATTGAAATGATAACCTGCAGGTCAATCGCAAATAAAGCGGCGAGTGCTATCTGATAGAAGATAGTGATTCCACTACCAAAGAAAAGCAGTGCGCCTACCGCACCAATCCAGCTGACTCCACTTTCAAGTTCCTTAAGATCATTCCTTCGATTCAGAAGAAGAATCATTCCAAGGACAAATGTGGCAATCATTGGAACCAGAATTGATAGAATACTTTGCCCATTCCATTGATGAATCGTCATTACGTTCAAAGGAACGAAGAGCCATTCAGTAAGTGTAAATGATTCTACATATCCCAAGGCAACTGAAAACGAACCACCACTATCTGGGTCATAAACTGCAAAATAGTACTCTCCAGTTGATGGAGCCTGCATATCAATGTCGATGAGTGCATAGAAACTGGTCGGAGTGAAACCTTCATACGCCGGTGTTGCGGATTCGCTCTCTATTATCATAACTCCAGAAGATTCAGGAATTTCAAGATATCCTGGGATTGAACTCGAATTTGTAATTCCAGGACCCATCAGAGCTATTGATGGTGTGAACTCCGCAGGATCAGCTGTTACTGGAATTGATAACAGCATTCGGATTCTTGTTCCTGCATCCATTTCGAATGCGAAATATTGTGGGTCTGTAGCTTCATGAAGCTCTGAGTAGATTACCCAACTCTTTGTTGGTTCTGCGATGAAGAACGCAGTTTCCAAAGTTTCTCCATCTTGTGCAGATATTGGGACATGAGCGACGGTTACGGGAATAATGAGGGCGAGTGCAAATAGAATTGTCAGCCCATAAATCACTCTTTTCATAATCAAATAATTAACAATTGTTA
>JAGXOC010000061.1 GCA_019894665.1 Candidatus Thorarchaeota archaeon
CTCCCATAGCTTGGTGGAGATCTATAAATCATCGAAGGAACCTTCCCTTCATCCGCTCGCAGTGATTTAGCAAAATCGAGAACGTCGGCAGTAGCATCTATGTTGTCGGTTGCTGGATGTGTATAACCCGTGGAGTCTAGACTCAGAACAGTAGCCGTCTTATCTACTGAATCTTGATTATCTCTGACATAAGCTTGAGATCCAACAAGCCAGAAATAGAAATCGTTAGAACCACTCTCTTCAGCCCCGTAGAATAGAAACCTAATTGTCCTCTTGGGCAAATTGCCTTTCTCAGCTCTTGCTTGGAATAATCTAGCAAGTTCAAGAACCGTAGCAGCTGGGGCACAGTTGTCAGCAGCACCTTGAAACCATGAGTCATAGTGTGCGCCCACAACAATCTCATGTTCAGAAGTCCCATCTCCCTCAAGAATTGCAACAATATTGTGAGACTGTGACTTTTCTGAAATCTCAACATCCGTTTCAATACTAACCGTCACCTCACCTTTTTCCATCATTGAGCGAAGAGAATCTCCCTCATCTTTGGTGATGCAGACGACTGGAATCTCGAGGAGCCCACCACAAGCAATAACAACTACCTTCAATAGGTCGTCTTGAGGTCCTGCCACAATCAAGCCCTTATACCCCAGTTTGACCGCACGGTAATAATTCGCCCTAACACTAAGATAGACATCATTTCCCCAGTCAGCAAATGCAATCAAATCTCTATCAAGTAGTGAAGAGTTCTCCTCTCTACTTTCTATAGGGACTACTGGTCCTTCGATAGACTCGGATTTACAATAAGGAAATAGAGCTGATTCTAACTCTTTTTGAACTGGCGTTTGTATCTTGACTGTACTGGAACGAGGATCCCATCCATGAACATCAAATGGCTGCTTCTCAACCCGTGAGAATCCAAAATTCTTGAGACGTTCGTAAAGATAGTTCGCCGCCTGCACCTCGGCCTCAGTCCCAGCAACTTTCTGACCAAAATCACAAAGATGTTCTACAGTCTTTCGTATTTCGTCAATCGAAGTATTTCCTACAACCATCTTACTAGTCTCCACAAGTGACAATCGAATCCGAATTATCTGATGTGTTAAGGAGGGGATTTCTATAGAGTGTGAACAATGATATGAAACATTGCAACAAAAGTGTACATGAGTGTACAAAACATAACCAAAGAATCTAATAGCATTGAATGTAACAATTAGGAATCAACGTTCAAGAGCTGTTGGAATATGAATTTACAGAGGCCACGAAAATTCATTGTTCTTGTTATTGTGACTCTCTTCATGATAAGCCCCTTTCTTATCACGACCACGACTAGTCAGACGCCTCCAACTGATCTCAGTAGTATGAGCATTGCTCTGTACTATGGATCATCAACCAGTACAAATAGTAGAACTTCTATGCAATTCATGTTCTCTTGGATGAATGCCTCAGTGGATGTCCTCTATGCATCAGATATCTCTGACGGGGATCTTTCTGATTATGATATGATAGCGGTTCCTGGCGGTTGGGCTGGAACTTACAACGTGGACCTTGCAGGCACAGGCATTACTGAGATTCGGAATTTTGTCCGAGATGGTGGTGCATTCTTTGGAGTGTGTGCTGGAGCATACTTTGGATGCGATAAGCTCCTTTGGGAGGGTGGTGTCCTCGAGTATCCGCTCAACCTCTTTGAAGGATTTGGAATTGGTCCAGTAGAGGAGATAGCCGCATGGCCAAATCGTGCTATGACCGAGATTATCATAAACCAGACTTCTCCTCTAATTGACCTATCTGGAGAGCCCGTGAATCATACAGTAATGTACTTTGGAGGTCCTTGGTTTGACATAGCCGGCAAAGAGGGTATCCATAGCTTGGCGACATATGCTGCAAACAATGAATCTGCGATGATTGCATTTGAGTACGAAGATGGACGAGTGTTTCTCTCTGGCCCTCATCCAGAAGCGGAAGAGGACTCAGACCGTGACAATGTTGTTGGATGGGATAATGCCTTTGACGATTTTGGTTCAGAATGGGACATGATGCTCAAAGTTTCACTTTGGTTGCTTGAAAATAGTGGATCTGAAACTACTTCTCCGACAAATAACAGTGGGTCTGAAAGAACTTCTCCAACAAGCACTAATCCTGAAGAACCTTTCAATCTAAACCCAATTGTAATCATTGGTGGCATCAGTTTTGGAACAATTATCATCGCTTTAGTGCTGATAAAACGGCCTTAGTTGGTCATAAAACGCGATTTCTGAGTATTATCCAGATATGTACATCAATGAACACACTTGTTGGTTGTATTTATTAATCTGTGTACACCTCTATCCGATTAGCTACACTTTAGGATGTGACATCTTTGAAAAAGGAAAGAATACTCCTATCACTGACTCTTGCGGTCCTTATGATCTTTGCATTGTTTGCCTCTACACCTACTGCAGTAGTAGCGCAGACACCTAAGATTATGAATATAGGGATGTTTGGAGAACCAGACAGCCTTAATCCAGTCATGGCCGCATCAATCAGTTCATGGGAGTTTATTAATTGGATATTTGACCCTCTGGTCAGATGGGATGATAACTGGGGTATCCAACCAGGTCTCGCAGAGAGCTGGGATTGGGCACCAAACGGCACCCAGTTAGTAATGCATATGGACCCAGATGCAACATGGCATGATGGAACACCATTCACGGCACATGATGCGAACTGGACCCTCTTTACTTGGACCTGGCTAGGTTTCTGGGTAGGTCAGACACCCCGAATTGACCACTTTAACATATCAGTGCCCGATGATCATACACTTGTCTTGAACTTTGTCGACTCAGGCTATGCGAACATCTACCACTGGGATCCAGATGGTGGTGTAGGTCCTCCATCATGGGAGCTTAACTATCGCGACGAATACAATGGTACTCCAGTTGCGATCAATCAAGAAGCTTTTCTAACTGGGTTAACTTACGTTCCGATTCTGGCGAAACATCTCTGGAATCCATTGACCTGGGATGACCCGACATATGGGACTGAGAGCACAAACTATGCAGTCTATGGTTATCAGGATGCAATCTGGTGGGGTATGCTCGATCCAGCCTGGCCAACACCCTTGAATGGTACTGGAGCATTCATGCTGAACGAATACAAGGTAGGAGAGTACATCAGACTTGATGCCAACCCTGACTATCATCTAGGTGCACCAAACATCGATGGCATCTTGGTCACCTTCTACGACAATGTAGATGTAATGACTGAGGCTGTTAAATCTGGAGTCCTCGATTTCTGTGAGACTGAACCAGTATACGTACACTACGGAAACCTCCCAGACGAGGTCACAGTAAATGAAAACTCGTGGATGGGCTGGGAAGGCCTCCTTGTGAACCAGTACTATAACTACACGAATGCTCAAGGAGAATACGCCACTCGTACAGTCAAGCACAATGCACTTCGTCAACCAGAAGTCAGAAAGGCAATGAATCAGGCCATTAACAAAGCGGAAATTGCTGCGACTGCATATCTCGGACATGCAAATGCGGCGGACTCCCTAATCCATACTGCACTCAAGTGGCATAATGACGCACTTGTTACCTATCCTACTGGAGCAGCTGCAGCTAGGGCAACTCTTGAAGCTGCAGGATGGACCGAAGTAGCAGGTGTCTATCAGAAGATGGTAGAAGGAACTCTTGAAACTCTAGAATTTGAGCTCAAGTATGTGACTGCCATTCCGACAGACTTCGTAATTAAGGCTCTTGTTAAGTCATATCTTGACGCTGCAGGATTTTCAATCACAACAATCCCTGTTGAATCAACAACCTTCACTGCACAGACCGCTACAGAGATTTGGAACTTTGACATAGCTCTAACCTTCTACAGCCAGATTGCAGATCCAAATAGCATGATGCAGTATATGACGAGTGACAGCTGGATCAATCCGAATGGTGTGAACATCACAAGGGTTGATGAGATATACAAGGAACAACAACTGACCACAAATGACGTAACTAGGGCAGCTCTCTGTGATGAGTTCCAGCAGATAATGTACGATGATTCAAGTATCATTGTTCTCGTCGAGTACAATGACATCGAGATCTACAGAAATGATGTTTGGACCTTCACTCACACGGACTGGGCGAGCGGTATCCTGTCAATGTGGAACATCGATTCATGGCTAGAGGTCGATGAGGTAGTTGTGCCCACTACTACAGGAACAGGCACAACTACAAATGGTCCTCCACTACCGCCTCTACCGATGGAACTGCTCCTTGCAGTTGGGCTTGGCATAGTGGTACTGGTCATCGTTGTGGTGTATTTCGTCAAGAAAAAATAGCATAAGATAGAATTGGATTAGAGATTGAACAGACAGAACTCCTGTCTGTTCATTTCCCTTTTTTTTTTAAAATCCAAAGAGAAAACAGAGTGGATAAGAATGGCATTGAGAGACGTCCTAATCAAGCGAATAGCTCAAGCAATTGTTACTATTTTCATAGTACTTGCAATCGATTTCGTGATCTTCCACATTCTTCCTGGCGATCCAATGACTTTCCTTGCTCGAAACCCCAATCTATCCGAGGTTGCACAGGCGAGATTGGTTGAGCAGTTTGGGCTTGATAAACCACTCTGGCAGCAGTTTATTCTTTTTCTTGGAAATTTCCTCACTCTGCAACTTGGGATGTCTTTTCACTTTCGAGCGGACGTAGGACCCATTATCATGGAACACCTTGGCAATACTCTGATATTGATTATTCCTGCATCTCTCGTAGCGATTTTTATCGGTATATGGATAGGCAAGAACTCAGCCTGGCGTCGAGGTAAACCAGCAGATTTTCTAGGTCTTCTATTTTCGCTGATTACATACTCTATCCCCGTATTTTGGTTAGCCATGTTCTTTATAATGACGTTCGCATTTGGGCTCGGTTGGTTTCCAGGAACACCGGGATTGACCACTCCAGGAATGGACTTCACAGGCGATCCTTTTGGTCTAGCTGCTGATATGCTATCCCATTTGATGCTTCCTTGGACTGTGCTGACTATTGCAATCTTGGGTTCATTTGCTTTAATCACAAGAAACGCTCTGCTGGACGTCTTAAGTGAGGATTATATGGTCACAGCTAAGGCCAAGGGACGAACTGAGAAAGAACAACTGAATAAAGAGGCCATGCCCAATGCGATGATACCAATTACAACTGTCATCGCGCTGCAGCTTGGATTTTCAGTGGCTGGAGCACTCCAGACAGAGGTGGTATTCTCCTATCCTGGTATTGGTAATTTGATTTGGGAAGGAGTCTATTACAGGGACTACCCACTACTCCAAGCAGCCTTCTTCATGATTACTGTGGTTGTAGTGATTGCCAATCTTCTTGCAGACTTCATTTACTTCTATCTGGACCCAAGGATAAGAGTTGGTGCAGAGTTCACTATTGGTGATGAGAAACCGCCAAGACCATTCTCTCATTATGCTGTAGTAGTGATTGCTATAGTCGCACTTCTGTCTACATGGGCAGTAATAGGAATAACCACAGTCATTCCCCTTATTATTCTCTTACTGATTGTAAAAAGAAAGGATATAGTGCAGTTCCTAGGACGCAGATTAGGTGCTCTAAAGCCAGCAAACTTGATTTATGCATGGAGGAACAAGCGCTCCCAGATCTTGATTCAATTCTCTGCAGTTGCATTGGTTGTCAATTTGATCGCGGTGAGTATCATCGCTGTAACAGGCATTCTCAGCCCTGATTGGTGGCTGTATTGGGGAGGCGCATTTGCTGGTTTGGGGTCATTTCCTCCACCACTTCTACCTGATGTGGAGTACTCTACAATGGCACTTGCACTGTCATCAATTGCGCATCCATCACTAGCACAAATCGCTATAGTGGGAGCGGTGATTGGAATCCTTCTCGGGAGGAGGAAAGGTCTGGGAGATACCTTCGGTCGCTTTATTAGAACACGAATGGGTATGGCGGGAACTGCGATAGTAGCAATGTTCGCAGGAATGACAATTTTCGGTGATATCGTGGCTCCATATGACCCGGAGGCATTCTTTACAGGACTCTTGTATCAGGCACCTAGCAGTATGCCTGAAATGCAATTACTTATGGTTTCAATAGGCATAGCATCCGCTCTTGGTGCAGGAATTGTCTGGTTGATATTGGATCGAATCAAAAGACCTCCCATTCCTAGATTTTTCGTCACCATTTATAGCGGAGGCCTTATTCTTTTCATTGCAGGCATTTTTGGAGTTCAATCATTATCTCTTGAGAATACGACAACCTTAGTATTCTCGGCAGCAATTGGAGTAATTGCTGGCATTATCATTCTGAGGGGTCTTCTGAGTGCTAAGCGTAATTTCTTCATTCAGGACCTAAAATCGCATCTTCCAAGATTGGTCATTGCACTTGTAGGTGTGGTTAGTATCGGTCTAATCGTTCTAGGCATCCTTCAAGCACCGCGGGCAGTCCCTCTAGATTTTCCGGGCAACCATCTAATAGGTACTGATCAATTGGGAAGAGACGTTTTTAGCCAAATGATTATTGCCGTGAGAATCACACTTCTAGTGGGCATTGTAGCAACAGGAATGTCAATGATCATAGGCACGTTGGTCGGTCTAGTGGCAGGATACTATGGCGGGATTATTGACTCCTTCCTGATGCGATTCACAGACATCTTCTTCGTAATACCTAGCCTGCTCTTGATGATCATCCTGGCTGCAGTGTTAGGTCCTTCGATTGTGACACTCATCCTCGTGATTGGTCTATTCTCATGGTCCTCCACGGCACGTATTGTCCGAGGACAGGTATTAACAATAAAGGAACGGGCCTATATAGAGAGAGTAAGAGCAGTGGGGGGCGGCAATGTCTATATCATGAGCAAACATGTGTTGGCTGCAGTAGCTCCCCTTGTTGTTGCCAATACAATTCTTGTCACAGCATGGGCAATTCTATCAGAGGTCGTCTTGGACTTCTTTGGACTCGGAGACCCCTCTATGATTAGCTGGGGTACAATGCTTTACTTGGCATTCAATGCAGGCGCAATGTCCAATAACTTTTTCTGGCTTGTCTTTCCGCCAGGGATTATGGTTGTGCTTTTGCTCCTAGGTGTGTCAATGGTAGGATACGCAATGGATGAGATCGTCAATCCAAAACTTCGCAGGAGGTAGCAACATAGATGACTGAAACATTCTCTACAGAAATTCCTGCGGGACAACCAGCACTCAAAGTAATAGGGCTAAAGGTCTACTACCACATATCTCAAGGAATAGTCAAAGCAGTAGATGACATTGACTTCACAGTGGGTTGTGGTGAGTTTGTGGGACTGAGCGGCGAGAGTGGCTGCGGAAAGACCACTACTGCGATGACCCTGTTACAGATTCTACCAAAGGAGGGTGTCGTTGAAGGTGGGCAGGCCATCGTTGGCAATACCGATATCCTAACTTTGGGGAAGAAGGACATGGAGGCATTTCGGTGGAAGGGAATATCAATGGTCTTTCAGGGTGCAATGAACTCGCTGAATCCAGTTCATCGTGTGATTGACCAGATGGTTGATGCCATTCTGATCCATGAAGATATGTCGAAGAAAGAAGCGAGAGAGATTGCACTTGAATTAATAGAATCTGTCGGAATTGAGAAGTCGAGGGCAAGAGCATATCCACACGAACTCAGTGGAGGGATGAAACAACGCCTCATGATCGCGCTCTCTCTTGTGCTACATCCCCCCCTGGTTATAGCTGATGAGCCGACTACTGCATTAGATGTAATGATTCAGGCTCAGATTCTCGATCTCTTCAACCAGCTCAGGGAGAAGACAAGTCTATCACTACTAATCATCACTCATGACTTGTCGGTGCTTGCAGAAACGTGTGATAAGGTCATCATAATGTATGCTGGAAAAATTGTCGAGGAGGCGCCTGTTCAAATCCTCTTCAACGAACCCGCCCATCCATATACAAGGAAACTCATTGCATCATTTCCAAGCATTCTCGCAGACAAAGAAATAGAGTTCATCCCAGGAAATCCACCGGATCTTATTGACCCCCCGATAGGATGTAACTTTCATCCAAGATGTGATTATGCGATTGATAAGTGCAGAACAGAGGACCCACCGCTTGTTGACGAAGGAGGACACAGAGTAGCGTGCTTCAGGAGGCATGAAATCTAATGTCGGATGTGATTCTTGAAACCCGTAATCTCAAGAAGTGGTTTACAGTCAGAGCTGGGTTCCTCTCAAGTCTCTTTTCGAAAAAGTCAGACTCATACATCCGTGCTGTTGATGGAGTGGACTTGGAAATCAAGAAAGGCGAGATTTTTGGTATTGCTGGAGAGAGCGGATGCGGCAAGACCACAATTGCAAGATTGATATTGCGTCTGGAAATCATAACTGAGGGAGAGATCTGGTTTGAGGGAGAGAAGATCTCTGCAATGAATGAGGGCAAATTCAAGGAGTATCGCAGAAGGATTCAGATGATCTTTCAAGACCCATATGGATCATTGAGCAATAACATGACCATAGGCGAGATTGTCGCAGAGCCTCTCAAGATTCATAATGTCTATGCATCAGCTGGTGAGATTGAGGATCGCGTCATAGCTGCACTTGAGGACGTAGGACTTCTTCCCGCTGAAGAATTTGCAAGCAGGATACCACATGAATTGAGTGGGGGTCAGCGACAACGTGTAGCCGTGGCGGCTGCACTTGTCCTAGACCCGATCCTTCTCATTGCTGATGAACCGGTTTCAATGCTCGATGTTTCAATGAGAGGTCAAATTCTGAAGTTGTTGCTCGAACTAAGAGAAAAAAAGGGAATCACGCTCGTATTGATAACACATAATCTAGCTGTAGCTAGGCAGATGTCTGACAGGATTGCAATCGCCTATCTGGGCAGGATCGTTGAAACTGGAGTTACAAAAGATATCATTAACAACCCAAGTCACCCCTACACGAAAGCACTAGTTTCAGTGGTGCCTGTACCAGAAACTGGTGTAAAGAGAGAGAGACTGTTACTCACTGGGGAGATTCCTAGCCCCGTTAATATTCCAACGGGCTGTAGATTTCATACAAGATGTCCGTTTGTGAAAGACAAGTGCAGCGAGGAGGAACCTGAACTAAGGACAATGCCTGATGGACGACAGGTTGCATGTCATGATGAGGGTGCAGTAGAAGAAGCGCAATGATCTATTCCCTTCCTCTGTACAAAGATGTTCACATATGTTGGGTGCTCTTTTCTAGATGTTCATTCAGTCTTCATTCTAATCACATTTGGAAGTGAAATTAAGATGAGCAAAGATATAGAAGCTATCAGACAGGCTGTCATCGAAGGTGATGCAGAATCGGTCGCTAGCTTGACAAAGAAAGCGTTAGACGCTGGGATTGATCCTCTAGACATTCTTGAGAAAGGAATCTCTGAGGGAGCTCAGACTGTAGGTAAGCAATTCGAAAACATGGAGATTTTCCTAACCGAGCTAATGCTCTCTGGTGAAGCAATGATGGCTGGACTGGAAGTGGTTCTTCCCCAGCTCAAGAGTGAGGATGTTCCTCATAAAGGGAAAGTGGTAGTTGGTACTGTAAGAGGGGATGTTCATGAAATTGGAAAGAACATTTTCAAGTCACTCCTTGTCGCAAATGGGTTTGAAGTGAGTGACTTAGGTGTTGACGTACCCACCTCTAAATTTGTTGAAGAGGCGGAGAAGATCAATGCTGACATCATCGCAGTATCAGCACTAATGACTTCCACTCTGGGTGGCCAGAAAGATGTGATTGATTTTCTCGAACAGACAGGTGATCGTGAGAAATACATAGTCATGGTGGGTGGTGGGCCTTCAAATCAGGAATGGGCTGATGAGATAGGAGCAGACGGTTTTGCTGAGACTGCTCCAGACGGTGTGAGGGTAGCAACACAACTCATTGAAAAAAGGAGGGCATGATTTTTGATTCCAATAATCGAGATTGCTAAACGAGCCCTTGATGGAAAACCCATGCTTGAGAAAGAATATGATTTACGCGTATTTTCTCCCCGAGTGCAAGAGTTGGTCAAAGAATATGGTATAAGTTATGACCCCGACATCCTTGTCCCCTCAGATGATGGGCTGGCAGATTCAATTTTCAAAGCTGCCATTGATTTGATTTGTGATGTTGGAGTCTATTGCAAAGACACTGAGCGGGTTATTGCTTTTGAAGAGAAAGAGGTTATGAATGAACTCAAGACATCTTTCGATCATGCTGTGTTCGGAGAAGGAATGGAACAGCGTACTCTATTACCCCGAACTCCTGAATCAAAACAAAAACCCTGGATCTTCGCAGGTGCAGGCGGTGTTACTGTTTCTGATGAATCTATCTTCATGAGGTTGGTTGAGAATTACGCTCGTAGGATTCCCATAGCAAATGCAATAACCACACCTTGTTTGCTGTCGGTGGATGGTGCGACTATACGTGCTAGGTCTCCTCTAGAGATTGAGGGTTCAATCCGAACCGTTGTTCTAGGAAGAGAAGCGTTGAGACGAGCTGGTCGCCCAGGTCTTCCAATTATGAATGCAATCGGAACATCTGAATCTGCTATCGCTTTGGCCTCAGGACTTCATCCCGATTTTGGTCTCCGAAAGACAGATGGCTACATGGTTGCAGAACTTGCTGAACTGAAGACAGACTTAGATTTACTAAATCGAGTTGCGCTACTTCAGTCGTTGAATGTACCAATCGCTGGCATCTACGGACCAATCTATGGTGGTTTTGCAGGTGGGGCTGAAGGTACAGCTGTCACGAGTGCAGCATTCCACATTCAGGGAATCTTGACCTATGGTGCTTCTTGGACGCTGTGCTTCCCAATTCATGTCAAGTATACTTCAAGTTCATCCCCTGAACTCATTTGGGTAGCAAGTGCGTATGCTCAAGCTGTGACCAGAAACACTTCTGTTCCTGCGTTGTACTATAACTACACTGCAGCTGGTCCCTGTACGGAGATGGTCCTTCACGAGTTTGCTGCAGAATTCATCGCTGGTGTTTCATCAGGTGCATCTATTGAGACCGGTGGTGTTGCGAAAGGCAAGTACTTTGACTATCTAACGCCAATCGAGCCTATGTTCGCCGCAGAGGTTGCGTATGCTTCAGCAGGACTGAAGAGATCGGACGCGAATGAGATTGCTAAGAAGATCGTATCGAAGTTCAAAGACAAGATACCCGATCCTCCTAAGGGCAAACGATTCCAAGATTGCTGTGATCCATTGACAGGTGAACCATCTAAGGAATGTTTTGACATTTACCACAAAGTGAAGAAAGAAGTTACAGATCTAGGAATAGACTTTCTATACTGAAGTCTGATTTCACTACGGTAACATCCGGTGTCCAAAATACAACACTGCAGTGGACTCTCCCTCTTCCCGGGATATCTCCTCAACCTTGTCTAGAGCGAGTAAGTTCAGGAAAAGCTTGATGGCGATATCCTTGAAAGACGATCTCCTAGCGCCCAGTTGGACTTTGACAAGATCACCATCTAACTTCACATCACATCTCTCAAGGAGTCCTGTAGAAGTGATGTTCAGTGATGCTCTTTGGACATGGTCCAAAACCGATAGCTCACCGCCTGGTTTGGATGGTGTATATTGAGGTCCAGAGTTCCGAATACCGATGAGTGTCTTCTCAGTCATTGGGTCATCGATTGTATGAGTTATCATCCAATCGAGAAGTGGCGCTGGAAGTGTTGCATTTCCAGCCCTCCCGGATTTCATTAGCAGTTCCTCCCTCTTTTCCTTCCATGCACCAAAGATACGTTGGTTCCGATCCTCTTTCTTGATTCTGAACTCTCTATCATCCAACCAATGAATGCTGATTTTATTCGCTGCGATGATTTCGACATCCACAGTGTATCCAGCTTCATCCCAACTTGAAAGCAGGAAGAGGATGATAACCTCTGGGATATTCCGCAGCATCTTCACTGTTCCGAGGACAGTGTTTCTTTCTGGGAAGAATTCAGCCGATCTCAATATTCCTATTTTCTCAAGCAACTTGATATGCTCAGAAAAGGCTTCGTAGGTGTTCTTCCAGGTGTCACTCTCGATCACGCCTAGTCCACGTAGAAGCTTTGTGTGCTGAATACCAATTCTTGAGATGTTCTCTATAAATTCCTTTGAGGATTGACTGCCGTGACCAAGGTTCATGAAAGCCTCAAGAAATTCTGAGCTGGTTAGTCCCATCTCCGCAGTAGTCACAAGAGATGACAGTAACTTGGATGTCGCTTTGTCTTCACAGGTGTCACAGTCTGGTAGATCTCGCCGTTTCATGTAGTACCGAATTGCATCTTCAAGCGCGTCGTTGATACGGCCCGACTCCCCACTGATTTCATTTAGCATATCCCGAGTTGAAGAGGATATCGTAGTATGTAAATGGACCCGGGGACCCTTTCCTCTAGTGTCGCTACGACTTTTCCTTGTAGAATCCAAGTTTTCTTCCATGAACACACTTCCTGAACTATGTTCAAGAAGATATTCTATGATGTGTGTTCGTGAACATAAATCTTCGGATTGAGAAAGTACGTGTACATAATCAGGGTCTTGACCTACACATATGAGTACTACGATTAGATTCATTTAGGACTTCTACAATGTTTTAGTATGTTCGGAATCATGACTGCGTCCCTGAAGAACTCAATCAAGGGAGAACATATACACGTCAATCCGTTGGTTGCTCTCGAGAATCTTACTCTCGAGATGGCTGCGAAGGTGCCTGAGAATAGTGAACACTCTTGCTGGCACATATTGCATCACATCGTGTTTTGGCAAGATCTAATGCTTGAGGCATTAAGAGGCAAAACGGATGTTGATTGGCCAAAAAGCAACGATCTAAGCTGGCCCAAGGAACTTTCGAAGGATGGAACGAATTGGGATGAGCTTGTTCAGAGGTTCAAATCTGGAATTGATGAAGCATACGGGATGGCTGAGAATATCGAATCCCTTGAGGCTTTGCCCTCTTGGCCAAAAGTTCCAGCCTTCAGAGCCCTGATGGTCTTTGGTCAACATAATGCGTATCATCTTGGGGAGATAGTAGCAACTCGTCAGGCATTAGGTCTCTGGCCGCCGTCATCGGATCATAAGACATTCTAACGGAGAAGTCTTTCAATCAGTCCAGCGAAGTCTTCTTCACTCGCACTAGAACTGAATTGAATCCAGGTGTGTGACCGAAAGCACTATGGCAATCCTCAGTAAGTAGATTGATGTTCCCATCATCCTGCCACCAGCCATCTGATGACCAAACAACTCGCTGATCAATATCTGATGTCAGAACGAGCTTCATCTTCTTTACCGATCCTCTTTTTGACTCGACATCAACTCGATCTCCATCATTTAGACCAATGCTCTCAGCTGCTTGAGGATGCATCCTGAGGAATGCTCTATGCATACCTGCTTCTTTCTTAGTTGGCATCTTGATGGACTCAGTCACGACATCATAAGGACAGACATCAATCTCGCACTCTCGACATCCAATGCATTTTGTCGTGTCCCATACTGGAACAAGGAGACCTGTGATGTCCTCGGGGATATCGAGCTTCTCATTAGTCACCTGTACAGCCAATCCTCCAACTAGCTCGCCAAGCTTCTTTCTGAGCTTGGCTTGATCTTGGGGTGCCTGTTCCACATCACGTTGCATCAGACTGGTGCTTGGTTGAGTTAAAGTGATAGCTTCTTCAGGACACTCTTCGACGCACTTCTTGCAAGTTGTACAGTGAGCGTAACTCTTGACAGAACCTCCGACTTTGACTGTAGTATATTGCGAATGCAAACGTTCTCGAAGTCGGCCAGTAATCATGATTAAAGGGTACTCTTCAAAGATCTCTGGAGTTGAAATTGGACTCTCTTGTGGCTCTTCATGGAATGGAAGTGGGTCGTATCCAAGACCCCTCAGTTCTAGTGAGTAGAGTTCCACCTTTCCTGTTTTGGTGTTGAATTTTCTATCAAAGAACGGGATGCCCTGACTTCTGGTTCTGATTCCTTCGGGTCTCTCGATGAGTTTCTCCAGACTGATTTCTTCACAATCTTCACTTTGAAGAGCCGATTTGATTGCATCAATCTCAGTCAGTTGGAAGTACTTTCCAAACCCTAGTCTTTCAGCAATTCCTTTCCAGATGTCCAATTCACTCTTGACCTCGCCTCGAGGCTCAACAATCTTTGGAGCATACTGAACGATTCTGTGAAGTTCAGAATGTACAAGGTTGTGA